>DATLST010000179.1:0-28642 GCA_035534055.1 Candidatus Acidiferrales bacterium | reverse complement strand
GGGAAGCTTTTCGGGAACGACGGCGGGTCTGTACACGGCGCCGGCAACGCTGACGGGAGCGGAGACGGTAACGGTGAAGGCGACGCTGGCGGACGGGACGTCGGGAACGGCGACAGTGAATTTGAGCACGGGGACGACGGGAGGAGGAGCGACGGCGACGTTTGTGCCACCGCCAGACACGACGACGGGAGGAAGCTGGGAGGGCGTATATGGGAGCGACGGGACAGCGCTGGCGGGAGTGACGCCACAGAACGTGCCGAGCTATGCGACGTTTGCACTACAGAATCAAATCACCTACACGTGGGCATCGACAACGACGGACCCGCGGGCGCTGCAGACGGGAGTAGGGACGGGAAGGATCGCAGCGGCATGGTACAACCCGGCGACGTTCAGCCTGGATGTAAACTTCACGGACGGAGGGACGCACCAGTTCGCGCTGTATGCGGTGGATTGGGACAGCAGCAACCGGACGGAGACGATCCAGGTGGTGGATGCGGCGACGAACAATCAGCTGGACGTGGAGACGTTATCGAACTTCACGAATGGGGTGTACCTGGTGTGGAAGATCTCGGGGCACGTGAAGATCAACGTCACCAAGACCGGGAGCAGCAATGCGCTAATCAACGGAGTATTTTTCAAATAAGGAAAGCCACCTTTTCAGCACTGGCGAGTCCATGCTTGGAGGAGGGTAGAGTTATTAATTGCAACCGGAAGTTACGATAAGAGTGTTGTACTCGTAGTATCCATCCTTCGGCATATCCGCATTCACTTCGTAGGTCGTTCGGCATGAGCTTCCACCACGGAATTCCCATCTTGGATTTCCGCAATCGCCTGCTAGACCCGCTGCATCCCGCCTGTAGCTCAATCGTCTTCGTTTTTTAAAGGCCACCATTATTTGAAGAACAGCCCGCTGATCACGGCGTTGGGGCCGGCAGTGGAGGTGACGCTGACCTTCACGTGCGCGGAGACGTTCCAGATCAGATAAATCCCGTTGGCGAAGCGGAAACGTTTCGGATGTCCAGCACCGCGTTTGTATTCGCATCCTGAATCTGAATCGTCTCGGCTCTCCCCTGGTTGTCCCAATCCAAAGCATAGAGCGCAACCGGATGTGAATTCCCATCCGTGAAGTTGAGATCGAAACTGAATGAGCCGGGGCTAAACCAGGCGGCAGCGATCCCGCCTGTCTCTCCCGGCAGTTGCAGCGCCCTCGGATCGCCGGTGCTTGGATTCCATGTGTAGTTAACTTGCCCTTGAACGACGACTGTTGCATAGGACGGGATTTTCTGGGCGCTAACATTGGCCAGAGAATATCCGTCGGCACCGTAAACTCCCTGCCAGCTTCCCTCCGTCACCGAATCGTAAGCAACAAAGTTTGCAACCGCCCCGGCCGTAAGGTTGACGACGGCCGTGCCATAGGAGCTTCCATTTGCTTTGCTTGTCGCGATTATGCCCACGACCCGGGAGGCAGCAATCGTCGCGGGCGGCGTATAAAGGCCGGTTGGCGAGATGCCGCCCACCGCTGGGCTAATTGTCCACGTCACGTCCTGGTTGGCAGTCCCGTTCACCGTGGCCGTGAATTGTTGCGTTCCGGTTGAACTCAAGTTGATGCTCCGAGGGTTTACGAGAACGCTGATCGAACTGCCGCCGCCTCCGAAAAACACGCCGTTGACCACGCCATTGGGGCCGATGACGGAGGCGATGCTGATTTTCACGTGTCCCGAAATATTCCAAGTCAGATACATACCATTGCCAAAGTTGGAAATGCTTCGGACGTCCAGCACCGCGCCTGTGCTTGGATCCAAAACCTGAACGGTTTCTACTCTTCCCTGGTTGTCCCAATCCAAGGCATACAGCGAAAACAGATGCGAGTTGCCGTCCGTGAAATCGACGTCAAGGATAAACGCACCGGGGCTGTACCACGCGGAGGCGATGCCGCTGGAGGTTCCCGGTATTTGCAGCGCTCTTGGATCGGTCGTGCTGGGAGCCCATGTATAGTTCAGCTGATTCTGAACGGCGAATGTCGCATAGGCGGAGATTTTTTGAGCCGCGGCATTGGCCAGAGAATACCCTTCGGCGCCATAGACTCCTTGCCAATTCCCCTGCGTTACCGAATCGTAGGCCACAAAGCTGGCGCAGGGTGAACTGCTGCAAGCGCCGGCGCCATTCGGCTGGATGTTCGTGAGTGCAAAAGCCGCTGTTCCCGAGACGTCCGAGGCGGTGGCAGTCACCGCGTAGGGTCCTCCCACCGTGCTGTTCGCAGTGAAGGCCGGCGCCATTGCCACGCCGGAGGAGTTGGTTGTAGCGGTTGCCGTGGCTGTGCCACCGGTGAACGTCCCGCTCGGCCCGCTGCCGGGAGCCGTGAACGTCACCGTCACGCCACTCACCGGATTTCCATTGTTCAAAATCGTCGCCTGCAAGGGCGTCGCAAATGGAGTTCCTATATTGGCGCTCTGGGGCGTTCCCGCTGTTGCAGCGATTGCGGCCACGCTTGACGAGCCGCCTCCGAAGAACACTCCGCTGACCACTGCGTTCGGACCGCTATTCGCGGTCACGCTGATGATGACGTCTCCTGAAATTGTCCAGACGAGGTATGCTCCGCCATGGAAATTTGAAATGGCTCGACTGCTCAGCAGGGAACCGGAAGCCGCATCCCTGATCTGAATCGTTTCCGCTCTTCCCTGGTTGTCCCAATCCACGGCATACATCGCGAATTGATGTGAGCTCGCGCCCACATTGAGAGCGAAACTGAAGCTGGAATGACTGTACCAGGCGGCCGCGAACCCTCCCGAGTTACCCGGTACTTGCAGCGCACGAGGATCGGCGGTGCTGGCAGCCCAGGTATAGTTCATTTGATTCTGGACGGCAAACGACGCATAGGACGGAATCGCTTGCGTGGCCACGTTGGCCAGGGCGTAGCCATCCGCTCCATACGCAGCTTCCCAGCTGCCTCCCGTTGCTGTGTCTTCAGCGAGGAACGTAGCAGCCGCCGGGCCTGAAACGGCCGTGATTATGGTGGAGTCGACCGCGTTGGCCGTTGCCGATCCGTTGGTCGACACGCTTACCTGGTTTACTTGCGGCGAGATAGCGTTGACCGCCACGTTGACATTCACCGTAATCGCCGGATAACTTGCTCCGCCTTGCAGCGCGTCGCTGCGAGTACAACTGTTCGCCGCGCAGTTCCATCCCGTTCCGGTCATCGACACGAGAGCCAGCCCCGAAGGAAGCGTTTCGGTGACCGTCACAGGCCCATTCGTCGGAGCCGCATTCGCCAAGTTCGACACCCTCACCGTGTACATCGCATTGAGCTGCCCCTGACTGAAGTTCCCCGTGTGCGACTTCGTGATGCCCAAATCTGGCGTGGATAAAGTTCCTTCTCCGCCAAAAAACACACCGCTGATCACGGCATTCGCAGCGGTGGTGGGAGTGACGACGATCTGAACGTGCCCGGCAATATTCCAGACCAGGTAAACTCCGCCGCTGAAGTTGGAGATGGCTTCGGAGTCCAGCAGGACGCCGCTGTTTGCATCGAAAATCTGAATGGTTTCCGCTCTTTCTTCGTAATCCCAATCGACGGCATACATCGCGAATTGGCGCGGGGCGGCGCCCTCGTTCAAATCAAAATAGAAACTTGAATTGCTGTACCACGCGGCGGCGATCGCACCGGCGCTGCCGGGAATCCGGAGCGCGCGTGGACTGCTCGGCTCTCCGTCCCAGGTGTAATTGATCTGGTTCTGAACGGAGAAGGAGGCGTATGCGGGTATGCTCTGTGCTGTGACGTTCGCCAGCACATAGCCATCCGTGCCGTACTTTCCTTGCCAGCTCCCCTGCGTTGTCGCGTCTTCGGCAACGAATGTGGCGGAGGGCGCCGCACCCGGGGGATAGATTGTGAGGGTGAAATTTTGCGTCGCGTTGGGCAAAACGCCGTTGCTCGCCGTGAATGCAATGGCGAAGGGGCTGCCGGTGGCTGTTGTCGGTGTGCCGCTGAGCGTGCCGGTGCCGTTTCCGTTGTCGGTAAACGTAACCCCGTCCGGCAGGGCTCCCGATTCGGAGAGCGACGACAGCGGCGAATCCGCTGTCGTTACCGTGAATGTTCCCGGGACGCCCACCATGAATGTGGTGTTATTCCTGCTGGTAATCGCCGGCACGCCGGGGTTCACCGCAATTTCGCGAACCCGCAGGTTCGGCTCATCGGCGAAGAACACGTTGCCCAGCTTGTCTGCCGCGATTGCGCGAGGATAGGAGATCTGGGCGGACGCAGCGAGAATGCCGTCGCCGTTATAGCCGTAGACGCCGGTGCCCGCGAGCGTATGGATCAGTCCCGTGGCGTTGTTCACCATGCGGATGCGCTCGTTTTCAGTATCGGAAACATAAATATTCCCCGCTCTATCCACCGCCACTCCGTCGGGATCGGCAAATTCGGCGCTGGTAGCCGGGTTTCCATCGCCCCGGAAACCGTAATTGCCATTCCCCGCCACCGTAGCGATATTGCCGGGCTGAATCGTTACATCAGCCACGGTAATCGGGCTCGTGCCGGTATTCACGACGCGGATACTCCGGTTGTATGTATCGCAGACGTAGACGTTCCCATTGCTGTCCACGGCAATCCCGTAGGGATCGGCAAATTCCGCGCCGGCTGCGATCCCGTTGGTGCTCACACCGTAATTACCATCGCCCGCGATCGTGGCGATATTGCCCGGCTGAATTGTGACGTTCGCCACCGTAACCGCGCTTGAGCCGGTATTCACCGCGCGTATCCGCGCATTCGTGGCGTCCGCGATGTAGAGGATGCCTTTGGCATCCACGGCCAAGGCGTAAGGTTGGACACCGGCGCTTGTCGCCGGGCCATTGTCGCCGCTGTAGGTCTCGATGCCATTGCCTGCGATCGTGCTGATGATCCCGCTCGCGTTCACTTTGCGGACGCGGAAGTTATATAGGTCGGCAATATAGATGTTTCCGGCGGCATCGACCGCCACGCCAAAAGGGTCATAAAGCTCCGCGTTCGTTGCTGGGCCGCCGTCTCCGGTATAGCCGGCGGTGCCGTTGCCAGCGACGGTCGCTATATTTCCCGGTGGAATCGTTACGTTCGCCGCTGTGATCGGGCTGGTCCCCCTATTGACAACCTGGATGCGCTGGTTGTCCGTGTCGGCGATATATACGTTGCCGCTGCCATCCACGGCCACGCCAAATGGGTTGGCGAGCCCGCTCGCAACGCTTTCGATCAGTTGCGCGCTCGCTCCCGATGCAAAGCCTAAGTAAATAAGCGAAGCTGCGGCCAGCAGAGCCAGACGGATAAAGCGCATGAGGGATTCCCCTTGTGAACTGCTCAAGACTGCCGTTTATTTCAGCGATCTCGATCGATACCCAGGTGGGCGCGCAGCAGGGCATTACCACGGTTGAACCAAGCTTGCTCCTTCTCAGACCCAACGGCCCACTGTAGGAAATAGCTGCGGAGAAGATGGAAACTATGGCCGCAAACTTAGTCCACGGCATTCACTGGTGTCAAGGCGGATTTTTGCGTGGAATTTTGTGGCCGGGCGGCGTAAAGCGGGTTAGTTCCGTGCCGGTGTGTTTGTCGCGCCGGCCTCATACGGGACGAGATAGATGTAGTAGTCTTCGCTCCCGACCACGCTGCCTCGAAACGATGCAATTTCGCTGTGAACGACGTCCGCGGGCTTGGCGGGATGATTCAGGATGACGAGGACGTTCTGGTGCAGCTGCTCCGCCTTTTGCTCGCCCAGATCGAGAATTGGTTTTTGCGGTGCGGCAAGCCGCTTGGTATCCCAGACAATGTAGGTTCCCATTCGGTCGCCTCGCGGATAATAAATCTCCCGGTTCAGATATCCCGCCAGCGTAGCCAGGGGAGCATCCGGATCGCCTACGATGAACATCCGGTCCATATGACTTGAGCGGAGGAAATTCGCGGTGGCCCTGGCTTGCGAAAAAGGCACCTCGAAAGCGATGGCGCTGGCGATAACGGCGGCGACAACCTGAACCACAAGCAACCCGAGGAAAGTGCGCTTTTCGTACCGCGCAAACCATCCCGCCATCCGGTCAAGCGCCGGTAACGGAAAAGACTCTTGCGGGTACGCATGAGCCAGCCAAAGGCACGCCAGGAAGAGAATCCATGCGTGGCCGTCGTGCCGCAGGTCGCCGGCATACTTCACATGCCGGAAGAGGAGCATGGCTCCAATGCCGCTCGCGTACGCGCACAGCGCGATTGGCTTGCGGACAAAAAAGAGGACCGAGACGCACAGCACGCCAATCGACAGCACCGCAATGGCCGGCTGATTCGCCACGATATTGGTGTTCCAGAAATGCCGCGAAAGCTCCGGTATCGGAACGAAAGCCTTCCACATCATTGCCAGCGTTCGCCCTATCCCGGTGGGATTTACAGGGAAATGCCAGGATGGATAAAAAGCCGAGTCGGCAGGAGGGCGCATGCGGAACACCGAGGTGAGAATCGCGGCCACGAAGAGCGCCGCGGCGAAGCCAACGCGCGCCGCGCTTGGGTAGAGATACTGCCGTGGTTCCGCTGCCTGGATGGCTTCCAGCAGCATGGCCAGCACCAGCGCGATCCCGAGAATCACGGCGTATATATCCGCTTGCGCCGCCAAGCCCAGCACCACGGCTAAGAGGAGATAGTTTTTCCTGGGGCCCGGCCGGAAGAGAGCGCAAAAGATGAAGATTCCCAGCACTCCCAGGGCGTATCCCCGGCTGATCGTCGCGTATTCATAGAACAGAAAATATCCGAAGACGATCAGGATTTTTTGGAGTCTGGTGAAAGGCGAATAGCGGGCCACCACGAATGCGGTCAGCGTCGCAATGGCAAGATGCAGCAACTGCATCGCCAGGGGATTCGACGTAAACCGCGAAACCGGATAAACAACCAGATGCCATGCGTCGGGATGCCCTAGATCCTCGTATCTCTTGAGAGTCAGAAATTGCAGCAGCGAATGGCAGCGCTGGGACAAGCTCCACACCTGGATTTCGTCCCGCCACATGGCATGGTGCAGGATGTTGACGAGTTCCAGCAAAAAGAAGGCGGAACTGAGCGTAAGGGCGAACCAGGTACCGTTGGCCGAAGCGCGGGCGCTGTCTGCTTGTCGCGTGGTGGGCACGAAAACGTTGCTCTGGGAATGCGCGTTGCGATCCGGGCGCTTGTGATGGCCGCTCTTAGGCGGCATCGGCGCGATCGATCCGGGCGGCGAAGTGAAGACCACGCTCGAGCACCCAGGATACCGGCGCCGGATAGAGTCCCAGCCTTTCGTTGATTGCGGTCACCTTTAAGTCCAGCTTCTTGAAGGCTGCGGTCCACTGCGCTCTTGACCAGTAATTGTATGGAAGCGACACGCCGTGATGCGCATTTCCCACCCAATCCATTATCTGCAGCGTCGGGTGAGCCAGGAAACCCTCTTTGCAATGGTCTTTGATCAGAACGATTCTGCCCACCCGCTTCGCTTCGCGCAGCAGCACCGCGGGGTTTGCCGTGTGATGCAGGACATCGACGAACATCACGGCGTCGAAGCTCGCGTCCGGATAGGGGATTTCCGTGCCGTCGAAGTGCTTGACGTGAATTTTGGGATTCGGCCGCACAAGGACGTCGATGCCTTCGATGTTCACATCGGGCCGCAGTTCCATAATAAGCCGGTCCAAAGCTCCATCGCCGCATCCGACGTCCAAGACTCGGGCTCCGGGAGGGACCATGGCGGCTAAACGGTCCGCCAATATCCTCACCCTGCGCGTATGCACGAGAGTGCCGTGCAGAGTTCCGACCAGCGTTGCCACGCCAAGAACCTCCCTTATCCCACCTTATCCCAAGGAACCGTTGGCCGCTTCGCTCCTCATTTTCGCGCCAGGCCAAGAACGCTCATGAAGAAACTGGAAAGGACAATTTGGATTCCCAAAGTCAGCGACACAAATCCCGGAATCACGATGCGCAGTGTTTTCTCCGGGTCCAATGGCCCGAAATTGTGGCTTCGCCAATAGCTGAGGCCGAAAATCCACAGACCCCCACCGGCCAGGATCAGAACCGCGCCGACGATCAAGCCGACCTCGAGCGTTATGTATTTGTACCAGCGGGTTAATCGCGGATCCTCGGGCAGCAATCGTTCCGTGGTGGCGAACATCTTGCTGAACACGGCAAAATTAATCGACTGAAAGCCGATCAAGATCGCCATGGCGCCGAAAAGGAGCGTGTGGTAATCGAACGTAGCTCCCGCCACGGTCCGCGGACCCGGAAGCAGCCAGGCGCTGATCGCCAGGCCGATCGCAAACAAGACCATGCCCGGGTACAGGAAGAGCCAGCGCGGGCTGTAGAGCAGGAGAAAACGCAGATACCGCCATCCATCCCGCCACGTTCGCAAATGTGGGGGGCGGTCGCGACCGTCTGGCGAAAGCGTGGTCGGGATTTCGGCGATCCGAAGCTTGTGAAGCGTAGCCTTTACCACCATTTCGGTGGAAAACTCCATGCCGGTCGTCTGCAGTTCCAGCTTATCAATCGCGTCCTTGCGAAACCCGCGCAGGCCACACTGAAAATCACCCACCGGACACTTAAAAAAGAGGCGGCCCAGCCAGCTCAGGCCGGGGTTCCCCAAAAACCGATGCAGGAAGGGCATCGCGCCCGGCGCAATGCCGCCCTGGAAACGGTTCCCCATGACCAGGTCGTAGCCTTCGTTTAATTTCTTGAGGAATGGTTCCAGTTGCGTAAAGTCGTAACTCTCGTCGGCGTCGCCCATGATGACAAACTGGCCGCGTGCCGCTGCGATTCCTCCGCGAAGCGCGCTGCCATATCCTCGGGTCGAAACGGGCACGACGCGGGCGCCGAGGCCGACCGCAATCTCCTGCGATCCGTCCGTGCTGCCATTATCGGCAACGATCACTTCTCCCGGGATACCAAGGCGCCCCATGGTGGCCATGGCCTTCTTGACGCAGGAGCCGAGCGTCAGGCTCTCATTCAGACAAGGCATGACAACGGAGAGAGCAAGGCGGGTCGGCTCATTTTTCGGGGGCATCGCCGTGATCCTTGGATCCGCTACCGCATTAGTCATCAGAAGATTCTCCGCTCACCAAAGAACCCACTAGGCATGTTTTCTGATGGCCCATACACGAAAACTCCCTTTCGATTCTGATGGATGCACTACTTCTGCCTTTGCTAGAGCAATTCACATTCCATCATATCAAGCCTAAAGGAATCAGTAGCTTGCATGTTCTTCTTCTCCGCCATCTTGTTCCAACGGAAAACGCCTGGCAACTTTTGTGCACCGGAATTCCCCGGCACGCCCTCAAGCACAGAAATCCTCTTTGAGATAATCCACGGTCCCCGCGAGAGAACCGAAGAGTTTCTCGTCCTAGGTTTCAACAATAATCAGTAACAGTGAGTCGCACAAATGTGAACACAATTGCACAATCGCGAAAGAGGCTTGCCTGTAAGTCCTTATATTGCAACCCTCGGCAATCTGGCATTTGAGTTGCCATTATTTTTTCGGGGATGGATTCGTTTGGTGTGGGCTGCTCAACCTCGTTATCAAAACTCTAGGAGGGGTGTCGCATGACAAAAGAGAGGTTTTTATTTAAATCGTTGGTCTTGGTAGGCTTGCTCTGGCTGGGAATCGCGCAGACCGCGAAGGCGGACACCCTGTCTCCGACCACTACTTGTACCAGCTCAACCGTTTCCTGCTTTGAAGGCGTCTCAGTAACTAGCTTCGACAACGGGTTCAAAATCAGCTCCACCAATCCGCTCACTACGACGGACACCGTCAACTTTTTGGTGACCGACGGCACGCAGGAAAGCGTCAGCTTAGTTTGCACAAGTAACTGCGTCGATGGAGGCAATACTGCCTCTTTGTTTGGCGCCCAGGTGTTCACCGGGTCTACGACCGCTCCTTTTGTGAGTAACACCTCCACCCCTTTTGTCTTCAATTCGGATAGCGATTCAATCTGTGAAGGCGGCGCCTGCAATACCACGCACGACCCACTGGACAACTTTTCCATCACCCTGACGTCGCCAGACAGTTTCGAAATCGATTCGGCATCGATTACCATGACGTTCACACTGCCGTCTGGTTCCCCGGTGAGCACCCCTGAGCCATCGACTCTGCTTCTGTTAGGGGCTGGTTCGCTGGCATTGTTGGGCTTTGGATTGCGCCATAAAGCTGTCATTTAAGAAGCGTCAACCTGACGCTGATTTCAGTCGCTCCTTCTCGAAGGCCGGATGACGTTCCGGCCTTCGTTTTTTATACGAGGGGGGGATTTGCCAGGGTTCGCGCCCAGTCGTTTGTAGCGGCCGCTGAACATAGATTAAGTCTCAGTTGTCGGCTGTCTGCCTGAACTTTTGTCGTGCCGACGGTAGGCATTGGGGATTTTTGTGCAGCGACTTATCCATGACCGCTGACAGGTCATTGTAAATACAGTGGTTATCCTAGGCGAAGAACGTGCAGTGGCGTAGTGTCGCGCTATCAATCTGTGTCAGTTGGGGAGAAGTTTCTCGGGGGCCAAGGAGCGGGAGCTTGCCGCGTTACGACGATTGTGAGTTCGCCGTGACATCGTTTGCGGGCTCTGTTCAACCGAATCCGTCAAGTGACGCCCGCACCCGATCCATACTCTCTTCCAACTGCACCGAGCGATTAGCCTTTCTTTAAAGTATTCGCACGATTCCAAATGCTGGCCCTCTAAAAGCCGCTGGGACTGTAAGAGCCAGTTTGACCTCTCGCCCAGGGCAGAAGGAAATCGCATGGTCCGTCGCGTTTACATTGCAGCCGTATTGACCTTGGCTTGCTGCTTGCAGTTCACACTCTTGGTTGGTTCGGCTCACGCCGGAGCGACGGCCAGCTTCGTCGGCACGGATACCACGACCCGTGGGAACTGGCAGCCACTCTACGGCAGTGACGGATATTATCTGGCGAACAGCATTCAGAGTTCCCCGAGTTATGCCGCATTAACGCCCCAGAACCAGGTGAACTATACGTGGAGTTTGACTACGACCGATCCGCGAGCGTTGGCTTTACCGAATGGCGGGGGAAGGATTGCGGCAGCGTGGTACAGCACCGGTCCATTCAGTCTCAATGTCAATATCACGGACGGGCAGACGCATCCGTTTAGCGTCTACGCGGTGGACTGGGACAGCCAGGGACGATCGGAAACGATTCAAATCCTGGACGCCAATAACCCGAGCACTGTGTTATCTCAGAAATCCATCTCAGGCTTCACGAACGGCATTTATGTCACCTGGAACATTTCCGGAAACGTCATCGTCAACGTGATGGGAACCAGCGGCCCGAACGGAGTCGTCAGTGGCGCATTTTTCGGCAAGAGCACGAGCGGCGCTTCAGAAGCGGTCAGTGTATCACCTCAAACGATTGCATTAAACGCCGGCGGCCAGCAGCTATTCCAGGCCACCATTACGAATGCCACAAATCCGAGTCAGACCGTCACATGGTCGATCGGTTCCGTGACTCCTTCCAATCAGCCGACCGGCAGCTTTTCAGGCTCTACGGCGGGCCTCTATACGGCGCCGTCGACGGTCACGGTAGCCGAGACGGTAATGATCGTTGCGACGGATCAGGACGGAGTGGCGGGGAATGCAACCATCACTCTGAATCCGAATGTGTCCGTCGGAAGCGCCAACGTCACCTTCGTTGCGTTAGACACCGCCACGCAAGGGAACTGGCAAGGTAAGTACGGAATCGATGGATATGCTCTGGCGAATTCGGTCGAGCAACTCCCAACGTATGACCCTGCGTTTGTTGTTGAAAATCAGGAAAATATCACCTGGGCCACCGGCACCACCGACCCGAGAGCCCTGACATTGCCAGCGGGCGGCAGGATCGCCTCGGCATGGTACAGCAACCATGTCTCCATTCCGCCCACGTTCACTTTCGATGTGAATCTCACCGACAATCAGACCCACCTGTTCGCGCTCTATGCCCTGGATTGGGACGCCCAAGGACGCGCCGAAACGATTCAGGTCTACGACGCAAATTCGGGTGCTCTGCTGGACACCCGAAATATTTCCAATTTCGTCGGCGGAACGTATATCGTTTGGACGATTTCCGGGCACGTCACGATCAACGTCACCGAGACCGTCGGCACCAATTGCGTGATCAGCGGTGCATTTTTCGGGGGTAGCGCCTCAAGCGCGATCAATGTCAGTGTTGCGCCGCCAACTGTCGGCCTGCCTCCAGGACAATCGCAGCAATTCACGGCCACGGTCACGGGTACTTCCAATACTGGAGTCAGCTGGACCACCACCCCAAGCAATGTGGGCTCCATCGGCGCCACGACTGGTAACTACACCGCCCCCGCGCAAATCACCAGCCCTCAAACCCTGACTGTCACGGCCGCCAGCGCCGCCGATTCGAGCAAGACCGGCAATGCCATGGTGACTGTAACTACGGGTGGGATTGCCAATTTCCTCGTCACCGATACGGTGACCCAGGGAAGTTGGCAAGGCGTTTATGGAGCCGATGGACACTCGGTCGCGGGCGACCCCCAAACGGCTCCCCCGGCGTATGGCACACAGGACGTTCTGAATGATTTTCTCTACACGTGGAATTCAAATACGCCGGATTCAAGGGCTCTTCAGGCAAGCAGCGGCGGAAGGATTGCCGCCACTTGGTACAACAGTCCCACATTCAGCGTCGACGTCAATGTAACAGACGGGAAGCTGCATCAATTTGCCCTCTACGCCTTGGACTGGGATGGACAGGGGAGGGCTGAAACTATCCAGGTCCTCGACGCTACAACCGGGAATGTTGTGGACACGAGAAGTATTTCTAATTTCAGCCAGGGAATGTACCTCGTCTGGAAAATTGCCGGCCACATCACGATTCATGTCACCGCCACGGCCGGTCCCAATGCCGTAATCAGTGGGATCTTTTTTGGAGGAGGCACCTCCGCCAACGTCAGCGTGGCGCCTCCCACGGCAGGCCTCGCGGCCGGAGAAACACAGCTGTTTACGGCGTCGGGGAGCGGAACCATTCAAGGTGTCACGTGGTCGGTGACGTCGGTGAGTCCCTCGGGTGCAAGTGCGGGAGGCTTCTCGGCATCGACACCTGGTCTTTATAGCGCCCCAGTGACGATCACGACCGCCACTACGGTTACCATTGCAGCCACAAGCTTGAGCAATGGAGCCACCGGTACGGCTACCATTACCTTGCTTCCGAATGCCACGGCTACCCGCGCGACCTTCGATTCCAGCACTCAAGGAGCCTGGCACGGGCATTACGGAAGCCAGGGATATTCCATTGCCGGCGATTCGCAGAGTCTCCCCAGCTACGCCACGTTCTCCGTTCAGATTCCCAATGGAACTTGGATTTGGGCTGGCAGCACCTCAGATCCGCGCGCTTTGCAGACCGGCAACGATTCAGGCGGCATTGCGGCATGCTGGTACAAGAACCACGAGAGTTTCTACTTTGACGTGAATTTCACCGATGGCCAAGCGCATCAATTTGCGCTGTACGCCTTGGACTGGGATAGCCAGGGACGTTCGGAAACCATCCAAATTCTGGATGCGAGAACCGGGGCTGTGCTGGATACGGAAGCCATTTCCAATTTCACGAACGGTATCTACGTCATTTGGACTCTTTCCGGGCACGTTACCATCAACGTCACCGTCAACAGCGGTGCGAACTCCGCGATTAGCGGCGCATTCTTCAAATAATTCACGAAGCCGTTTGTAAATCGCGGGGCCGACGGCCAGAAGGCGGCCCTCTCTCGCGCCATCTCGGTCTTCCCCTTTTTGTTCTGAATCCCTTCGGTTAGTTTTATCTCCTCTGCCGCGCGCTTAGCCATCCTTGCATGAGTTCTCTCCCTGTTAACATACAAGGCCGCCTGCCGTTCGGCCGTGCCGGATGCAACCGTAACTCCGATCCTCGCCGTTCGTGTGCTACAGAGAAATACATTGCGGAATTCCAGGCGCGGCAGCGCGCCTTAACAAAAGCACTTGAGTATCTGGCGGCTTGGCCTGGATTGGTTAAGCAGGTTATTCGCGGACTGCGACCCTACAAGGAGGAGCCGTGGAAATATAGAAGCGCGAAATAGCTGTTGCGGAGATTACTGGGGAGATTTGCGGGGGGAAGTGCGAGGCGGGCCTGCTGGAAGCACGACGAACGTACCGAACTCCGGCGCCGTGTGGGCCGGCGCCGCAAACCCCACGGGAGTAGCCTTCACAAGGCCGATCATCGGCACGATCACTGGTGTGCCGGTGTAGGTGCCTCTTGCCACGGGAGGACCATAAAAGTTCTGCGCATCCTGAATGACGAAATTATCTCCGGCGCGCAGCACGCTAGAGAGGTCCACAGGCACCTTCGCACTGAGGCTCCAGTTATAGATTGTGATATTCGCTCGCTTCGCTTCGTAGCGATTCCGCCGCACGTAAACCCAGGTTCCTTTCGGAGCGGTCGCATTGTACTTGCTATGCGCATCGAAGTGCGTCGATGCCTGCCAGTCGGCAAAGGGCTGGTTGATTCCGCTTGGGCTGCCATTTTTCAACGTGCCCTCGTAAAAATGATACGAACTCAAATCGTAGTACGTGTTGTTATCCCATGCGTAGCTCGACAAGCTTTCCCCTGTGTCGAGAATCAAGCTTAAGAGCCGCAATGCCGTTTTTCCGCCATAGACGGTATTCCCGGTAAACGAGACCGGGCCGGCCTGTTCCGAAACGACGACCGGCTGTTCGCCTCCGACAAACACGTTGTCTTGTATCTTTATATCTTCCCCGGGACTATAGGCGCCCAGCATCACAAGTCCGCTGGCGGCCGCCGGAGGCAAGTAGCTGTAATTCTCCATGTACTCGATATCCCGGCGCGTCCGCCCGCCGCCGATCACCACGTTGTACTGGTAGTGCGGCGTCGGCCAGGAGTCGTTGTTGTACACGGTATTTCCCGTGATGCGGAACCCGTTCAGATTGGCGTTGCCGCTTCCGTAGATTTGAATCCCTTCGTCCGCGTTATCTCCCACGAAATTGTCGGCAACGACCTTCGTGCCCGTATTGTTCTGGAAGTACATTCCATGCCCATGATTCCGGTCGGTTCCCACGAAGCCATTGTAGTAGCTCAGGTTCCCGTAATATTCCGAGTCGGGTGAGGCGTTATAGCCGCTGAAGCCCTGGGTCGTGTCGTGTACGACCATGTTGATGCACTTGATCCCCGGCCCGTATACGCCGACGCCCACCGCATTGGTTCGCGCCGTGCCTGTGCTGATGCGCAGAGTCGTGGAATCGAGCACCTCGAGTCCCCAGAACCAGGTGTAGGAGCCGTAAATCGCCAATCCAAAATCGGTTCCGTGGCCGTCGATGCTGGCTCGTTCTCCATTGTAGTTGCGAACGATAATCGGCTTGCTTGCGGTTCCGTTCAGCTTGTTGACAAAGCCTGCGATTGTCGAAGTGTGATACGTCCCGCCGCGAACCCAGATCGTATCTCCGGGCTTCACCGACGCGGGTTGATCCAAGGCCGTCTGCAGATCCCAGGGATGTTCCAGGCTACCGTTCCCTTGGGCGCTGCCGCTGGTCGCAACATAGTGATCGGCGGCACCGGTGAGGATGGCAAATGAGAGGAAAGCCAGTGCAAGCAGAAAAAGTCGAATGGATGTCATCGCAGGGAAGGCTTCCGGCGGAGCCTAGTCGGCATTTTCGTCCAGTGCAATACGGCAGTTGCTCATTTCGGGTTACCTCGAGAAGTTCTTACTTCGGCTCGACGACGCAGGTCGGAAAGTAGCCGGGAGTGGCGGCGGGCAACGGGAGGAGAGCGAGAGCCTTCACTCGTGCCAGCCTCACTTCTGTGGGATTCTTCCATTCTTGCTCTTGATTCTTCCGCCCAGCGCGCACCCCGCTAGGATTGCCATGCCTGGCTCTCCAGGAAGCATGTATCTCGGTTCGGCATACGTGAAGGCGTGGAACAGCAGAAGCCCCGCCCAGAGTCCCCAAACCGGCCAGTAGGCGAGGAATTGGTCCCGGTGGAACGCGAGGAACCAGATCGAAGCGAACACCGACAGCACGGCAATCGCGTTCAAGAGAACGTGGAAGACAAGATAAACGGACCATCCCCGGAAGGGGCCTATCTGAAAAGCGCTTGGGTTCTTCGAGTTTTCAATCCAGATATTGAGTTGCAGGGCGCGGACCGCAAACATCTTCAGCCGCTCCAGGGGATGCTGCACGATATCCCGAAGAGTCCACTGCATTTCCAATTCGGCCATGCTTTTCCCGGTCGACGCGGATTGTTCAAGCAGTTCCCGTCGCGCTTCCACCCAGTTCCGATAATCGACGCTGCCCGATCGCGTGGCCTTGCCCCAGAAACGCCAATCCCAGGGCTCCGAGCGGAATTGGAAGCTACCTTCGAATACAACATCCGAAAAATTTGAAGACTGCATCTCCACGCCTCCATTCTGCGGCAGATGCTTCAACGAGACGGATTCGATCGCCACGGTTGCCAGGCTGGCCGCGATGCATAGCATGGCGAATGCCGCGTCCGCGGTGCCTCGCTCCGAGCGGTGCAACCACGCGGCCATGCCGCAGGCGGCGGCTACGCCGACAATCACGAGAGCGTTTGGGCGGCACAGGATCAGAGCGCCCAGGCCAAGCAGAGCAAGGAGAACGCCGCTCGAAAAGAAGGTCTGCGTTCTGTCGTTGCGCCACAGAGCCCATCCGTAGCCGAAAAAGACCGCGGCGATGTAAGCGGGCGTCTCGGCCGCGATGCCAAAGCTGTAGTAGACCGCGAAGGGCATAACCAGAGATAAAGCCGCCGCGGCCTTTCCCGCGGCCGCACCACCTAGCAGGACTCCCGTTCGCCGGATCAGCAGGATAGCGATGGCCATCCACAAAATGTTCCAGGCCAGCGCTGCATCCCAAAACACCGCATCGGGAGCATCGTGCGGGACCAAGGTATATGGCAAGGCGTAGTACAAAACGGGGCCCGGAGCCCTTGCAATCGCAATTTCCTTCCACGAAGCGTTTCCTTGCAGCACGCTCGCGAGTGTTTTTGCTTCCTCGTGGAAATACAGGTCCCCGTACTTCGAGGGAGCGGCGGGAAGATGCCCGACCACGATAAAAGAAACCAGGAGCGCCAGGATGCAAATCCAGTCGAATTTGTCCAGATTTAGGCGGCAGGCTTTGCTTGAGCCGAGCAAGGCGATCTCTTGGGTTTGAGAATTCATTGTATGTCGTGCTCCTGGTAGAGAAGAGAATTGCGAGGATTGCAACGTCCGGTTCTGCTTCCATCTGTACGGAGTTGCATGCGTATGCGGAAGAAATCCTGATTCATTGCAGGAATCGGTTCAACGGGGTCTGAACGAACGCCGCGAACATAACCACGACGATGACGGCGATCACAACCATGTAGCTCGTTCTATCGCGCACGGCAAAAAGGATGGGGTCTTCTTTAAGGACGCCACGAAATGTCAAAATCCACAGCCGCGAAATCCAGTAAAAGAGTATGGGGCATAGCAAATAGAGCACCCGCGGGCTCGCATAGAGCGACGTTGCTTGCTGGCTGCTGCCGTACAACAGGATGAGCAGACATGCCACCATCCCGCTGGAAATGCCGCAAATATTGAGCGGTTCCAGGTCTTTCGTCTTATAGGACCTTCCGGCTGAGCGGGTCTTATTGGCCGTCAACAAGGCCATCAGTTCGGAGCTTCGCTTGCAAATTGCCAGGCTCAAGAAGAGAAACAGCGAGAACGAAATCAGCCATTCGGAAAGCTTGATATTCGTCGCCGCCCCGCCCGCGATGATCCGAATCGTGTAAAGGGTGGCCAGGACAAGCACGTCCAGAATCAGCGCCTGCTTGAGCCAAATCGAATAGGCGAGGGTCAAAATAAGATAGCAGCCCAGGATCACGCAAGCGGACAACGGCAGGAATGCGGCAAATACCGCCGTGGCGGCCAAACAGAAGAGAGCCAATATCAGCCCCTGCCAGAGGTATAAATCGCCGCACGCGAAGGGTCGAGAGGACTTGATGGGGTGGCGGCGGTCGGCGGTCAGGTCCAGCAAATCGTTGATCACATACGTTGTCGACGCAGCCGCGCTGAACGCCAAGAAAAGCAAAGATGCGCTCTTCACCGCGGCAATGTCCAGGTAACGATGGGCTGTGATCAGCGGGACGAAGACCAGCAGATTCTTCACCCATTGGTGCGCTCGCGCCGCGCGGAACCAGGTCTTCAGCTTCGTGGCCGGCTTCGGAAACTCCTTCGTTACGAGAGCCATTTCCTGGGCCGCATCGGATATTCTCGGGGAGGCGTGAACCACGATCGCGCGATGGCAGTGTTTCCATACGGCAAGGTCTTCCCGCGAGTTTCCCGCGTAGTCGAAACCCTTGTCGCCAAACCGTTTGACCAAAGCCGCTCGCTTGGCTTCGGCGCTCAGATTGTGGCTGCTGTCGCTGGCAAGCACCTCATCGAAACAGCCTAAATGAGCGGCAATCTTGTCGGCGAATTGGCGGTTGCTCGCGGTGGCGAGAACGATGTACCGGCCTCGTTCTTTCTGTTCGTGGATCCACGCGAGCGCTTGCCTGTTGTAGGGAAGCCCGGCGGGATCGATCGCCACAAGTTGCGCCACGCGATGCTTCAGGGCTGCCTTGCCCGCCAGCAGCCAGAAGGGAAGGCAGAAAAGATACAGAAAGTTGCGGCGCAGCAGAAGCAGTACGGCTTCGTGGAGCAAATCCGTGCGGATCAGGGTTCCGTCCAAGTCCACGCACAGCGGTGGAGAGAACCTGTCCATCATCTTCGCGGTGACGCTCAATGTATGAGTGGGGTTCATGTTTCGAGAGCCTCGGGCTTCATGGTTTGAGGCGGGATCACGCGCCTCCAGGGGCGCCCTTATACGCGCTGATCGAGCGTGTGATGCCGCTCGAGATGATGAAAATCCGGAACGATTAGGGAAACCGCGTCGACGATCTCGCGCTTCTCCACGGGCTGACCGGGAGACGAGACGAAGCTTCGGACCTGCTGCACGAATTCTTCGAGCGCTTCATGAGAAATGGCGCGGCAGCGGACAGCCCGAACGCTGGACATGCCGAATTCCACCACTTCTTCCTCTTTTCCGGCGAAAATTTCCGAATCCTTTTCGCCCTGGGTATCCAGGTCGGTGAGCAGCAGCGGGTATCGGTTCCGAAGAAGATCCCGGGAAACGTTCACTCTTGCCGGTTCTTCATCCCGGTAGATTTCGGGCTCAAGCCCTTTCCGGCGCAGGAAGGCGACGGCAATCTCGTCGAGCTGGCGCGTATCTTTTTGCGGATCGAGACTCGGAATCACAATGTGGCGATCCGGGCCGCACGCCGCGGCCAGGAGGCAGATTTCTCCTGCCTCGCGCAGGGAAATGAAAAACCGCTTTGTCTCGCACGGGCACGCGAGCGGCTGTCCTTTTTCGAAGCGCCGGAGGAAGCTTTCCAGCAGGCTGCCGTTCGAGAAGGCCACATTCGCAAACCGGGATGAAGTGGAGCGCTGGGCCGAAGCCATCGGTCCTTTTTCGCGGAACATCAGATGTTCCATGATTCGCTTGCTGGCGCCCATCAGATTGGCGGGATCGGCGGCTTTGTCCGTCGAAACGCTGAAGTAGGCAGGGGCCGCCGCTCCCGACTCTTGCATCCATGCCCAGAAATCGAGCGGCTTCAGCAGGTTCGTATCGAGCATCTGCAGGATCGAACAAACATCTTTCTCGGATCTCACGTGCTTCAGCGCCGCGAAATTGAGCACCCAATCGTAGGAGCGTTCCATTTTCAGGAAGCGCCGCATCACCGGCGAACCGATATCGATAGGCAGCGCCCGAAAATCTCGAACGGCCAGTCCCGCGGGCCTGCTTCGCAAATCGCGGACCAGTTCGGCCAGCGCATTCTCGTTCTGATCGGCAACGTGAAGAGAACCAGGGCCGAATACCGATAGCAAACCGACCGTGGATGCCCCGATGCTGCCGGCCCCGCCCAGAACAAGCACCCGGCGGCCTTCAAATCGCTCGCGGATTTCAGGTGCGTGGCGCCGCAGGTCTTCCGCGAAGAAATCGGACGACCGGCCCGTTGCGAGCGCCGCCAGTTCGTCCATCTCCTGCGCCGGGTTAGTTGTTGCTTCGCGAGCCAATCGCTTCCTTCAATAGTTTTGCCACTTGCGCCATGGTTTTCCGCCCGTCCGCCCGCTGAAGAATGAATTCGCGATTGAATGCCGCCACGGATTTGCGGTGAGTCTCGTTGCGAATCGCTTGCGCAAGCTGCTCGGCGTAGCGCGCAGGCTGGTCGAGCGGCACTAGCATTCCATTGCGGATTTGCGGGTCGATCCACTCCCGGTTTTGCGGGATGTCGGATAAGATCGGGAACAAGCCGCAGGAGAGCGCTTCCAACAAGGAAATGGAAGTGCCATCGTATCTGGACAAGGAAGTATAGATGTGCGCGCCGCGCAAGTTTGCGAGCATGCCTTCATCGGTGACGCCGTTGAGGAATTGCACTCGCTGCCGCATCGCCGGCGTCAGGATCCGGTCGGATAGGTCGCGCGTCTCGTTCAACGACTGCCCAGCAGACGTAAAAATCACACGGAAATCCGGCAGGGACTCAGGCAACTGGGCTAAGGCTTCAATGAGGTATCTGTTGTTGTACACGGGCAAAAAGCCGCGCGTGCAGATGATCACCACGGGAGAAGCAGGTGGCGCGCCAGGAACGAACTTATTCGTATCGACTCCCAGGTAGATCGGATGAATCAGGGCATTCGGCGCAAACGCCTTGGCCCTTTCGCCGAAGTACTGCCCGTTGGCGAACGACACGGCGGCTTGATTCAAGGCGTATCGGCTCAGCATTTTTTGCATGCCCGAAACGCGCAGAATGTCGCCGCCGCCCAGAAAAACCGCGTAGGGCCGTATCCCGCTGGCGCAGGAGATCATCGCAAACCCGCCGCCCCAGAGGCTCAGCAGAACGTCCGCATGGATATCCTTGCAGATCTTCCGCAACCGCGGCGCGTAGCGCAGATAACGCCATTGCGAAATATCCTTGCCGGGAATCATATGAACTCCGGCCACCGCCCGGGTGAGCTTGGCGACAGCCATCGCATGAAGATCGTCGCGCCCCTGCAGATAATTTCCATTCAGTTCCGATTCGAAATCGATGGCGTGCACCTCATGGCCCAGTTCCGTGAGCCTCAGGGCCGCTTCTCGCGACCACGACACGCCCAGGCTTAGCAGCATCGCTATGCGCATGCCACGTCCACCCGCATTTCCGCGCGCCAGCAAGCCTTCAAGGTCTCTTCCAGGGAAGTGGACGGCCGAAATCCGATCGCGCGTTCCGCTTTTTGGTAGCTGCAGTAGAGCGTTCGAACGATCGACGGCGATACCAGATTCGGGTCAAATTCCAGTTCAATTGGGCGAGAAGAATTTGCTACCAAAGTCTCGGCCACGTGACGGATCGAGTGCGCGCGTCCCGAAGATAGGTTGAAAATTTCGCCGCAGACGTCCGATTGAACGAGCCTCACATACGCATCGACCACATCGGCCACGTCGATGAAATCCCGCTCGCTTTCGAAATCCCCGACCTTCACCAAGGGGCGCAAGGAGCCGAGCGCCTGCTTGGCGCGCGCCAGGATCGCGCCTACCACCAGGCTGGCGGGCACCCCTGGGCCAATCACATTGGATGGGCGTGCAACGATCACATTCAGGCCAAACCTCCGCGCGTAATCGATACCCGTCAGCGTGGCTGCGTATTTGCTGATACCGTACGCTCCAACGGGCTTGCATACCGTTTCCTCTGTCGCCGGCAACGCCGCCGCATCCACGGCCCCATACTCTGCGGACGATCCCGCCAGCAGCACCCTGCAATTCGGGCTGCTCCGGCGAATTGCTTCGAGTACATTCACGGTTCCGCTTACATTGACTGCGTAGATGCAAGCTGGAGGTACGAAGCTTCCAGAGACGCCTGCAAGATGGAATAGCCAGTCGGGTGCGAATATTCTGATGGCACGCTCGATCGCCTCCGCATCCGTGATATCAGCCTGAAAATAGCGGTCGAGCTTCGCCTGCGCGGGCGACGCAGCCATCCGGTCCACGCCCGCGATTTCGACATTCGCTTCCTGCCGCAGTCTCGATACGAGGTGTGCGCCGCAGAAGCCGCCCACTCCGGTGATCAGCGCTTTCATTGCCTGGCAGCCACCCTCTTGGCGAGAAACCGCGACGGGTTCTTCACAAAATCCTCGCTGGCTTGCTGGTAGTCGTCGAAGCGGCCAATATCTTTCCAATAGCAGTCGGTTTCGTAGCAGTGAACTGCGTGGCCCGCTCGATGCATGGCCAGCATCAGATCGGGCATGTCGAATTTCCCGGTTGGCGGAATGAACTCCAGGCATCTTTTCGACAGGATGTTGATCCCCATGCTGACGGAGTAGGGAATCGTCGGCTTTTCAATATAGTTATCGAGAACGCCGCTGGGGCTCATCCGAACCACGCCATAGTCGATCAGCACTTCCCTCTTGGAAAGTCCGATCGTGCCGATCGATTTATTCCGGATGTGGTAGTCGAACATGTCTTCGTAATCGAGCGTGGTCAGCAAATCCGCGTTCATCACCAGGAAGTTGTCTTCCAGGTTTTTCACCGCTCGCAGCGAGCCCGCCGTGCCCAATGGTTCCCGTTCCAGAACCGTTTCGATCTCGATTCCCCAGCGCGCTCCATCACCGATGCACGCCATCATGAGCGGCGCCATGTGGCCCAGCGTCAGCACGATGCGCGACACGCCAGCGGCCACGAGCTGCTCGATCACGATCTCCAGTATCGCCGTATCTCCCAGCGGGAGCAGCGGCTTGGGAATCGTCATGGTAAAGGGCTTCAGCCGCGTGCCTTTGCCGCCCGCCAGAATCACGGCGGACATTTTCCTGGCTGATCGCAAATGCGACATTCCGTTGCTCATGATGTTCTCCATCCTGGGAGATGCTGCTCGAAAGACAAGTTCACGACCACGTTTGGCTCGTTAAAATATCCCGCTCCGTTTGTGTGCGTTCTCCGCAATCCATCGCGCCGCCGAGCACCGTTTCGTAAATCCCGCAAAGCTGGCGCATCACCGTTTCCGCACCGAACGTCTTGCTCACCCACTCGTAAGAACGATCGCCTAACTTTTTTCGCTCTTCAGTCGAACGCAAGAGCGAGAGCAGCGCCGATGCAAGTTTCTCCGGCGATTCCTTGGGCACCAGAATGCCTGCGCGGCCATGATCGAGCACGTCCGGGCATTGCCCCACGTCGGTCGCCACCGCCGGAAGCCTGGCCGCACCGTATTCCAGCAACGACATTGGCAGCCCTTCGGAAACCGAACTCAGCACGCCGATATCGCAGCCACGGAGAATTGCGGAAACGTCATGCCGTTCCCCCAGAATGGACACTCTTGCGGTCAATCCCAGCGCTGCGATCTCTTCTTCCACGGCCTTTTTGTATGCCGCATGGTTGGTTTTACCCGCGAGAAGCAGGTGGGCAGACGGCGCCTCGCGCGCCACCCTTGCCATTGCTCGAATGAGCGTGAAATGATCTTTTTCAGGCCGGAAGTTCGCTAGGCAAATGATCCGTTGCCCTAGGCCGCCTGGCAGGGATTCGGCTGGAATTTCCGGGCTGCCGTCGTTGAGCGACACCGGATTCGGCAAATACCAAACCAATTTCGACGGCAGCTTGAGCCTTCGCGTGCACCACTCCTTCATTTCCCTGTTCACCGTAATCACTCCCCCGATACCCGCGGTTGCCATGCGGTAGTGATACGCACGCCGGTCTTCCGTCGCATAGCGTCCGAAATGCGCGTGCCAGACGATCCGCGTGTTCGTGCCCGCGGCGGCCATGCGCGCGATAAACAGGGCGGAGCTGTGCGCGTGCAACAGCCGGATGCCATTCGACCGGATGACGCGCCGCAAGCGAAGGACTGCCCCCGCATTGAAGCGCGCTGTGCGCCGCAACCGCACGCGAACCACGTCGGGAGCCACCAGCGCGTCCAGCGGGCCGTCGCTGCGCGTGGTGCACAGGTACGGTGCATATTTGTCGCGCGGCAGGTGATTCACAATATTCACCGCTACGCGCTCGGCTCCCGCCGCGCTGAGCGTATCGATCACGTGCATCGCTCCGGTGGGTCTCATCGCGTTAACTCTAGCCAAATTCACTCTGCCTCAAGCCGCGCCTCTCTCGCGCGTTCCGCGGTGCGCGCCAGGGGGACCGCGTTCACCGGATGGGGATTGGTCTCGCTGTGCATCATTTCCAGGTAGGTCAATTCCAGTTGGCGCACCATCGTAACGGCGGAGAATTCGCGTTCCACGGCGGTTCTTGCCTGCGCCGTCAAACGGCCCGCGAATTCGCGGTCGCTCAGTACGCGCTTGATTGCGGCGGCATAACCCGCCGGATCGTCCAGCGGCGCCAGAAGCCCGGTTTGCCCGTGCTTCACCACTTCCCGATGCGCACCAATATCGGAGCCCACAAACGGCAGTCGCGCGGCCATGGCCTCCAGAATCACCCAGGGCAAGCCCTCGCTCTCCGAGCATAACACCAGCGCCCTCGACTGCCGCAGCAATCGCGGCACATCGTCGCGCGCGCCCAGGAAATCGATCTTGCTCTCCACTCCCAGTTCGCGGGCGAGGCGCTTCAGCTCCTCGAAATACTGCTTGTGATACACGTTCCCGGCAATCGCCACACGCATATCCGGATAATCCGTCAAAACAAATGGCAAAGCCCGGATGATGTCCTGATGACGCTTGCGAGGCTCGATCTGCCCCAGCACCAGAATGCAGTTTTGCGGCTCGGCATTTGCGACTGCCAGCTCGCGATCCGTTTCTTCCAGGTCGATCCCGTTCCGAATGTTCACGATCTTCGAGGCGGCCGCGCCTTGCTCCACCAGAAACCGCCGCACGTGGTCGGCGATGGATACGATCCGGTTCGAAAGCCGGAATTTGATGCGCAAAACGGATGGGTGCCCATTCTCGTTCATGTTGCGCTGGTTGTAGACGTAGCGCCGGCCTCCGGCTCTCGCTCCCAGGGCTTCGGCCGGAGAGGACGTGAAATCCAGCGAGTGCTGGATGTCAAACGGGCCGTGGCGCTTGATTTCTCTCTGCGCCTGAATGCTGCGCCAAATTTCGCGCGCCGAGCGATTGCGCGGCCGGAAAGCGGCCACGAACCAGGGCACCCCGAGGCGGTCGAGAAGCGGCCCCGTTTCCCGATGGCCTCCATCCCGCAGCGCGCAGATCGACAAATCGAAATCTTTCCGGCTCAGGTGCTTGGCAATCGCCATCATTTCGCGGTACGGGCTCGCCGTACGGTTCAGATGCGGCACGGTCAATACCACGCGGATTCGATTCGTTGCGTTCATGAAGATGTCGATCCTGTTGAAGAGGTCAAAAATGCTCTATCCAGCCCTCAGGTTCGCTTCTCTTGCGGGGTTTTCGTGCAACGACTGAGTCGCGCTTCGCGGAAGCCTGCAGATGACCGCCCGGAATTTACCATTCCGCTCGCGCGGGATCTCCGAAACTTCCTCCAGGGCGACCTCGACGGGTCCCAGGCGCTCGCGGATGGCTTGGACAATTTCATCGCCCGATTTCTTCGCAAATCCGCTGGCCGGAACGTACCGTACGCGGATGCGCTCCAGGCTTTCCTGAATAATTTGTGCTTCGTGAATCGGCATGCTGCCTTTGAAGGCCGGGTCCATGCGGCCGATTCGCCGGCCGTCGCGGCTAAGCAAGACGTCGTCGACGCGGCCTTCCAGGGACTCCATTCGCGGCAAAGTGCGCCCGCATGCGCAGGGCATACTCCTGGCGCCGTCATCGATCTTCGCCCAGTCTCCAATGCGGTAGCGGATCAAGGGCATGTCGGCATTGAGAAGTCCCGTGCAAAGCAGCTCGCCCGCCACGCCGTTTTCGACAGGACTCCGCCCATCGAGCTGCTCCAGATAACCCACCTCCGGCCAAAGGTGCATCGTGCCGTGCTCGCATTCGCTGGCCGCTCCCGCGATTTCGGACGATCCATAGGTCTCCCGCACCGGGCACTGGAACGCTTCGGAAATCACGCGGCGCTGAAGATCGGAAAGCGGTTCCGCGTTGGTCACCACGACCGCCATTTTCAGGTCGCGCACGCCGAGCCGCAGCGCCTGTTGCGCCACAAAGCAAAGAGCCGAGGAATAACCCAGCAGGTACTTCACATCGTATTTTCGGATGGCCTCCAGATATGCCGGCATCAGGTCCGGGGCCAAGTGGTACGACGACAAATAAAGCTGGTGGAGCGCCGCGTTCCAGATCCAGAAAGGAGGAGTGCGCTGCTTTACCGGGACGATCAGTTGGCCTCCGAAAATCGCCCAGCGGTCTTTCCGGGTAATCCCATACCAATAGCGGGTGCGCGCCTCCAGCAAGGCGTACCATTCGCGCTGCACCTGGCGAGTCCGCCACAATACGATGGGCTTGCCGGTCGTGCCGCTCGTGTGCTCCGGACACATTTGCCAGGTTCGGCAATCGTCCGCCACAAAGGCTTCGGGATTTTCTCGCAAGGTCTCCTTGCCCAGGATCTCCCAATTTTCCAGGTATTCCCACGAGGCCTGGCTCCCATTCCTCCGCCGCTTTTCCCAGGCGGCGCGATAATAGGGAACCCGCGTGGCGGCGCGATGCAGCACGTATGCCAGGCGCTCTTCCTGCCAGCTTTTCCAGCGCGCCGCGCTCCAATGTTCTCTTTCGAGAATCTCCTGCGCCTGTTTCTCGGTGCGCCGGTCGTATCTCCACATTCGCAGGTACGCGCCGCGCCCGGTAGCGATGAGTGAGCGGGCTTCTGGCGGAAGCGCGTGATAAAAGCGGAGCAGGGCTTGGTTCATATGATTTGGGTTTTGCGTTTGAGCTTGAATTCTTCGCTGCTGGTCGTGCGTTCGGCTTGTTAAGGCCGGCTTTTCTCATTTAGGACAGGCCACTCAAATTGTGATTACGTCGCCCTCGTCTTCGACAGGGTGAACCACAATCTCTCGAGCCACGAACCTCGGATGAGCCTCGCGAGCCATGAGCGCTAATCCGAGAAAAACCCCGGAAATGAAGTCGAAGGCCGTCACCGACACGCCCACCATGAGGAAGCCGACGATCCCCACGAGCGGCGTCACTTCTCCAAACCGCCTCCAGTGGACTGTGGCGCGATGCAGTGCGGCGCCGAGAATGCACAGCAGAGGGATGAATCCCACCAATCCGGTTTCAACCAGGACCTGCAAATAAAGAGAATGGAATACGAGATGTCTGTGCAGATAAAGGCTGTCAACATAGGGAGCCGATCCAGGTCCCCAGCCCCAGACCGGCGAAGCCGCAAAGATGGCCGGCAGAACTTCCCATTGCACGTAACGCCCGCTGGTGCGGCTGTTCAGCGTGCGGTCCGAGTCGACGGTCTTGTCGAAAACGTGCGTAACCTTTGATCCTCGTCCGGTCGCCAGCACCACCAGTGTCACCAGGCATCCGACCCCGATGGCCAGCAGCATCGTCTTGCGGCTCCATTTGGAAAGCAAAAAGACAAGAGCCAGACACGTGGCCGCGACAAGCCAGCTTCCGCGCGATCCGGAAAGGATCAGCCACTCGACGGAGATGATGCAGACAGCCAGCCGACCCATTACGCTTTTTTCGAGCAATAGGTATCGCCCGCGGTCGCTCAGCGCCAGGAGTACGATCAGCGCGGCAGGCATCCCGAGCAGGATGGGATTCCCGATGGTGTCGCCGCCGAGGTCTCCTTCACCCAGACGCGCGCCATAAGGCAGCATGGCGATGGCATAAGAGGACGCGGCGATGGCCGCCCCGATAAAGGCCGTCGCCAGGTATGATCGCCGGTTCGACAATAGACAAATCGCCAGCGTGGCCAGAACGAATTCGATGGCCCGCACGTTCGCGCCCGGATTGTGAAGGTAGGCAAACGACAGAATCCAGTACAGGCCGCAAAGACACGCCAACCATCTCCAGAGAGGATCTCTCCAGACAAAATACACTTCTTTCCAACACACAATCGCCCACAAGATCGATCCCACCGCAAGAAAAACCAGGATGCTGTCGTAGAAAAATAGCCCCCGCGTCAGACCCAGGGCGGGTCCGGCTCCTACCAGCAGGCTCATGAATTTGTACCGGTTGCGCGTCAGTACGTGATATCCGAGGAGAAGGAATAAAGAGCCGGCCAGATAGCGCGCCCCGAGCAGCGGCTGGCCCAGATCGATCGTGGCCATCGCCGGAATCACGCAAACGCAAAGTTGTATCAGCACGCTCCGGTCGAACGTGCTGGACCGAACGTTGAACCAGGGCGCGTAGCCGGGCGAAACATTGGTTGTCGCGTTCATTGGGTGCGGCAGGGGCCCGGTTGCCCCAGGGACTTCTTTGCCTGTATCGCTTCCGTTTGTCGTTCCGGTTCTCTGCCGGACCGCAGCCCGGCGCAGAAGGCTTGCGCTCTCACGAACAGCGCCGAGAGATTGGCTCTTCCCGGCTGTCGCACAAACGCCAGAGCGTCAATGGCCAAATCTCCCAGAAATGTTTGAGCTACGGTTACGTAGTCGCGAAAGCCCTTGGCATATTTTCCGAAACGGCGGCCCACGCCAAAACTGCTTTGCCGAAGGCGATCGAGACCGTCATCCCGGCCCTCGGTCGTATAGTTGTGTTTCACATGCAGCTCGCCGCAGATCATCAGGCGGCAGTTCCTGCCAACGCGCATGGAGAAATCCCGGTCCTCTCCTCCATACGTGGG
>DATLST010000178.1:0-12023 GCA_035534055.1 Candidatus Acidiferrales bacterium | reverse complement strand
CCAAGACACCATCCCTAAGCCGGACGGCTTAGCGGGGCCGCTGGGCGGCCCATCCTCGAATCGAAATCGAATGCAGCCCGGACGCTGTGCGGCTCTGTGCAGTGTTCGTTCGAGCCGGGTCCGGCCAGCGTCCGGGACCAGGCTGGGGAGTGTTCAGCGGTAGGCTTCGCGGCGATGCTTGACAGCCAGGACGAGGATGGAGTCGCCGTAGTCGTAGAAGCGGACGCGGTAGTCGCCGACGCGCAGCCGCATCTCGGGCGGCTTGATGTCTTGGAGGCGTTTCACGTCGCCTTCGCCGGAGGCAAGGTAGCGGGCGATGACGCGCAGGATATGCAGCGCCGTGGGCTGGTCGATGGCGCGCAGATCGGCCTTGGCCTGGTCGGTCCAGGCAACGCTCTTCTTGCCCATGCTCACTGTCCGGGGTGGTGCGGTTCAGGTTCGAGCGGCGTCTGTCCCATGCGCTCGAAGTCTTCGGCGGTCAGGCCGAACTCGGCCAGGACTTCCTCGTTGGGGATGGGATCGTGATCCTTGAGCCAGGCCTTGGAAGCGGCCACGGCGCGGTTCTCTTCTTCGCTGATCTCTTCGTCCTCGAAGGGGGCGTTGGCGATGGCGCGGTCCACCGGATCGAGCATGGTTGTAATCAGGGTGACGACGGCGGAGGCCTGCGCGGTGGATATGCGGTCGATGAGTTCGTGGGCCTGCTGCTTCGGGTTGGTTGCGACGGTTGCCATCGGGAAAACTCTCTCTAACTATCCTGCGCTGTGGCCAGGAATTTATCAATCGTGGTCAGCAAGGCGCGCTGTTCATACACCGGCAGGCTCTCAATCTGCTTCATGCGGCGAAGCAGCTTGGGGCTGGGCTGGTCGTCGGGAGGCGATGCTTTTTTCTTCGGCTGTAGCAACTCTTCCGTGCTGACCCCAATGGCCTCCACAAAGCGGACGGCCATCTCCGCAGTCAGCCGAATCCGGTCGCGTTCATAGTCGGAAACGAGGACCTGCGTCAGGCCGGTTCGGTCGGCAACGTCCTTCTGCGTCAGCCCTCGTTCCTTGCGAATGCGGGCCAGTCGTTCCCCCAGGGTCTCGTTGCCGAAACTCACCGGCGACAGCTTCAGCTTGGACTTTTTCGGCATGAGTTCACTGTAAGGTCATCTACCGGAAAATGGGCTTCCGGTTCGCTCGTTGAAACTGTATGTTACAGTATCAACTGTTACAGTCAAAACGCTTAAAAAAATATCGCAAACCCTCTTGACAGGGTTTTTCAGAAACGGAGGTTCAGGGATGCCTTACGTTCCCCCTGAAGTGACGGAGCGGTTAAAGCGGGAAGTCTCGATCCAGCGGCTTGCCGAGGCGCGGGGGATCAAGCTGACACGCAGCGGCAAGGAACTGATCGGCCTGTGCCCGTTCCACGACGACCGCAATCCGAGCCTGAACATCGACCCGGTGGCGAATGTGTGGCACTGCAAGGGAGCGTGCGGGGAGGGCGGCTCTGTGATCGACTGGGTGATGCGGGCCGAGGGTGTGAGCTTCCATCACGCGCTGGAGCTGCTGAAGCGAGACTATGCTCCCTCTGCCGGGCCGGTGGTGAAGATCGCCACAGTGCCGAAGCTGCCGCCGCTGATCGATGCAACAGCCGAGGATAAGAAGCTGCTCGGCGTGGTGGTGGATTACTACCACCGGACGCTGAAAGATGCGCCGGAGGCGCAGCAGTATCTCATCAAGCGCGGCCTTCAATCCGGGGAGATCATCGACCGCTTCAAGCTGGGTTATGCCAACCGCTCGCTGTGCCTGCATCTGCCGGCGTCGAACCGCGCCGCCGGCGACGCGCAGCGGACGCGGTTGAAGGCGCTGGGCATCCTGCGCAACCAGAAGCCGGGACATGAGCACTTCAACGGTTCGCTGGTTATCCCGGTGTTCAATCTCGCGGGCGAAGTGGTCGAGATGTATGGGCGCAAGATCGTGCCGAACCTGCGCCCAGGGACGGACTATCACACGTATCTGCCAGGGCCGCACCGGGGCGTGTGGAACGAAGAATCCCTGATCGCGTCGAAGGACATCATCCTCTGCGAAGCCCTGATCGACGCCTTGACGTTCTGGGTTGCAGGCTACCGCAACGTGACGGCCAGCTACGGAACCAACGGCTTCACAGCGGACCATCGCGCGGCGTTCGAGCGGCACGGTACCGAGCGCGTTTACATCGCATACGACCGCGACGAGGCTGGAGACAAGGCCGCTGTGAAGCTGGCCGACGAGCTGATGGGCATGGGCATCGAATGCTTCCGGGTGCAGTTCCCGAAGGGCATGGACGCGAACGAATACGCGCTCAAGACGACACCCGCGACGAAGGCGTTCGGGGTGCTCTTGACCGGCGCGGCGTGGATGGGCAAGGGGCCGCGGCCAGCGGGCCGCGCGCCCGTGCCGGTGATCGTGGCCGAGCCAGTTGCAGCGCCAGCGGCAGCGGCGGCGGCGGCGCCAACCATCGAGCCACTGCCAGCGGAAGCAAAAAGCACAGCTAAAGAAAAAATCATCGAGGAACAAACGCCGGAGCCGGTCATCGAGGCAGCAGCGCAGCCAGGCGAAGCGCAGGCCGCAGTTATCGAGATCGAACCGCAGCCAGAGCCAGTCCACGAATCTATCCCCGCCGCAGTGGTCAGCGAGCCTCCCGCCAAGCCTTCCCAGCCACAACAGAGAGCTTTTTCTTTAGCTGTAAATGCCGTGCCTTTAGAAGAGCCAGCCGCGCGGCCCATGCCGCTCTCTGTGCCCACTGAGCCGCAAGTGAAGATCGATGGCGAGGAAGTGACGGTGACCATCGGGCCGCGCGAGTACCGCGTGCTGTGGCTGGAAAAGTCGCTGGCGCGGGGCCGGATGCAGGTCAACGTGAAGGTGTCGGGGGTGAACGTGCGCGGTGAATACTGCTATCACGGCGACACGTTCGACATAGAGTTGGCGCAACGGCGGGCGGCCTTCGCCAAGCAGGCAGCGCACGAACTGGCGGTAAAGGAAGAGGCCGTACACGCCGAGGTGGGCAAGCTGTGGGCGATCCTCCAGGACCAGCAGCGGGAGCGGATCAAAAAGGCGCTCACACAGCCCGAAGAAGAACCGACGGTGACGGACGAGGAACAGGCGGCCGCGATGGAACTGCTCGGCGATCCGCGCCTGCTGGACCGTGTGCTAGAGGACTTCGAGAAGTGCGGCGCTGTGGGCGAGGAGATCAACAAGAAGGTGAGTTATCTGGCGGCGGTGTCGCGCCTGTTGCCGAAGCCCCTGGCCATCGTGGTGCAGTCGTCCTCGTCGGCGGGCAAGAGTTCGCTGATGGAAGCGGTCTTGGACTTCATGCCGGAGGAGCACCGGGTGAGCTACACGGCCATGACCAGCCAGGCGCTCTTCTACATGGGGCAGAAAAATCTCAAGCACAAGATACTTGCCATCGCGGAGCAGCAGGGCGCGGAGGCGGCGAGCTACCCGCTGAAGCTGTTGCAATCGGAAGGCAAGCTGAATATCGCATCGACCGGCAAAGACCCGGTGAGCGGCAAGCACGTTACGCACGAGTACACGGTCGAAGGGCCGGTGATGATCTTCCTCACGACGACGGCACCCGACGTGGACGAGGAGCTGATGAACCGCTGCCTCGTGCTGGCGGTGAACGAGGACCGGGAGCAGACGCAGGCCATCCATCGCAAGCAGCGCGAGGCGCAGACGCTCGAAGGCTTGAAGGCGCGAACGCGGCGGAACAAGATGGTTCGTCTGCATCGCAACGCGCAGCGGCTCTTGCGCCCGGTCGAAGTGGTGATCGAGTGCTTGAAGGAACGACGCTTCCCCGACACCATGACCCGGACGCGGCGCGACCACATGAAGTTCATCACGCTGATCCAGGCCATCGCGCTGCTCTATCAGCATCAGCGCGAGATCAAGACCGCGACCGAGGACGGCGAAACCTTCGAGTACATCGAGGCGACCGAGGCCGACGTGAAGCTGGCCTGGGAGCTTGCCAACCATGTGCTGATGCGTTCGCTCGACGACGTGCAGGCGCAGACGCGCCGCCTGCTGCTCGTGATCGACAAGATGGTGACAAGCGAATGCGAGCGGCTTCAAGTCGAGCGGCTCGATTACCGCTTCACGCGGGCCACGGTGCGGCAGTTCAGCGGGTGGAGCGACTCGCAACTGAAAACGCACCTGCACCGGCTGGAGGAGCTGGAATACCTGGCGCTGCATCGCGGCGCGCCGGGGCAGAACTTCGTCTACGCGCTCAACTTCGAGATGGATGAGAACGGCAGGCCGGTGCTGCCGGGGCTGAGTTACGGCGCGAAGCCGGTGCGTTCGGAGGCTGACCGGTCTGGGTTTTCCGAGGGGGTGTCTGGGCAAGACGGGCAGCGGTCTGGGTCGAGTCTGGGCCAAGTCTGGGGGGTGTCTGGGGATGGTGCAGAGCGCAAATCGCCAGTATCCATCGGGGTCCAGGGCAGTTTTTGCGAGAATCCGCCGGAAAACACTTCAGAGGAAGAACCCGGCGAAGAGGCCGCCATCGTAGCCGCAGTCCATCGTAACAACGGCAGGCCGAAAGGCGGTGCGTGATGGCCCGCGTCGAGAAGAAGCGCAAACCCGAGGCCGCGCCCAGGACGGCGATGGAACTGCTCATGCGAGAGCATCTGGAGTCGCTGCGCACGCGCGGCTACTCCGAGTTCACGGTGAAGAACCGTCTTGTCCACATCGGCTTCTTCATCGAGTGGGCTTACGAACACGGCCTGCGCGAACCCATCGAAGTCACGCGCCCGGTGCTCGAACGCTATCAGCGGTACCTGTTCTTCTACCGCAAGAAAAACGGCGAGCCGCTGACCTTCCGCAGCCAGCACGCGCGGCTTGTGCCGCTGCGCGTGTGGTTCCGGTGGATGACCCGGCAGAACCACATCCTGCATAACCCGGCGTCGGAGATCGACCTGCCCAGGCTGGGGCGCACGCTGCCCAAGGTCATCCTGTCCATCGAAGAGATCGAGCAGGTCATGGCGCAGCCGGAGATCGCCGACGCGATCGGGCTGCGCGATCGCGCCATCCTGGAAACGATCTATGCGACCGGCCTGCGGCGTCTGGAGATCGTGCGGCTGAAACTCTTCGATCTGCAACTGGACCGGGGCCTGATCCTCGTCAACCAGGGCAAAGGGAAGAAAGACCGCTACGTGCCCATCGGAGAGCGGGCGGCGGCGTGGCTGCGCAAGTACATCGCCGAGTCGCGGCCTCAGCTCGCCATCGAGCCGGACGACCTCTCCGTGTTCCTGACGACGGACGGCGAGCCGTTCAGCCGCGACCATCTGACCTACGTGGTCAAGGAGCGGATCGACCAGGCCAAAACCGGCAAGGGCGGGGCCTGCCATCTACTGCGCCACTGCATGGCGACCCACATGCACGAGAACGGAGCCGATATCCGCTTCATCCAGCAGATCCTCGGACACGAGGACATCAAGACCACGCAGATTTACACACAGGTGGCGTTGCGGGCCTTGCAGCAGGTCTACGCGGCGACTCATCCAACGGCGTTCATCGAGCCAGGCAATGCGCCGTCCCTGCCCGCAGCGCGGAGCTTACAGCCAGGCGATCCAGCCGCCGAAGCACTGGCGGCGGCACTCGAAAGGGATGCGGCAGAGGACCGCGAAGAGACCGGCGATTAGCTCTGTCTGAGCCACGCAAACGGCCCGGTTCCAGTCCGGTCGGAGCCATGCGAAACAACCAGGAATCTGCCCCCCTTTAGCTCTGTAATTTACAGCTAAAGAAAAATGGACTATGCCCGGAATCCGTCTCCGATCCGATCCGCAATCCCCTCCCGATTAGCTCCCACATCCCGGCCCCTCAAGTCGTACAATCGTAGCCACATGCAGCCCGCCCTTCGCAGCTCTATCCCGGACGCTTCGCTGGCCGTGTTCCCGGTCAATGGCGAAAACTCGCATCAGGGGCTCGCGGGCGCAAATCCTGCACCGAATCCGGTGCGCGAGGTCTGCAAGTTCACAGTGCTATTAGGCTTGCAATCGGCTACCCTTCCGAGCCGCGCTAGGTCACGTAGTACCGGCAAAGAACGCGACTCCGAGACAGGAAACGACTATTTCGGGGCCAGATACTTTGCGAACAACATGGGTCGGTGGTTCTCGCCCGACTGGTCGGCCAAGGTTGAGCCGGTGCCCTACTCCAAGCTCGACGATCCGCAGAGCCTGAACCTTTATGCATACGTCGAGAACAACCCCATGATGCGCGTGGATCCCGACGGACACTGCTGCTTGGATGACGATATCGTCGCACTGTCGACATTGGCTGGGGGGGTGGGGGGAACCTATTTCGGTGCTGACGTAGGAGGAATCGCAGGAACAGCGGTCGAGCCGGGGGGTGGCACGATCGCAGGCGGAATTGAAGGCAGTATTATCGGCGGATCTGTTGGTGCCTCTCTTGGGAGAAAGTTGGGGCAAAAGCTAGTCAACGTGCTGAATTCGAAAGATGTATCTGCGAAGGGGCCGGTTAAGGGAGCCGATTCACCTACGGTGACGTCAAATGGTCAAGCCGCGACCTCAAGCGGGGAGGTGAAGGGCGGAAGCGGTGATGCAAGGGGGCACAGCACTCGACACAATACCGAAAAAAAGGCGAAGGAGCGAGCGGGTCGCGAATCGAAAGATGGGACTACCAGGAAAGATGCAAATCCAGCGGACGGACGCGGCGGACATTATCATCCCGGCGACACAGATCGGAGTGCAAGTGACCATCACTACTACCCCAAGAAGAAGTAAAAGCGAGTATCTCTGGTCCGGGCTGATTCATTTTGAAGTTGACTCAGATTGTTCGCTGGACTACCTCAAAGGCGCGAAGGGCGGCTACGTTAACGTAGTGTGCCTGGCTACGAGTGCTTCCGATTTTACGAAGCGCGTCTTTCAGTTCTTATGTCAGCGTCAGCTATCTATGGTAGATGCGACACAAATTAGCACCGTCGATTTAGACCGGGAAGAGAATCTCTCGTTAGAGTGGGTGGAACTCTCCAAACGGGCTATTGCGAGTGGTGAGGTTGAGTCTACGGAATTTCATTTGTATGAGACTAGCGATTCTGCAGACGGGGATTCTGAGGACGGCTAACGATAGAGAATGTAGCTCCCATTTCGATCATCATTTTTATAGTATGCAAGTTTTCCTGGTATGCAGGAGATTAACGTTGCGGGCAAAACGATTTCTAGAGCGGAGGCTAAATCAAGGTCTTTCCCGTCGAGCATCGACCGCGCGGAAAGCAAATGACATTGAGCGGGTGCGCCTAGACTATTCAATTTCAATAATATAGCTTGAACGCTACTTTCATTCGGTTGAACTTGTGTCATGAGACTGCGGTCTAAATCATCACCATTCCAGAGGGTATGAAGAAGCTTCTTGCGCCCCTTTGGCTTTTGAAAAAGTTCTTTCCAACGATTCCGGCGACGATTAAGCAGGAATGGCAAAATCATTTCAATCTCGGAACCGGAAGAGGTTTCACTGTTCTTGGATCCAGCCTGCATCGGTTGCCTCGCAGGTGCAATTCAATTGAAACGACATGATTGATTCTAGGCGGGTGGCTGTAGAAGATCAAGAGGTTGTTCCGTAGTCGGAGCGGCTGATGGGCGGGCAGGTGGCCCACCCTTAACCCCGCCACTTGATTGGGTGCCCCATCCTTGCGGGCATTTTGCGCAAGGGTGGGAGCGTAAGGCCCATCTCATAAATGTCTGAGGAAGATGTGGCCTGCACCCCGAAATCCGCACAGCACCGAGTGCGATTTTCGAATTGGGTAGAGGGGGAGAGACTCTGGTCAGTTGATCAATCAAAAAAGCAAACCCTGCCGTTCCATTTGTAGGTGCGATGCCAAGCCATCAACGATTGGTCGTGCGGTAATTTGAGCGAGTTCTTTGGGTTCAACCTTGTGCAGGCCGCCACCGTAGACTCTCCCCTCTGACGCGATCTCAGTAGACTTAATTTCTTGCAGCGCACGGAACACGTCGCCTTCGAGCTCTGGGTGATGCCGCAGCGCTTCGTGCAATGAGTTCTTCGGATAGAGCAAGAGGTAGACGTTGTGGGCGGTTGCCTGCGAGCGGTTCCAAACGAAGCGGAACGGCCCCTTGCCATTTGCAGAGCGCCCCATATAGGTGCAGAGGAATGGAGCGGGAAGACGCTTCTCCTGCGAATACCACGGAACACGACGGCTCGTAAGGTAGGAGGCGTGGACGTTCTGCTCTTTCCCCTTCTGGAGGTATTCATAGAAGCGCGGCCACTTGGTGTGGATGACGGCTTCCTGTTCCGCACAGTCGAGGAGGAACAATCGCTGCGGCAGCTCCGGTGCGCCACGTGACGTTGCACTCACAATGTCCGACTCCAGGTAGCGGGGGCTCGGCAGGATGGGTTTCAGGAACTCGTGCGGAATTTCCCAGCGATCTGTCTCCTCCCGGGTCAAAATGAAGAAATTGTTGGCTCCAGTCGCCAATCCCCGCTTGATAGTGAAGAGATCGCCAAGTGTCATATCGCCATTGTGATCGTGCGGCATGTGTGCCGGAAAATGCGTCCATTTGCGGGAATGGGCGAGAGTTGCCAGCGGCACGGCGGCTTCCTGGTGCGGCTCCTCAATTGATCCACCGAGCGAGACTCGGGCGGCGTGCCCTGCAGGGGGCGGAGATTTGCGAAATACGACGATTGCCGAGGAAACCAGCGCATCCGTGAATTGCACATCGGCCGGAGCGAAGCGGTGGATATGAAGCAGGGTGACCGATTCGGTAAGATACCGGCGTAGCGCGGATCCGTAGTTCACATCCATGAACTCGGACGGAATGAGCCAAACAGAAAGTCCTCCATCCTCCAGCCAGTCGTGCGAAAGCAAGAGGAAGTAGCAATACAATCCGGCGAGCCCGCTGATATCCAGCCGGAGCGACTGAGCGAGCAGCGTTTTGAGGCGGACCTTCTCTCCTAAGTCCAGATGGTGGTGCCGGACGTACGGGGGATTCGTGAGGATGAGGTTGAAACGCTTGTTAGGGACAGGCTTTCGGGTGAAATCTCCTTCAATGATCCTGAGACCTGACTCAGCCCACAACGAGCTCGCGCATTGGGCGAAAAGCGGATCAAGCTCGACCCCGGCGGCCGATTCGATGCCGCCTCGGGGCGACTCGTGGAGGAGCGACGAATAGAACGAACCAGTGCCGATGGCCGGATCGAGGAAGCGGACGGGACGCCCCTCCATGAGTCCGAGCGCATAGCGGGCCAAGCTTCTCGCGAGAGCCGGGGGCGTCGCGAACTGACCCCACTTGTTCCGCTCGGCTGCGGTCTTCAACGCATCGAGCCGTTCCTGCTCCCGCAGGCGTCGTTCTTCGGTCTGCGTTCGGTCCTTCGGTTTCATGTGCGTGCTAAATGCCCAATTTTGCCAGTTCGTCGATTCGGTGTTCCCACACCCAGTCTATGCCTTCCGCCGCTTCGTAGCCGAGGTAGGCCGCATCGAAATAGCCGCAAAGGAAAAGAGCAAAGACGACTCCCTCGCCGAAAGTCGCCTTGAGCTGATTGATTTTTGTGGCTTCTTCCTTCCGGCGTTTATTGACGTTCGTGAAGTCCCCAGCAGATTTTGCCTCGATGAGAACCGGCAGGTGCGGCAGCTTCGCCCGCTTGGGCTGGATGACAGCATCGACGGGAATCTTGACCGCTTTTGTGTCGGTCCTCGACGGCTTCACATGAACGTTCAGCCGGAATGCGAACGTGCCAGGTTTCATCTCCGTGATCGGCGCACCAGTTGTGTGTTCGAGCTTCCGGTATCCCCGCGCTCTCAGGTACTCCTCTATAAGGGCGAGCTGGCGCTTTTCCTGGGCGTTCCGCACGATGGGGTCGGCCACGGCACCACAGAGCCGGTCCGCGACGATGGTCGAGGAACGATAGCGTTCGCTTTTGGTGGGGTGCCGGTTTTCAGGAATCCACGGGAATACGTCTGTATCCCGCATTGCGAGGAGGATCTTCGCAATCCGCACGAGGTGCTGCTCAAGCAACTCCGGCGAAAGGCGAGGAGGAATCTTCCCTTCTTCCATCGAGCCGACCAGATTCTTGGTTGAATCCGCCAAGCCAATGAGCCGGTCCCGTGCGAGCGGTGGGCAGGTGGACATCCTGAGCGTCGGAAGAATGCCCGGATTGGCCTGGAGGATGGAGGGCGTGATGGTAGTCAGATCGCCGGTCAGGTCGAGGCCATGCTTGACGCTATCGACCGTCGTATTGCGGGTTTCGCGATAGGCCTTCGGTGCGAACTTCAGGAACCATTGGTTGAACTGGTCCACGGACGCCCGGGTGTCAGCCTTCCAGAGGTGCGGTTTGTCCGCGTTGATGGCCATGCCTTAACTCTAACAATCAGAGCGGAAAAGGCAATCGAGGAAAAGTGGTCAAAATCCTTGGCTAAGAAACCAGATACTCTGATTCCGTCACGCCAATGGCCAACTACTTTGAAGTGGCCCGTGGTTTTCGCTTTTTCCAGAATTTCTTTTCGGCCTTCAAGTTGGTACCCAGCCGTCTTTCAAGGTCGGCCCAGGGGATTTTCACGATTACCTCCAGTTTTCCTGCTTTGAGATGCACCTTGGCTGGAACCTCGTTGAGGTGCTTCACACGTCTCTGCTTCTTAGTCGCCATCCGAGTGCAACCCCCTTCCGCAAGAGTAATTACGCCGCAATCATAAGCGAATCGCAACGACTGCGCTGGCTGGATTTTCGAATGGAACTTACTTCTACACGATCACCAGCTTCCCATCCTTCCGGATGAGGGTAAATGGTTCGCCCAATGCGTCGCCGCTCAAGATGTAGAGATCGCCGACATACCCTGGGCCGGTCATGGGCGCGAAGTCAAACTTCACCCCATACGCAATGTCCGCGAATTCCTCTGGAGTTTCGTCGCCTGAGAGCCCCCAAGACTCCTTGATGGCCGGCACTTGCATCACCTCTTTCCATTCATCCATTGAGAGCGCTATCGGTGTGTTCATGGGATTTCGCTTGAACTTTACCATGTGGTTTGGCGTCGTCAAGGCCCCACATCCGCCTGCTTTTGACCCCTTAGCCTTCACCGTCTGCGCTCATTGCCAGACTTGCGACGTGATGCACCGAAGAGAAACGCGATGGCAAGGCAAAGGGCAACGATGCCGACGTGCTGGCTCAAAGACATCGTGTTCCAAAGGTCCAGGATGATCGCAGGCAGCATGAAAAGCAGGATCGGGACGCCCACGACCTTGCCGAGGTGCCGTGGAGCATCTTTTGGCTTTACGGCGCTCACTATGATGTAGAGCGCGAGAACAAAGATCGCTATGAGCACAGCCGATCCCACGAGACTGTTCCACAGAGAGAGCAATCGGGTTTCGATCAAGGCTGTTCCTCCGTACTTCCCGCATGTGCGGGGGCAACGACCTTCGGCTCGTCATAGCATCCGGCATTGCTCGTGAGCGTACCCATGCCGTCGAAGCGAAGTGCAGGTGCTTGACCCTGGTCATTTAGGTATTCTGCCCAGAAGGCCTGCACTGCTTCCTTTCGCTGAGGCGCGAGCCGCGCAAAGTCGCTCGACTCCAAGCGCCCGAGGCACACGGTCACTCCGGGGAGCGCAAAATTCCGCCCCGTCCGCAGTCCGACTGCAAGAATTTGTGCGCGCACCGCGTTCGAGAGCTGCGGTGACGACACGAAACTGTATGTGGGACCGTCCTCGAGGAAATCGCTCAAGACGATCAGGTTGCGATCCGAGCCCTTCGGAACTGCTGCAAATTCTTGTCGCGCGACATCCAGGGTGCCCAGGATGTCCGTCCGCTTCTGGTGCGGATCGAGGGAAGCGAGCCAGACGGCATACTGTTTCTTCGCATCCGCCCGGAATTGGCGGAGGTCGTTGTCGTAGGCTTGGCGCTCGGTGGGAGCCATTATTGCTCTCTGTATAAAGAATGCAATAATAGGTATTGAGGTACAGAAGAGCTATGCCCAGGCTGAAGGGGAGCGCCGATCTTCTGGAGGACCGGCGCAGGCGCGCTTTGGTGTTGCTGGATGATGGGTTATCTCT
>DATLST010000177.1:0-8399 GCA_035534055.1 Candidatus Acidiferrales bacterium | reverse complement strand
CTTCTAAGCAGAGGGTCGGGAGTTCGAGTCTCCCCGGGCGCGCCACTTCATTTTCGTTTCAGCGACTTGCGCGAGAATGCGATCCGATCCGACCTTCTGCTTTTTTGACAGATGGGTCGAGGGGACGGGATAACATTTTATTTCCCGTTTCTTCTGTTGATTCAATTATTTGCGTCAGCCAAATTCATGCGGTTTCCGTCGAGAATTGTGCGCCGTCGTAGGTACGTAATACTCTCGGAACTGGAAGCCGGGCCTGATGAGGCGTCGCCGCCCGTGCTCTGAGCGTACTAGAAGCGGATCGTCGAAGGGGGTATTGATTGCTGGAAATCGTTCGTTCGAATCAAGCCACGGAGCGCGTGGACCTATCTCGTAGGAGGTCGCTGGTTGGAGGCCGTCGCTTCGCCGCAACGTTTGGAGTTGTCGTCGTCGTGGTTCATTCGAAAAGCGTGCGGTGGATGAGAAACTGGCAGTTCAGCGCAAGACCCAGTCGACCGGGTCCTGGTCGAAGTGAAATCCGCAAGTCTGCCCGGGAGTGTCGGGCCATTCGTCGTGGATCATGCGCGCTTTACCGACAACATGCTGGCCTGCCGACATTAGAAAAACCTCGATGATTGCGTCCTTTGTCAACGCCGCGTTGCAGCCACAAAGAAAACCATGTGCGCTGACATTTTCGGTAGCGGTCAACAAGTCGATGGGCTTGCCCGTTGTGTCAGTGCCCTTGAGTTTGAGGATAACGCGCAATTTGACGCGCGCTTCCGAGCGGCGATCGAGTCGTTTGCCTCCTATGACGGAGGCGAGGCGGCCCTCCAGAGCCTCGAAGTCGACCGGCTTCTGAAAATAGCCCTTCGCGCCCAGATTCTTACAGAAGTCTCGATACTGTTGCGCGGATTCGCCTGAAACTATAAAAATCGGGATCATCTGCGTGAAGCTCATCGACGAGAGCGCCTGGCACACTTCAAAGCCTGAATATTTTGGCATCATTAAATCGAGGAGAATTGCGTCGGGCTTCTGCTGGAGCGCCAGAGCGAGCGCTTCTTCCGGCGAACCCGTCTCAATGATTTCGTAGGAGTCCTTTAGTCGAAACCGAAGCACTTTTCGCACAGCACTATCGTCGTCAACAATCAACAATCGGGGCATTTCCGCTCCTGTAGAAAATTCGGCACGGGGCTAGCGTCCTGCCAGAACAGAAATGGATAAGACCTCGTCGACGCGTGCGATTAGCACGTCGCCGGTAAACGGCTTGCGAAGAAACGAAATTCCCGACTGCAAAACGCCATGCGTCGCCACATCGCCGTCCGTATAGCCAGACATATAAATGACCTTAATCCCCGGACGAAGCGTTGCAAGCTCGTCCGCCAGCGCGCGGCCGCTCATGCCCGGCATGACCACGTCGGTGAGAAGCAAATCGATTGGTGACTCGTTTCTTTTCACCACGTCGAGAGCTTCCGAAGCATCGCAAGCTTCCAGCACGGTGTGCCCGGCTTCCTGCAGCGTGTTGCGTGTCAGTTTGCGCAAGGAGTGTTCGTCTTCGACGAGGAGGATCGTGCGCGAGCGTTGCGGTCGCCCAAAAGTCGTGCGCTCTGGAACGGCGTCGCGCACCTCTTCCACGCGCGGCAGATACACCTTGAACGCGGCTCCCTTGCCTACTTCGCTTTCGACCCAGATGTAGCCCCCGCTCTGTTTAATGACTCCGTAGACCGTTGCCAGGCCTAGGCCGGTACCTTTTCCTTGCTCCTTGGTCGTGAAGAAAGGCTCGAAGATATGAGACTGAAGCTCGGCGCTCATTCCGCAGCCGGTGTCCGCCACTTTGAGCATCACGTACTGGCCGGGAATGACGTAGCGGTAACGGTTCACGTCGGATTCCGTCAGTTCCGCGTTCCCCGTTTCGATGATGAGTTTCCCGCCCTTGGGCATGGCATCCCGCGCATTCACCGCCAAATTCAAAATCACCTGATCGATCTGGCCGCGATCGGCTTTAACCATCCCAAGACGTTCGTTCAGCGAAATCTTCAATGCAATATCTTCGCCGATCAGGCGGCGGAGCATCTTCTGTACTTCCGAGACAACCATGTTGAGATCGATGACCTTCGGTTCAAGGACCTGCTTGCGGCTGAATGCCAGCAATTGCTGCGTGAGCGCTGCGGCGCGGTTGCCGGCATTCTGGATTTCCTCAATCGCTTCACGGAAAGGATGGTCGGCGCCCATCTGCTTCTGCAAAGCTTCGCTATAGCCAATAATCACACCGAGAAGATTATTGAAATCGTGCGCCACGCCGCCGGAGAGGCGACCGATCGCTTCGAGTTTCTGTGACAGATAAAGTTGTTCTTCGAGTTGCTTTCGCTCGGTGATATCGCGATTGACAATGACCATCTTCGTCCCGGCGCTGCCGTGGTTCTGGACTAAGCTGGCCGTCGATTCCACAACCAGCCAGCTATCGTCTTTGCGCCGGACACGATACTCGACTCGGCGGCCTATTCCCGACTGGCGCGCTTCGTTGGCTGCAGCGGCAACGAGCGCACGATCATCGGCATGAATATGTTCGTAGAATGTTGTTTGCTGAAGCTCTTCGTCCGAATAGCCAAGCAACCTCTTATACGACGGGCTGCTGTAGAGGCGTTTTCCATCCGCGTCGACCAGAGCGATCATGTCGGCTGCGTTCTCCCCGATCAGGCGAAACAGTTCCTCGCGCTCGCGGACGCGCTGCCGAAATCGATAAATCTGAAACTGCTGAAAGACCACGTACACGTCGAACAGAAGTACCAGCCCGAGCAGGGCATGAATCGCCAGACTCGGGTCTACAGGGAAGTACCAATCCGCCCTGGGACTAAGGACAGGAAGCGCGAAGGAGATGATCGCCACGGTCAGGAGAATCGTGACAATGATACCCGAGGAAGAAAGCCACCATTGGCGGCGCTCGATATGCCGCACGCTCGTGTCGAGCAGACCCGAAGCATCGGCTCTCATCGCTTCTCCGGTTTTACAACGCTCGATCCTGACAGGCTCTAGCCTCCCGAGACGGAATCCAGGCACACTGAAAGAGCCTGGGATCCGCTGCCAACTCAATTTTCACTGAGAGGGCGTCTCTTCGACTGGAAAGCGGAATCCTGCTTTCTTTCGTAAGCAGGATTCTGGAAACTGTTGTCGAGAATCATGCTCTACGGAACTGAATCGAGGTGAAAAGAACCCCACAAAGTAGCGGATGAACGGATCACGCCAGCGGGTATAGCGGAGTCGTTACTTAAGCGGCGCAATAACTGGTTGCTTTCGCGCTTGCTTGTCGTCGTACAACAGTTTGTCGGCATAATGGAAGAGATCTTCGGGCCGATCTCCGTCCTGGCATTCTGCCGCGCCGCTCGAAAAGGTTACAGGAAGGAGATTCACGCCACACTGCACATGAATCGATTCCAAGCGTCCAAGAATGGCGGGGAGATGAGAAGAATTGCAATCGGCGAGCAGAAGCATAAATTCATCGCCGCCCAAACGCGCCGCTAAATCGCCTTCTCGAATGACTTCAGCGAGACGATCGGCAAAGCCTTTGAGAACCGCGTCCCCGGCGGGATGACCGAAGCGGTCATTCACCTGTTTAAAATTGTCGAGGTCAAAAAGCACAAGCGTCAGTGGATAACCGCGGCGGCGGGCGCGTGCGATTTCTGCCTTGAGATGGCGCTCGGCGAATCGGCGGTTGTAAAGGCCTGTCAGCGGATCAACCAAGGCCAGATTACGCCAGAGCGAAGACTGAAATTGTCGTTCGGCAAGCTCAAGGCGAAGCCTATTGATGAGGAATTTCTCGTATGTGAGATAGCCAATAAACAGCAGGATCATGCCCACCAGGCCCAAAATAGTCTTGAACGCGCTGGAGCCTAAAGGAGACCGCCTGTCCGCCAAGATGGCTGGAAAGGAGAGCGAAACGATGCCGGCAGTCAGCATCAGATTGACGACGACGGAAGAACCCCACATCCACCAATCCCGCTCACGAAGCTGGCGCAAACGGTCGGAATAGTCCCAGGAGCGAAACGTCACGTTCTTCGGGTCGACTTCTAGATCCTCAATGCCCATGAGCTCAATCCCCCCAATCAGCAGACAAATCCGACGTGCTTAAAGCGAGCTTTGCCCAACCCTAGGTACCGAGTTGAAGCAGTCACTCAAAATCCTGTAAGGTTCAACAATTACAGCGAATAGTACCTTAGGTCCATTGCCAAGGCGATCCCGATGCACCACACTGGTACACATGATTGCAGCACTCATTTGCGTGATGTCGCTCACGGCGTTACTTCAGTTTGCCATCTCTCAATGGAGATCGATCTGGATAACCATCGCCGCGCAGCCCCTTTCGAGTTCGCTTGAGAGCGCGACGGGTATCGCCAATGCCGAGATTTGTGCGGAGCATTTCGAGATGCTGACCCGGGCATCGGAGGAATTGGGGCGTTCGTTGCACGAAAGCAATCTCTGGATGAAAGAAGTCGTCATCTATTATCAAGCGCTGCGCGCGTTTCGGAAACTGAGCGGGAAAGCGCTTCCATCGATATCAAATTGGGCGAATCGGGAACTGATAGAATGCGCAAAGTTCGCGGCAGCGATGCTGGACCGCCGCTTGAATAACTCCCTCGCATACGGGTCCGCAGGGCAGAATTCCTAGTTCGCGCATCCCCGCGGTTTAAACCTTCAATTCACAACTCCGGCGCGAAGACTCCCTATGATAGGATTGGTGCTTGGCATGCCATGTTCACGAGGACACAGCGTGCTTTGGTGATGTCGAACAGTTGGTTGACGCTTTGCTTTGCAAGCAGGCATTCTAATCGGGAGGTTCCAGGTGGCTTCGTCCAACAGGGGGATGGCCGTGCGCGCCGGCGAACGATTGAAGAACCTGCGGAATCACCTCGGAATCACGACGCGAGAAGTAGAAGAGTTCAGCCGAAAGATAGCGCAGGATGAGGGCAATGAGTATTTTCAAATCTCGAATGCCTGGTTGACACAGATAGAAAACACCGATGCTGTTCCGAGTATTCACAAACTTTTCAGCCTCAGCATCATTTATCGGACGGGCTTCAATGAACTTCTAGCTTTCTTCGGCGTCGACCTGACAAAGATTTTCGGATATGAGTGCTCTCTGCCCTTGGAAAAAACTCATCTTGTAAAGCTGGAAATTCCCGACGAATCTCAGCCCGTTATGTTTCCCGTCCGTTTCGACCGCGGCTTCAATATCGAGCGAAGCAGTCTGTTGTCACGCATGGTGGAGATCTGGGGCGAGGTACCGATACCCATTATTCAGAGTCTTGATCTTCGCCATAGTTTATACGGGTACATCGGACAAAAGGATTTCACTCTTTATCCGTTATTTCGGCCCGGATCGTTCGTTCAAATTGACGGTGAAAAAAATGAGATTCATCCCGGTCCATGGCGAACCGAGCTTGACCGACCGATTTATTTTATCGAACTTCGCGACGGCTATGCATGCTCTTGGTGCGAGCTGTCAAATGGGAAGCTTACCCTTATTCCGCACCCTCTCTCGCCCTGTTCAACGCAGCAGGTTGCGTGGCCCGAGGAAGCCGAGATTGTGGGTCAGGTTACGGCTGTAGCAATGCGGCTCGTGAACTATTCCGAGGATTACTCTCGCGGTGTCTCAAAATCGCCAAAGCGATCTTGACGTTTGAATTGAAGAGTTGCGCGGAAATCGGGTCTGAGGCTAGTGGGATCGTCACTCGATACGGCTCAGCCTTTTCCCAAAAATCGACAAATTCGTCGGCTTGCGCGCAGCCAGAACTGACATAAAGCTCGAATTGCACCAGCAGATCCTCGATTGACAAGCGCACCAAGTCCCGGAAGACGTCGTTGTGGCATTCCTGAAGGGCGCGCGCAGCGAACTCCTGCGTATAAATGTGGGACAGGCCCTCATGGTAATACCTTCCCGTGTTGTAATCGCGCGTGGCAGCGAGGTAAACCAATCTCGCAATATCACCGGGCAGTCCCGGCAAGGTGTGTTTCTTCAGATCGGCAATGGCAGCCTGAATTCCTATCTGTTTGGCCATGAATAAACCCTAAGTTTCACTGTGTTGGCGGAGGCGCGCTGGCTGGTGTCGAAAACTGTGCGGCACCAAGCAGTTTATCCGATACCCCGCGTAATTGCGTAGTGACGCCGACCACACAACCCATCACGGGCCGTATCTGGAACGGACCACGAATGTAAGAAAGCCCCAAGATTAGCTCGTACACGACCAGGAACCTGACGTAGTGGAGTCCCAACTTAATCTCCAGTGCAGGCCGGAGATTAATGTTCTGACGGACCGCACCTGCGTGATAGCTCATCAAGCGACCCACCTCCCGACGGGTGTGCCTCAGCCAAGAGATCGCCAGCGCCCGGCGTTCCTGCTCAAATAACCTTACGGTTTCGGCCGGCGATTCCTTGCGGACGAAAGCGAGGTCGCGTGGGTCGAGCACTCTTTCGATGAGGTCCGCCGGCGGCAATTCCAACCGCAAAGCTTTGGACCTATCCGCCGGGGAAGATCTTGACTCAGAGGCAGACCACGGTCTCCTGAAAGCCCAATAGGTCAGGATCCCCAGAAGCAGGACACCGACCACGATGGAAAATAGAGCTGGGATCACGGGCGAACTGTCCTTGTTAGAAAGGCGCACGCGCGCGAGAGTTGCGTTCTTGTTTGCTGCAAAAGGAGATCGTAGTCGTGCTCGATGCTGAGCACCGTGTCGACAGTTGGTTCAAGAGCTTGCGACCAGAGCGACAGCGTCCATAGACTAAGGCAAATAAGGTAGATGAAGGGTTCAAGCTTGCTCACGAAAATTCCGATGGCCTTTCCCGATTCAGTGTAAGCTGTAAGTTCGACCACTCGCACTCCTACGTAGAGCGTGTAACCGACTATGATGCCCCGCAGGTTTTTGCCAATCGGAATACGATAGAAGCTAACGATGCCAAGGAACGCGCCGAGCAGTATTGCTTGTAGGGTACGCAGGTCGCGTTCGAGAAGCGCTGCCGACGACGCCAGCGGATTTGCGGCTCCGCCAAATAGCTCGGCGAACGCTCTCGCCGCAACCAAAAAAAGCAGTCCCACCAATACGGTCCGTATAAAACGCGCCACACCAGGAAATCTTGCTAATGATCGATTGTAGATCTCCAGAATGACCGCGTAGCCCAGAATTGCCGTCACAAACGCTGTAGACCAGTAGAAGGTCGAATAGAGACTTGGCCACATTGTGTATATGGGGATTGCCGACACGTCTCTTACAAGAACACAAGCGACGTAGCCATAGAAAATCGGGAACCGCTTCAACATCACAGGGACTGAATGAAGAACGAGAATCACTTCCAGCGAAATGCACGTCCACCAAACGAGTTGGCCTGCTGTGTGTGCCACCTTACGTGTGGCACATATTAACACAGAAAAAAAGGGGGGAAGATCGCCGACCTTCCCCCCTTCTCCAATCATTGAGGGTCCCACGTATTCCGTCTTCCATGTTGTGAAGACTTCCAATCCCTCAACAGGATGCCTTCATCTTTGTTCGAGGTCTAGGAGACGCCTGTGACGGTTCCCCACGGCGACGGCGGTGGCGGCGGCATTGGAAGCCCTCCGTCGGCCGTTAGAGTCGAACCGTGCGAAGCCGAAGAGCTAGGTCCCGTCGGCGGCGGCATTGGAAGCCCTCCGTCGGCGCGTAGCAACTTGGTTTGGCCCGAAGAAGCTGCGGAATGGTACGTAACCGAACCTAATGAAACAACTATCAACGCGAATACAGCGAACAAACTCGTCTTCCGGAAATTCATATCCCCTCCTAATTTTTGGTAAATGGTTTCCTAACTGAAACTAGGCTATGGACGGAACGCATCAAGAACTACGAGGTAATTAGCGTGCTTATCTTACCGAGCGGCGAGAAGCAGTCCTCATGGAGTTCTTGTAATTCCCTTTGCGAACGTGCGGGATTTCGGCGCATCTATTCTAGGGTCGCAAGCCGGCGATCACGACCGGAACTGGCGATTATCTTGGCGTCTGGGAGTTTGCGCAGTCTGAGTTCTAGTTTCGTGGTGAATAATCAAGAGAGGTTGCTTTTTCGAGAGCAGGTTTTTCTCGCGGGAATTTCGCCATCTCCGCCCACAAGCGGAGCAGCGATGGAAGAGCCGTCGTCAAATCGGCCGAAGACGGGTGACCGTGGTATTGCCAGCAACGCTTCCGGTCAGTTGACCCCCACTGGTAAAACTGTTCCAGTGAAGTAACCAGAATGACGACGGGAGTGACATAGTTCGCGTCTAGTTTCCTCGCGATCGAATCAAGCATCGGCGGCTGACCGATAAGGATTTGCGCATTCCCCCGAAATAGATAGGACAAACAAGATGTTTGCTGCAAGTTAGCCACCTCCGATAGGGCAACTTGGACGTGTAGTCGGCTATCCGGAAGGAA
>DATLST010000176.1:0-5900 GCA_035534055.1 Candidatus Acidiferrales bacterium | reverse complement strand
GGAGGCGCGAGCAGTCCCACCCGTTGCAGCCTGTCCAGCACGTTCACTTCCGCCTGGTGCTGCCACTCTCGCTCCGCTTCCACGGGAGAGGTATCCTGTTGGGAGGCCGATTGATCTTGGACCGCGTTGGGTGATTCGATCGTCAACTCGCTGAATTCCTCTTCGCGGTTCGCAGCCTTTAAGTCGTAACCCCACAGGCGCGTCTGCGATTTGAACCGCACGTGCCCGCCCATGAAGTCTCTCAAATCGGATTCCTGGCTGAATATAAACGCGGGCAGCCACAGTCCCGGCGCCATATTCATACGCCAGCTGTCGAAGTGGAGATTGAATCCATTGATGCCGGATATCGGGGTGTACACGCCGTTGAAACGCACAATTGTGTAGTTCTGATCTTCGACCCAAATCCGGCCCTTGAAACGCCCTTTTCCCGATTTGGGAAGCGGGGTCAGATCAAAAACCAGGCACCTTACATTTCCCAGAAATTCCCGGCGCACGTAATCGATCTGATAATGCTGCCGGTCGATGCCGTTCATGTCGACGTAAATCATCTGCAAAAAGCCGGCCGGTATGTAGGAAGAGGTGAAGTAGCCGCTCAGATGGGCGAGAGGATTCAGTTGGTCGAGCTTGCCCTTCCGGTTTCCTTCCAGCATGGAGTTATCGACCACTCCCTTCGAAAGGTCCGCCTGGCCCAGGAAATAATGGTCGCGCACGGGAATGGTACCCATTTCCTTGTCGGGCTTCATGTCTTGGATATAAGTCTCGATGATGGGGCTGTAGCGGCGGATCGTCGCGATTTCATCGTGCTCGCGGGCAATCACTCGATCGATGGCTTGATTGACTGTGGTGACGGGAGCTTCCGCCGCCGGGTTCTCCGACCGCGGCTGTGTTTGGTCGGCCGTTTGCGTTTGCGCCGATGCCGCGCCGGCCAGCACGCCGGCAAAAATCATGGAAAGAACGAAATTCTTGCGCTTACCCATTCCAATTCCCCCTTCAATATGCCAATGCGAATGTGATATGCACGATGGCATCCGAATCCACCGGCTGGCCACCTTGTTCGGCGGGACGAAACCGGATTTGGCGCGCGGCGGACTCAGCGGACCCATCCAGGCCGTAACCCAGCCCCTGCACGATACGCTCCACCCTCACCTCGCCCGAGGCCGCAAACACCACCTGCAGCAGCACGTCGCCTTCGATCTTCTTCGCTCGGGCCTCGTCCGTATACTGCGGTTTCGGTTTGAACAATATTTCCACTGGCTTCGCGTTGGACACAGCCGCGGTTTGCTTCACTCGCGGTGTGCTCGCCGCGGCGCGTTCATCGGCAAATTCGCCCTGCTGCACTTTGCCATGATTTCCCGTGCCTCCCGTTCCCACAGCAACCCCGTTTCCAAACCCCGTGCTCTCCACTACGCCCTTGGCTCCCTTCGAGCCGCCGGTGCCGTTGCCCTGGCCCGGCCCAGCCGGCATGTCGTAGCTGCCCAGCAACGCGATGTTGGGATTCTTGTCCCGCTTGCCGTTATCCGGCACGCCTTGCGGGTCGCCAAAGCCGCCGGTTTGTACCTGCTCGCGCGGCTTTTTCAGCGTTGGGATGGCGGAACTACCCAGAGACAGCGGCGGATTGGGGTCGGGGAAGGCTTTTGCCAATTGCGTCGGATCCGGCACGGGTGCCTTCTTGGCAACCACGCGTTTGGCAACAGGCGCCGTAATCACGGGATTGTAGATTTTCGGTTTGGGCGCCACCACCTCTACTGGCTTGGGCGTCTCCTTGGCCACCATCCGCCTTGGTGCCACAACGGGCTTCGGCTGAGGTTTCCAAGGCTCAATATGGGGCGCGTCCAGAGGCATCACCCAGAAGTGGCGCACAGTTTCGAGCTTCTGTGGCATCAGCATCGGGAGCACAACAACGACGACAATGACGAAGCATTCCAGCACGAAACCAACGCCGAAAGAGCCCCAGCGGCTCTCTCCCTCGGGTAACAGCGATGCGTTTAGAACAACCTCGCTTGGTTTCCGTGCCATGTGATTCGTCTAAGCCCCGTCTTGATTATTCAACACCTAAAGACAGCACTACCGCACAGTATTTTAGTACTAGACTTGAAGGTCGGGGTGAATAGGACTGGGGTACTATTCTACCTTCAATCGTGCCGAAAGCGACACCCCGAAAGCCGCGACTCATCGCACTCGCCTCAAGCCTGCAAAGTATCGGTCGCTCTCCTGCCTGGCAACATGAATACCGCTTCCAAACGCAATCCGAAAGGATGCAGTTTGGGCTCCGCCACTGGAGTTGATATGTTGAGCTACCCGCGATCCGGCTGGAATACCGCAAACCATGCAGAACAAATCTCGGAAACTCCTACAGGAGTGTAGGGCACGGTGGTTCGCACCGTGCCCCGGAAGTTTACCGGTTTTGATGAGTGACAATCGCCTGTATGCTTTAGTGTGTTTCGATCACCATATAGCGAGTCACCCCTCCCTGATTTACCAGCAGCAACACTGGCTGGCCGCTTGCTCCTGCCAGCGCCTGCTTATACTCTGTGATGTTGCTGACCGGTTTATGGTTGACTTCCTCGATCACCATGCCTCGGTCGAGTCCAACCGTCGCGGCCGCGCTGGATGGATCGACTGACGTCACCACCACGCCATGCGTTCCGGCCGGCAGATTCAGTTGCTGCACGATATCCGGCGTCAGGTTCTGCACCTCGACGCCTTCGAGCGCGCCGCCGCTGTTTTCACCCGGCGTTTCGGCCTCCGCTTTTTCCGGCAATTCGCCGAGAGTGACGCTTACATCCCGCGCCGCGCCGTCGCGCCAGATCTTCAGTTTCACGGTTGTTCCAGGCGCCATCTGCGAGATCTGCACTTGCAATTGATTGGCCGCATTCACCGGCTGCCCGTTCAACTCGGTCACCACATCGCCTTTTTTCAGGCCGGCGCGCGACGCGGGCGTATTCGGGCTCACGTCTCCCAGCAGCACCCCGCCGCCCTGCTTCAAGCCGAACTGTTTGGCAAGTTCCGGCGTGACGTCTTGAATGTAAACGCCCAGATAGCCGCGAACCACCTTGCCGTGTTCCACGATTTGGTTCATCACATTGCGCGCCATGTTGATCGGAATGGCGAAGCCGATTCCCTGGTTCCCTCCGCCGTTGCCGGAGAGGATCGCCGTATTGATGCCGACCAGGCTTCCGTGCAAATCGATCAGCGCGCCCCCGGAATTGCCCGGATTGATCGACGCGTCCGTCTGGATGAAGTCCTCGTAACTTTCAATACCCAGGCTGCCGCGCCCCGTGGCGCTCACGATTCCCATGGTCGCGGTCCCGTGGAGTCCGAACGGTTCGCCAATCGCCAGGACCGCGTCGCCTACCTGCAGTTTTGACGAGTCGCCGAACGCCAGCGTTGGCAAACCGGTGGCGGCGATTTTGATCACCGCGATGTCGGTCTTCGGATCGGTTCCCACCAGCTTCGCTTCGAATTCGCGGTTATCGCTCAAAACCACTTTGATATCGGAAGCCCCGTCGATCACGTGATTGTTCGTCAGGATGGTCCCATCGGGAGTTACGATCACGCCCGATCCGAGGCTCTGCTCTCTCTGGGAACGTGGTTGCGCCTGCCCACCCTGATTGCCCGGATTGCCAAAAAACTGGCGGAAGAATGGGTCGTTGAAGAACGGCATATCCTCGCCCCTCTGTTTCACGACCTTCGACGAAGTAATGTTGACCACCGCCGGCAGCGCCGGCTTCAGAACCGAGGCAAAACCGTTCGCCAAACTTCCCAGCATCACCGGACTGGTGTCGTGGGCGACTCTAACGTCCACTGTGGGCGCGCCCAAAACGGACCGGCCCGACCAATTCCGCAATCCTATTTCCAGGATGGCGCCCCCAATAAGCGCTACCGCAACCACGGCAAAGGCCACCCAGCGGCGGATATGAAATTCGCTGCTTTTCATGACAATCTCCTTTTTCGGCTTCCCATGCTGCCGCAGGCAGCCCGGGTGTATGAGCTATTGGACGCAGTGCATGGCTTTTTGGTGGCAAGCGAATCAGGCAACTGAAGGGTCAGGTGCAGTCTCCTAAATTTTGTGGGCTGCCGCCATGCTTCTATCTTGTCAAGTTCCGGCACACCGATCTCGGTCCTGCGGAAACGCGCATCTTCAAATCCAAGTCCAGGAGAAGACCCTCATCATTATAAACGCGAAATCGGTGGATGGCGTCAATAGGGCATTTGCCGCAACGAAGCCGGGGATGTGGGGTATCCGGCGGGAGCGCAAAGCTGTCGCGCGCAAAACGTGCTTATCGGCGTCCAAAAATGGCCCAAATTGGCTGTTTAGGGCCAGCTTACGGCGCCAAACAAGCCATTTTTCAGCTGATCAGCCGGGCAATGAAGAACGCCGCCGCTGCCGCGAGGCCGCCGACAAGGACCGTTTGTGCCCCTGCACGCCACGGTTTGACGCCTGTGTAATGCCCCTTAATCGATCCGAACACGAATAGCGCGAGCAGCGTTACGCCCACGGAAACCCACAGCGCTGAGCGAACGTGCTGCATCAAAATGTACGGTGCGAGCGGTATGATTCCCCCCACAATGTAGGACGCGGCGATTGTTCCGGCGCTTCGCCCGGCTCGCGCAGGATCCGGTTCTTCCAATCCGAGTTCGAAACGCATCATGAAATCGACCCAGCGCCTTTGATCGGATGTGATGGCGTTAACGACCGGCTCCATCTGCGCCGGTGAAAGTCCGTATTCGCGAAAAACCTTGGCTACCTCTTCCGTTTCGACATCGGGAAGTTCCACCGTTTCCCGAAATTCGCGCACGCGTTCGGAGGCGTAGTGTTCGGAATCGGTCCTCGCCGCCAGATAACCACCCAAGCCCATGGCAATCGAGCCGGCGGCAATTTCCGCGAATCCCGCGGTGACCACGATCGCGGTGGATGCGATCGCGCCGGTCAGCCCCGCGGCAAGCGCGAACGGAACCGTCAGGCCGTCCGACATTCCAATCACGATGTCGCGTACGGCCGCAGTGGCCGTAAAGTGTTTTTCAATGTGCTCCGTGGACGGCATCTGGCCTCCTCAATCATTCACCGGATAAGTCTCATTGGCTGGATAAATTTCGCCGACGGTTCCGCCGGTTCCGGCCAGGCGCGTATAATCATGGGCAGCAAGTGTAATTCAGGAGGTACATTATGTCCCATACTGCTGGACAAGGAGCCGCTCCTCAAATGACTCACACGTTGCCGCCTCTCCCGTATTCTTTTGACGCTCTCGAGCCATACATTGACGCGAAGACCATGGAGATCCATCACGACAAGCATCATGGCGCGTATGTCACGAACCTCAACAAGGCTCTCGAAGGAAACGCGGACCTTCAGAAGCTCTCGGTCGATGAACTGCTCGCGCAAATCAACAAAGTCCCGGAAAACATTCGCACGGCCGTGCGCAACAACGGCGGCGGTCACATGAACCACTCGATGTTCTGGAAGATCATGAAGAAGGGTGGAGGCGGCGAACCCAGCGGTGAACTCGCGACCGCGATCAAATCGACGTTCGGCAGTTTCGCCGATTTCAAAACAAAGTTCAATCAAGCCGCGACCACGCGTTTCGGTTCCGGCTGGGCATGGCTGCTGTTCCGCGACGGAAAACTCGCAGTCGAATCCACGGCCAATCAGGACAACCCCATCATGGACGGCGGCAAGGCGTTTTTTGGACTGGACGTGTGGGAACACGCCTACTATCTCAAATATCAAAACCGGCGTCCCGAATACATCGAGGCGTGGTGGAATGTAATCAACTGGGAGCAGGTGGCGCAGAACTACTCTCAAGCGAAAAAATAGCACCGGCGCGGGTGCCACGCGTGGCACTCGCGGAATAGCGGGGGCGGTGGATGCCCGGCTTTGTCCAGGAGAGAGCCGCCCTTGC
>DATLST010000175.1:0-11468 GCA_035534055.1 Candidatus Acidiferrales bacterium | reverse complement strand
GATTGCGTTGTGAACACGAATCATGGAATATGGAGTGGATTGCGACAATAGCCGCTTTCGGATAATCGATGTAACCACTTGGGTGTGGATATGAAACGAGTTTCCAGCAGTCTTGTTCCGCCGATCGCGCTGGACCGCAGTAAGCGGTATCCAGTGTACCGTCAGCTATACGACTGGTTCCAACGCGCCATCGCCAGCGGCCAGCTACGGCCAGGGCAACGCGTGCCTTCGACCCGCAGCCTGGCAGCCGAACTGAACGTTTCACGCATTCCCGTACTCAACGCATTCGAACAGCTCCATGCGGAAGGCTATCTGCAGACTTTCGTGGGAGCGGGAACTTGGGTGGCGAGTTCGATTCCTCAAGAGACAATTGGGCCGTCGACCGGGAAAATCAGCGGGCCAGCGCAGAAAAAGGGGACACGCAGAATCTCGCAAGGCGGCCTGGCGGCGACGTTGCGCGCACCGCAACCGTGGTTGAACCTCTCAGGAGCTTTTCGAATGCATTTGCCTGCGCTCGATCACTTTCCGACCGACGTTTGGTCGCGATTGGTGGCGCGCAATGCGCGAAAGTCGACGATGGACACCATGGCATACGGCGATTCGATGGGATACGCGCCATTCCGCGAAGTCATCGCGGAGTATCTCGGTGCGGTTCGCGCAGTGCGATGCGATCCAGCACAGGTGATGGTCGTTGCCGGATCTCAACAGGGATTGCAAATCTCGGCGAGAGTTCTATTGAATCCCGGTGAAGCCGTGTGGATGGAAGAGCCAGGTTACCCCGGAGCTCATCAGGCTTTCCGGACAGCGAAGGCTCGATTGATCCCCGTTCCCGTCGACAACGAAGGATTGAATGTCGAGAACGGAATTCACCGTTGCCGGAACGCGCGGGCTGCCTATATCACGCCGTCGCATCAATATCCACTGGGTACGACCATGAGCGCTACGCGCCGCCTGCAATTGCTCAACTGGGCGTCACGAACTGGCTCGTGGATTATCGAAGACGATTACGACAGTGAATATCGATTTGGAAGCCGCCCCATCGCCTCGCTTCAAGGGCTTGATTCGGATGCGAGGGTGATCTATATTGGAACTTTCAGCAAGGTTTTGTTTCCCGCTCTGCGCCTGGGCTACATGGTTGTACCGACGGACTTGATACCTGCCTTCTCGACGGCTCGCGACGCCGCGGATATTTTTTCTTCCACTTTGTACCAAGCCGTTTTGACCGATTTCATCAAAGAGGGACATTTCGCTCGTCATATTCGCAGAATGCGAATCCTTTACGCGGACCGTCGGAACGCGCTGGCCGAAGCAATCCACGAGGAAATCGGAGGCATGCTGGAGATTGTCAGCGCGGAAGCCGGAATGCATTTGGTGGGTTTGCTTCCACGGGGCATGAAGGACACAGAGATCTCACAAAACGCGGCCAGGATTGGCATTTCGGCAATGCCCCTGTCAATATGCTATTTGAACCGTCCCTTGAGAGGTGGTCTTGTTCTTGGTTACGGAGGTACAGATGGTGCACAGATTCACGATGGCGCACACAAGCTCAAAATGTGTCTGTAATAGATCACGCGACAAGCTGATTGCAAGCAAGCTCGTTTTTTACTACAGCCGCGTTAAATTCAGTGATGGTTCCTTCGTATAAGCGCATGCTGGGAGGTTGTTTATCATTTCCAGTACCTTCCAAACAAGCGAAGTATTACATTTGACACCGGCATGCGGTATTGGTGGGTCAATCAAAATCAGACGTTCCGCCAAGAGATCGAGGGTGGTTACCTCTGGTCTCCTAAGCGCAATGCCAACGGTGCGCGCAATCCGTTCTACGAATCAATGCGAGAGGTTTCCCCAGGAGATTTGATATTTTCCTTCGTTGATACTCGGATCGTCGCTCTGGGGATTGCTAAATCCTATTGTTGGGAGTGCCCAAAGCCCACTGAATTTGGCTCTGTTGGCCAGAACTGGGAGAACATCGGATGGAGGGTAACCGTTGAATTTTCTCAACTGGTGCGCAAAATCCGGCCCAAAGATCATATGGCGGTCTTGCGACCAGCCCTGCCAGATCGCTGCTCGCCCCTCCAGCGTAACGGAAATGGAATCCAATCCATATATCTGACGGAGCTTTCGCAAGAGTTTGCCGAGGTGCTTACTGGTTTGATCGGTGATGAGGCGCGCCTATTGAATCTACCAAGGCAACGTCGTGTTGCTATCGGAAACGGGAAGATCGTTACCGGAGACGATCTGGATGTTTGGGAGAGCAGATTAGAACAACAACTCGAAAGTGACACATCCGTGAAAGAAACAGACCGGCAGGCAATTGTACGTGCCCGTGTTGGTCAGGGACTCTTCAAACAACGCGTTATGGAAATTGAAGCCCGATGTCGGATAACCGGCGTCGACAATCCGAGCTACCTCAGAGCAAGTCACTGCAAGCCCTGGCGGGACTCCTCAAATGAAGAGCGCCTGAATGGTGAAAACGGTTTACTTTTAACACCGAGTATCGATCATTTGTTTGATCGCGGTTTCATCGGTTTCGAGGACTCGGGAGATTTGATCATCTCGCCAGTAGCCCACGTCCCTTCATTGCAAAAGATGGGCGTCGAATCCGAGCGCGCAATCAACGTCGGAGCCTTCACAGATGGCCAGCGGCGATTCCTCGAATTTCATCGGACTTCAGTGCTATTAAGGGCAGCACGATGAAATCCTTGCGTCGATATCTGAACAGCACCGCATTAAGACCCAGAACCTGCACTTCCGGACAACTTGCAGTCCTCCACGAAACTCCACACTCCCACTCTGGCCAGAAGTGAAGCCCTTATGTGTTTCATTAAAGTCTCATCATTCTTAGCCTTCAACACTGCACAAACTGCTGCGAACAGCTCCGTTGTTGGCAGCAGACAGTATTCAAATCCACACGCCTCCTTCAGTACCTTTTCAGTGAACTGATTGTGGCGCTCCGGTTCATCTAGGTCCTTCAGTCGGTAACCATTCCCCACTAGAATACCCTTGCGGTTCCGACCAGCATCCTCCTCAGCTTCAACGTAGTTCAGCAACTGCCGCAGTTTACCAATGCTTATTGCCCCTTCTGACCCTTCGACCTCGCCTACGGCAGTTACAGCCCCTCCAGGATCCGCTACGTCGAGGTCCCAGTCACCCTTGTACTGCTCTGGCTCCAGCACCGTGAAGCCGAGCGCTCTGAACGCTCGCCTCACTACCGGTTCAAGAACCGACTTTCCGTAGCCATACAACAGGACCTTGAAATTTAAGAGTGCCGATCTCTCCTCACTCAGTTGCGATAGCTCTTCCGCGACCCGCTTTGCCTCCTTCTCTAGCTCTTCAATCCGAGAATCATGCGCATCTGCGCCGGGAACTGTTATGATCTCACTCCAGGCTGGCGCGTCGATATCAACGCCCCCTCCAAAATGGTCCTCCACCATATGAGCTATAGCAGCACCAAGCTGACCGTCCGGCACATCGACTGCAACCGGGACAAAGCAAAGCCGCCCTGTCCCGCTCAGGAACTCAACACTCACAGGCCACCCAACTGAGTTCACTGCAATTACGGTCCCCGAATAGGAGCGAACATCTCGATCTTCTGCCTCAAGAAAGGCCTCAGCGCGGAGATGCCCACTCAGGGCTTCCAGATAATCACCCGCTATCCCGCTGACCCCTTTGACCGGCTCCCAATTGATCGAGGTCCCCTTTCGAAGGGTTCGCCTCACCATCCCCACAATCCGCACATCGACCGGATCAAAAAGGCTCAACACATCGACCAACCCACGGCCTACAACTTGCACCCCCGTCGCAGGTCTTAGGTAGCAAACCAACAACCCACCCTTCCGCTGAACGAGGTCCTTCACTTCCGCCTGTCTCCGGGCAAATACTTCGTTGGTAACTGATACACTGCTGATCGCAAAGGGGTCAAAAACCAGTGCTTCGTAATCACTCAGACAGATTGCGTCTTCAAAATTTTGAAGCTTTGAGATCCTTGGATGTGTGCCCGGTACGCCAAAACTCAGTATTTGCCGCGCCATGTGATTCAATCTCCCCCCCCGCAAGAGAAGACTACCACTCAGTCCCGTCGCTCGCTATCTCCGCTTTTTTTTTTTTGCTGCCCGCTCTGCGCGGATGCGCTCAAGATTTCAACTATACTCGCGGAGCGCCGGTCCGCTTGCGTCCCACAAGAGAGATGCACTTCCACTGGGGGGTGGTCCCTTTTTCGCGTCCCTATCCGCCATCCCGTCAAGGAACGGGGGGGATAGGGGTTAGGCTAGAGCGAAACTGCCCTCCCCCGTGTGCCCCCTTGCCCTCGACACTCTTCTTCGCATAATCTCATTGCAATCAGTATCGTTCGGAAGGATGAGGCAGGGGATTCCCGTTTCGCGCCAATACATTACAATCTGCGATATTATGCGACATCGATAGTTGAGACCAATGCAGACCACTCCACCGACGCCAACCGTTGTTAATCTGACACCGAAGAAGATGGTCGCTGCTATTAAGGATCTTCCTCCTCTTACGATAATGGATTATGTGGATAAACACTTCAAAGGGCAGCTGATTCGCGTGTCCGGTACAGTTTCGGATCTCAGCGATTTTGGCGCGCCATACGTCACGGCGATATTGAAAGATAACGATGGCGTGGACGTGTCCGCCAATTTCACAAAGCCACTCGCGCCAGAAGCAGAACTGATTTCCAAGGGGGAGAAGATCGGAGTTGTTGGACAAGTCTTTAATGTTTCAGCACTTGGCGTAGTTTTGGATGAGTGCAAACTCGGCGAAATCAAAGAAGCCAAGGATCAATCCGCAATGACTGTCGCTGTATCTGGCGATAAACAGTGGTGGACAACGTGGTGGGGAGTTTTGATCCTCGGAATCGTCAGCGGCCTCGTGGTGTGGTTGATAAGCCGCCGCTTATGACAAACTAGCGACTAGTGCCATTCGGTTTGAAACCGGCCCTCCCCCATCGGGCTCGATTGGGGGGGGGGATGCCTCGCCGCCGACCCAACGAAGGTCTAGTGCGTGTGATAGAATTTCGAGCGCTATGCCGTGCAATAGAAGATGCAAAACGAAGAACAGCGCATCCTAAACGAGGTAAACAGGCGCAAAGAATTCGCACGACGATGCGGCGTTATTACCAGCGCGTTCAAGCTATTTCGCGAGGACATACGCCACTACGACGCTTGGGCAAGGAATTGTCCTGACCTGGTCCATCCGGATATTAAAGTTAAAGCCAAGACGGAAACAAATCGCTCCCGCGAGTCGACTGAACGCGTCGACATACTAATTCGCGGTCATGAATATGGCTTCGCATTTCGGGAAACCACGACTTCCATGCCGGATGGCGAACCATTTACAATGGGATGGCTGGATGTGCATTTCGAAGGCCAGCGAGTCATGACGATAGATTGCCGCTGTTGCGATGAAGAATATGTAGGTCGGACCTGGAGTACAGGCGACGTATCTGCATTCATCGAAGGCCCTTGGATAGCTGAACTCAACTCCATCTCCGCCGAAGTGAAACACTTGCATGATGAACGCGAGAAACGAACCGAGGAATCCTCCAGAATCCAAAAACTAGAAGAGCTGAAGAAGAATTTTGGACTGTAATATCCAAGCGCTTGGCCCGACACGGGAGAGCGAAACTGCCCTCCTGCGCGGGCACCAACGTGGATGGAAACGGCGTACGCTAAGCAATTCCCTCAGTGAGGAGCGTGCCTTGACGAAATCGAAACTGCCGCGAAGGCTCGGAATTATGGGATTCGTCTTCGGCTTCGGACTGATGGCGATGTGGTGGTACATTGACACCTACAATCCGTTTCATTTACCCTCTGTGGAACAGGTTCAGTCCATGACTGCGAGCTACTCCGCTCCGCCGCTTTATCGTTTTCTCGAAAACCTGATATTTGCTCTCTTTCCGGCCCTGTGGCTCAGCGTGTTCACGATACATGCTGGCCCCCTAGTGAACTACTCAATCTGGGTTTTTGCTGTGCTGCTTGATGGCGCGATTCTTTACTGTGTTGGGCTATTGGTCAATGCGATCAGGGCTCAGATGTCGATGCCGAAACGAGAATGAGGCGAAACTGCCCTCCCCCTGTTGCGGGCGTGCGATGGCGATGGCACAATTCCGCTGGTTAAATTAGTCTTTATTCTAAGAACCCTTCTTCGGAGGCAAAATTGATTTCAAAAAATCCAGGTTTTGACGCATTTTATTGGCTATAATAAGCTGATACAACTTCTCAAGCGCGCTGTTCAAATCTGCATCTTCTGTACCACTAAGAGCTATCCTTGTCAGGTTTGTCCTAAGATCAATTGCCTGGAGAAGATAAGCAGTTCGTCTTTGCTGGATTGCATGACCAGCAACAACTGCCTGCTCTCTTTCTTTGCCACGCTGGTCTGCTGCGAACTAAAGAGGCAAAGACAAACGCGAATGCCCATACGCACAGCGTGCAAAAGGAGACTGCCTTGTCGACCGACGTGTGGAACCGCGAAGAGCTTTATGCCGAAGTATGGGAAACCACGGTGGTTACCCTCCCCTCTTTACACGTAGTAAGCGAGAACTGAAATTTGTATACTGCTGTCGCGCGGACGGAATAGTTGTAGCAATCAGCAGAACTCGATTGCGTCCCTCGTCCACCCCACGCATTCTATCTTCTTCGTGTTCCCTCCAGCCGAAAGCGTCCCAAGCAAAAAGCAGGAAGGAAAAGCGCCGTTAGTACTACTAGCTCGTAGCCCGAAAGGGCGCTAGAATTCCGCTCCAATCGTCAAGGGATGGCTACCCTGTCAATCATCGTATTTGCGACCCTGGTTCTAGTCGGAGCCTATTGGTGGTTTCGCCGTCGGTCGCACACGATTGAGAGCCCCGAAATAATGCGAATTAGAGCGACGCTTGCACCTCGGGCGCACGCCGCGTATGCGAGGCTCAGAGGCGAGCTTCTCGACGCATTAAAGGAACCTGTACTTATTGAAACGGAAGAAGCACTCTTCAGCGAGTCGGTAGTCTGGCGATGCCAGTTTCGAGCGAACCCCAGTCCTGAGAATGAAGAAAAATGCAAATTTCACTTCAACAATTTGCAGCAACTACACGCAAGCTGGGAGCTCAACCAGCCCGAATTGCGGAAATTACACGAGCGCCTGGGAAATCTCCGGGAGACACTTTTTATCTTGGAGCATGGAACACCGGAAGAAATACGAAAGATGATGGGAGATGCGAAAGCGCTTGGATGGGCAGCAGATTCCTAGGTGTTATGCAGGCTGGTGAACTTCGGTGGTTGTCGTCCAAATGAAGGTCACGGACATTTTGTTAGGGGTAATTGCCTGTATCTTGTTCTGGGCGGTGGCTAAGTGGCGCAGCGACGTAGCTCTGGCTGAGCGCAAGCTTCAGTACAAGAGACAGAGGTGCGCGGATGCATACAACGCACGGTTGCATGACAACTACTCTAAGTGGTTCGACGCGATGACAAAGGAAGGCTACCGCCCCACTTTCCTCTCCAACATACGCAGACTGACACCAGATGAGATAGGCGTAGGGGAGTGGCAGACGCCAGAGGAGTATTTGAAGATTGATCCAGATTGGCGCGGTCATCCCGACTTCGAGAAACTGATTGCTATGTCGTATACAGACGGGCAGCGCGAGGAAATGAAGCAGCCAGGGTGGGAAGAGCAGCGCAAGCTGCAATCAAAAAATCTAAAGTAGCACGTCTGCTGTCAATCTCAGTTCCGACGCCTGCTCGCTAGCGTATTGTTCAAAGTCACAAGCGCGATTGGAACAATCTCATTTGCGGGGGCAACATGAGAAAGACGAAATAAACGGAACCTACACCGTGGTACTTAAATCCGGCGTCAATTTCATTCATTTCCTTCAAAAGTGGCGGAAAATCCAGCATTTCTCTCCAAATGTTTGCATCAGTCACTCACGTTTTGCGTAGCTTCAACTCTCCAGGGGTTTCAATTTGTGAATCCGATGGAGTACCTCATCCGCCCGCTTTTGGGTGAGGGGCGAATTCGCTAATCGAAGAGTAGGTCGATTTTGAGGGCGAGTAAGTTCGCCAGGCAGCCAGAATAGTCTGTGGCGTAGCTTGCTCAAGGTCATGCGTTGCCATTCCTCGGGTAGACACGTCCGCTGAAAGGCCGTGACCAAGTTGTAGGCCAGCCGAACGACTTCCAGATAGAGGGCGTTGGCCGCAAAAGCACGAGTGGGAATCTTCCGCAGTGCGAAGTCCTCACGCAGCTCGTGGATGCGTGGCTCCATTCCGGCGCGGCCATCGTAGAAGTGCCATACCCCGGCCGGCGTCAGCGGCAGGTTGGTGTGCCAGGCTCGATACGCGTAACGTTCCAAGGTAAACAAAGTCGGCTCCGGATCGGTCTCCTCGATCCTCCTCCGCGCCACAATGCAGCGGCGTGCGTGAGACCAATCGTGGGGATGGTGCTCAAATTCCGCGATCTCCCACTGCGGATTCATCGATTCATAGCTCAAAGCTTTGAGGGCACGCTTCAGTGAGGGGATCATGCGCGCGACCACGGCGTATTGGGCCGAACGCGCTTCCAGTACGTCCAAAACCGGACCGTAGCCGAAGCCGGCATCGGCCCGCACGCGAAGCTCCCGAATATCGGACGGGGTGGAATGAAAACAACAGGCCAAGAGTTCCTCGCTACCTGCCCACGTGCCGGCATCGCCGCGCCGCAATTCCACGCAATATAGACGGGCGCCCCTTTGAATTTATGAGTGGGAGCCTTTTTATGCAGCTGCAAAACACGACCTCACCCGGAGATGCTGCCGAACTCCGCTTGCACCGATTTCCCCAGGTCCTGAGGGTCATGCCTCCTCAGAAAAATCGTGCTGCGAGCTCCGTATTGCGAAATTTTTTAGCCAGGAAAGAGGAGCGCCCCTTTGTAGTACCTTTTGAGCGCTTTCCCATTTCGCCCAGAAAGGAGCGCCCCCGATGAATGGTACCAAATATGTCGCCATGGATGTGCACACCGCCACCATCTCCGTCGCCGTTCTCAACTCCGACGGCAAATTGATCATGGAATCGGTGATCGAGGCCAAGCGAAGCACCATCGTCCAGTTCATGCAAGGATTGCACGGCGAACTGTTCCTTACCTTTGAAGAAGGCACTTGGTCGGCCTGGCTGTACGACCTGCTCACCCCCTATGTCACGAAGATCGTAGTCTGCGATCCGCGCCGCAACGCCCTGCTCAAACAAGGCAGTGCCAACGACCGCATCGATGCGCGCAAACTGGCCGAGCTGTTGCGCCTCAATTCCCTCCGCTCGGTCTATCATGGAGAGAACGGCCTGCACACGTTGAAAGAACTGGTCCGGGCTTATCTGACCATTGGTAAAGATCTCGTGCGGGTGATGAACCGGGTGAAGGCTATCTATCGCAGCTGGGGCATTCCTTGTACCGGCAAGAGTGTTTACAACCCGCGCCATCGGGAGGAATGGCTGCGCAAGATCACCCAAGCCAGCGTGCGCCACCGGGCCGAGTTTTTCTACGAGCAGCTGGACGCGCTGGTCCCCTTGCGCCAACAGGCACGGCAAGAACTCCTCGCCGAGAGCAAAAAGCATCGAGCGTGGAAATTGCTTCGCTCCATCCCATGCTTGGGCCCGATCCGCGCGGCCGTGCTCATGGCCATTGTCCAGACGCCGCATCGCTTTCGCGCCAAGCGGATGCTCTGGAAGTACAGCGGTTTGGGGGTGGTGACCCAGACCAGTGCCGATCACCGCTATGTGGACGGGCAGCTCCAGCGATCGAAAAAGCCGGCGTTCGTACGAGGACTCGACCCCGCTCACAATCATCAACTGAAAGATTTATTCAAGAGTGCCGCGATCCAGGCCTCCACGACGAAGGGTCCATTCCAGGAGTTCTACGAGGCTCTGGTCGCAAAAGGGATGAGGCCAGAGATGGCGCGTCTCACTCTGGCGCGGAAGATTGCCACGATCAGCTGGATGGTGTGGAAGAAAGGAGTCGCGTTTGACGCCAAATATCTGAAGCCACAAACAGCTTCGTGTCTCTGACCCAAGTCCGTTCCATCCCTGGGATCTTCCCCGGCGGTGGCGAGTCTGGTTCTGGGACACTTGGGTTCGAGGATGAGTCTCAACTGGGATGTTAGGCTCTGCGTGCCTCGTGCACCGAGTCTCGGTTCGACTGTAGGCCTCCTCGGATAACCCGACATAGCCATGGGCCACGAGTCCCGCATAGAACTATGGTTGCCACTGTGACAACCGTTCTGCTTGTGAGTTTCAGAGCGGACTGGCTTCATCGCGAGAGGCGATGAAAACCGCTGGGAGAGAAACCAAAATCGCTGGGCCGCCGTGTTCAGCATTCGAGTGGATGGTAAGGTCGGCCAGAACACACCGGGCTTTAATGACGTGGGGCTGGAAGCAAGAGAAACTCTGGCCCTCGGGGAGGCAGGGGGGATGTGTTTTCTCTTGACTTCCCCGTCTATAGAACATCCCAGAGGAACGAGGAGTTCGCTTCCAAACAGAGCAGTGGGTCATAGGACCGCTTGCCGCGATAGCGCGGATTGTAGCCAACCGCCGCCCCTTCCTGATGGCCGAAGACGGTAACGATGGTGCTATCCAGATCTAAAATTAATCGCGACCGATGATCCGGCAGGTGGATGAATCTTTTGAGCACTCGATCGCTGGCGCGGTGTAATTGCTCCTGGAGATAAGCAGGAGCGTTCAGCAAGAATCGCCGTAAGGTCTGTGGATCGGGAAAGCTCGGCAAGCCGGTCAGGTATTGAAAGGTTCCGTTAGAACGTAACAGTGACGCGGTCTCAATGCGATCCAATCCCAAGACGATGGGATAGATCAACGCCAGCAGCATCTGCGACACACTGTAGTCTCGGTTGCGCCGTGGATAACGAATCTTTTGGGCTAGGAAGTCTCTGAAGTGCAGCACTCGCAGAAATTCATGGAACAAATGGACTCCACCAAAGTGGGTCAAAGACCGATGATTACAGGCGAGTTTTATATTTCTTGGAGAGTAGAGCACCTCAAGGAATTCCTAACCGAGAGTTATGGTTTCCTTTAAGTCTAAAACAACGTTGAAATGCGTGTCAAATCAGCTTTTCTGCATGATTCGGAACACAGAATGCGCCGGATTCAAGTGGTACGGCAGGGTTCCTCGAACGAGGAAGGTACGTTCACTCTGCGCAGGGTCAATTCAAAAGGTCCCGGAACGAACTTTGACGTAGCAAATTGCCCCACAGACGCTGAAATGAATGAGTGAAGCTACGCGATTCATTTTGCTGCGATCAACAAAAACTCCGAGCCGGGCCGATTATCTCGGCGCTGGCATACCAACGAGTTGCGCGAGAGCGAGCCAATGCCTCGGATGCGGCACGCGCTTCCCCGCGCGAATATCCGTCGCGTAAGGCTTCGAAATTCCCAGCGCCGACGTGATGGCCGAAACCGTGAACGTCGCCAACTTCGGCTGAATTTGTTCCCGATAAACTTTCTCAG
>DATLST010000174.1:0-4332 GCA_035534055.1 Candidatus Acidiferrales bacterium | reverse complement strand
CGCCCGAAACGATACCTTCGGGTTATGCTTCGACAACACCTTCGTGATCGCCGCCGTCAACGTCGTCTTCCCGTGGTCGATGTGCCCGATCGTCCCCACGTTCACGTGCGGCTTCACCCTCTCGAATTTCTCCTTCGCCATCTCGCCTACCCTCGCATCAGAACTGCGCGGCATTTGCCGCGCTCAGTCTATTGATTTGGCCGTGTTCCCACCAGGCATTCCACCCACTCTGCCAGCCTCGGCCCTGCTATGGAGCGGGGGACGGGATTCGAACCCGCGACCATCTGCTTGGAAGGCAGAGACTCTACCCCTGAGTTACCCCCGCCCGCGTCAGCGATGCATCGCGCGACCCTCATCGCATGTTTCACGCGATACAAGCTGGAGCCTGGGACCGGGATTGAACCGGTGACCTCGTCCTTACCAAGGACGCGCTCTACCAGCTGAGCTACCCAGGCCCAAACCGGCTCCCTGTAACATCCTCGTCGTTTTTCTTTCCTTCCCGGTCTTCAAAAGCACAGCGGGGTTTTCCGCTTTCGAACCACTCGAACGTCCCGCGAAGCTCTCACATCCGAATGTCACAAACCAACCACACGGGACGCTGGTGGACGGGGGAGGATTCGAACCTCCGTAGCCCGCAAGGAGCGGCAGATTTACAGTCTGCTGGTTTTAGCCACTCACCCACCCGTCCGGTGAAACACATTTGGGACACAACGATCATGTCCCACTCACTAAGCCAGAACTGAACCGGACTTCTGTACGGGGTTGCTCTGCAATGCAGAAAAGGCTCGTGTCCGCAGACACCAGCCCTATCGCTTTTTGTCGCGAGGAATCCGTCCGCGTCCCTGCCGCAAAAATCCCGATCCCTCAAAAATCAGCTGGCGGAGGGAATTGAACCCCCGACCCTCTGATTACAAATCAGATGCTCTACCAGCTGAGCTACGCCAGCGTTGCTCAAACCGAGTAAAATTATCACACAGGTCATTCGATTGCAAGCGGGGTTTGTCCCACAGAAGCAAACCCCTTGCCAGACCACCACTTATCGAACGCCCTTGCCGCCCAGCTCGCCCTATTATACAGATGACCAGGCGAATTTGCTGCCATCAAGAAAAACGTTGTGATGCATCTCCATGATTCGCGTATTAATTCAATGATTCGCACATGAACGAACCGCCGTGCTCGCGCCGTTCAGGGAAATTATAAAGTCAGCATGACCCCGTCTAATTCGCGGTAATCGCTGAGACTCTTCTGGAATTTTGGAATCCTGCCAATCCTTGGGCAGAGCAGACGCCGAGCGTGCGAAACGAGAGATTGCTTCAAGACCGTTTCCAAAACGGGGCATGAACTTAATTTGGAAGCAGAATTCTCTCGCCGGGTTGCCTGGGACCGAAACGCATTCTGACGTCAGCACCGGCCATGCTTTTTCGCATGCGTTAATGAACGCGGAACATTACACTCAGGAAAGATTTCACGAAACACTATTGTGCCCACATCACACACGAAACGAGCTTTTATCGTACTCGCGGTGCTCCTCGGCATCGCCGCCGTAGGCGCGGGATTCTATCTTCACAGGTTGAACCGATCGATCCCCGCGGCGGGAGCGGGGCCGGCGCACAACCTCTCAAGCGAGCAGCCTTCCGGCATCGGACAAACGCCCAGTCTTCCTTACGATATTTTGAGCGGCCTTCCGGCCAATGCTCCCGCCATCGCCTATGTCGATGTCGCCGCACTTCGCAAGCTGCAAGGCTCGCCCCTTTCGGCAGTCTTAGGGCTGACCAACGGCGATCCGCAAGGCGACAATGACTACCGGGAATTCGTTCGCAATACCGGGTTCGATTACACGCGCGACCTCGACCGCTTAGCCATCGCCTTCTGGCCTACAAACCTTGGCGGAACAGCTCCCGGCGACGTGCCGGCGGATCAGAAAGTCCTCGCGATTGCCGACGGGCGCTTCGACGTGCCGAAAATTAAAGCGTACGCGCTGCGCACTGGAAAAGTGATGAAGAGCGGTAGAGAAGCTCTTTACGAAGTGCCGGGGAATCCGCCTGTCTCTTTTGAATTCTTGTCTTCCGGCCGGATCGCCATTGCCAGCGGGAAAAACGCAAAGGACCTGCTGACGATGCCGCATTCAGCAGCGCTCGATCCCGCTGTCCAGGCGGACATTGCACGCATCGGCGGCGCGCCGATTTTTGGAGTAGCGCGAATCGACAGGCTGCCTGGCAGCTTTTATGCAAGCTTCAAGAATTCGCCGCAACTGGAGAGGCTTGTCCGCAGCGTGCAGGATCTGACACTCTCGGGACAGCCACGGGGCGACATCCTCAACATAACGCTCGGCGGGCAAACCAACTCCGTGAAAAACGCGATCGAGATCGCCACGTTACTGGAAATTTCCCGCATGGGCGCGTCGATGGCGCTCATCGATCCGAAGGCCAACCGCCAGATGACCAAAGCACAGGCGGCGTTTCTCGATGCGCTCGTCAAGCAGGTGAAGATCAGTCGCCAGGAACGCTTGGTGCGCCTCAGTCTCGACATCACGCCCGAAATGCTCGCTTCCGAATCGACATCCTCCGCCGGGGCTTCGCAATCCGGAACAACGCGCTGACCCAAATTACTTTTCCCCTTCTCGCTGATGGCCGCGCTGCGCCTCGGCAGTCGTGTCGAATGGCAACCGGTAAGTGGTACTCCGCCCGGCGATCTATGCACCGAACCAAGTCGGAGACGAGCCAAGCTGTGCGGGCTTTCCAGGTTGCCGGGAGCTTACGTTGAAAGCTAGAACGGAAGGGAATCAGTCGCCGGCGGTATGAGTTGTGCTGGCAGCCGCAACAGTGGCGGCTGGGTTGAGATTCCGAAGGTAACGCCAGGGATTGACCGGCGTGTTGTAGACTCGCACTTCATAGTGGAGGTGCGGTCCCGTCGACCGCCCGCTCTGGCCTTCGTAGCCGATCACATCCCCTGCCTTAACATGCATGCCAACCTGCGTGTTGTAGGCTGAAAGGTGTCCATACCAGGTTGTGACGCCGAAACCGTGGTCGATGACAACCAGCCGGCCATACCCGCCGCGAGCACTCGCTTCGGTGACAACGCCGTCCGCGGTGGCGCGGATCGCATCGCCATAATGCGAAGCGATATCCATGCCGGTGTGGAATGCACCCTCGCCGCTGAACGGGTCAAGCCGTTCTCCAAAATGCCCGGTAATTTCTCCGACCACCGGCCACAGGGAAGGGGTAATACCCAGAGTAGTGAATTGAGCGGCGGGTATGAGCCGCATCCCAGTGTTCGGCATTGTGACGGCGGTAACGTTGTTTTCCAGATAGCTGAATTCGTCGAGTGACTTCTGGAATTGCCGGTCCGGGTCGGCTTCCGCTTCGGTGACTTCGAACGGACTATGCCGAAACCGTGTAATCCCGTAGGCCATTGCTACTTCACCGGCAAGTGATTGCAAAGAGCTTAAGCGCTGGTTCGTGTCTTTTACCTGAGTCTGAAGCTGTACATATTGCTTCTTGAGGTTTTCTTGATCGCGGCGGAGAGAATTGTAATTCGCAGCTTTCCAAAGCATGCGGGAATAGGAACTGGTCGCCGCCACGACTGTGATTCCCCCCACAATCGCCAAAAGGGTCAGCAAATGAAGAACGTAGAAGGGCATGCGAACGCGGCGCATTCCTCCCTGAGCGCTGGAGGCAATGAAAAACGTATAGTATTTGCCCTTCATCGTTTTTTGTCCAAATGAAAACCGCGGCGGCCCACGGAACACCGCGAAGTCGAGATCCCTCTCGCGGCTAGCCGACTTAGTCGTAGAGCGATTCGCGCAAAAAAAGTCTGAACCGAGAGCCCTGGTTCGAAACTCGACGAATTGTAATGACCATGTCCTCTAACGTCAACTCCTATCTTCCATTTTATGTAGGCCAACGCTCGATTACCAGAGCCAACCTCTTTATACTTAACAATCCGCGTCGCCGCCAATCAGGCTAATCTAAGAAGCGCACAAGCCACAACTGTACGAAGGAACAGAAGATGAACAGCGAAGCTCAACTGATCGAGAGGATAGCGCGGGCGATTCCCTCTCAGCAGGGGGGGGAATTGCGTCTGGGGATCGGCGATGACGCAGCCATCGTCGCACCCACCGGGAAAACCGATTGGCTCCTAAGCTGCGATGCCTTCGTGGAAACGGTACACTTCCTGAGTGAAACGCATCCAGCGGATTCCGTCGGCTACAAAGCGCTCGTGCGAGCGGCCAGCGACCTGGCTGCGAAGGGCGCAACGCCCAGACTCTTCCTTCTAACCCTTGCGCTGCCACCTTCACGGACAGGTGCATGGCTGGACAGTTTCCTGAAGGGG
>DATLST010000173.1:0-16757 GCA_035534055.1 Candidatus Acidiferrales bacterium | reverse complement strand
GGGCCGGCCCTCGGTGAGCGTGCCGGTCTTATCCACCACGAGGGTATCGACCTTTTCTAGGATTTCGAGTGCCTCGGCGTTCTTAATCAGGACGCCGGCGAGCGCGCCGCGCCCGGTGCCAACCATGATGGCCATGGGAGTGGCGAGGCCGAGTGCGCAGGGACACGCAATAATAAGAACCGCCACGGCGTTAAGCAGGGCATGCGCCATTCGTGGCGCGGGGCCGAAGATGGACCAGACCGCGAAGGTAATGACCGCAATCAGCACGACGGCGGGCACGAAATAGGACGAGACACGATCGGCGAGACGCTGCACGGGAGCGCGGCTGCGCTGTGCTTCGCCGACCATGCGGACGATCTGCGCAAGCATCGTTTCGCTGCCAACGCGCTCGGCGCGCACCAGGAAGCTTCCCGTGGCATTAACGGTCCCGCCAATCACGCGGCTGCCGGATGTTTTTTCCACCGGGATCGATTCGCCGGTTACAAGCGACTCATCCACCGAACTCGATCCATCGGTCACGGTACCGTCGACCGGCACTTTTTCGCCGGGACGGACGCGCAGAATGTCGCCCGGCCCGATGTGCTCGACGGGCACATCGATTTCGGCGCCGTCGGCGCGAACTAAACGCGCGGTTCTGGGAGACAGCTTGAGCAACGCGCGAATGGCGCTCGAGGTTCGGCTGCGGGCGCGCAGTTCGAGAACCTGGCCCAGCAAGACGAGCGAAGTGATGGCCGCGGCGGCTTCGAAATACACCGGCACTTCACCATTGGCGCGGAAGGCAGCGGGAAAGATGGTGGGGAAGAGGACCGCGATGACGCTATAGACATACGCGGTTCCCGTGCCAATGGCGATCAGCGTGAACATGTTCAGGCTGCGGTTCACAAGCGAGGCCCAACCGCGCTGGAAAAATGGCCAGCCGCCCCAGAGGACCACGGGTGTCGCGAGGAGAAATTCGATCCATCCAATTGCACGCATCGACAGCCATTGCTGCACAGGCTGTCCGGGGATCAGGTCCGACATTCCCAGAAACAGCACCGGGATGGTGAGAGCCACGCAGGTCCAGAAGCGGCGCGTCATGGAGACGAGTTCGGGATTCGTTTCTTCGTCGGCTACGACCGTGCGCGGTTCGAGTGCCATGCCGCAAATCGGACAGGAGCCTGGCTCACTGCGCACGATTTCGGGATGCATCGGACAGATATACTCCGTGCGCGTTGCGGGCGCGGTGGGCAAGTCGGGCTCAAGAGCCATGCCGCATTTGGGACACGCGCCAGGCCCATTCTGCCGGACCTCGGGATCCATGGGGCATGTGTAAGTCGTGGTTTGAGCCGCGGAAGCTTCGGTCGTGATGGAGCGCGGGGCCGCCATGGTTGCCTGCGCGGGTGCAATGGCAGCTGCGGCGAACTCCGCGGCAGTCTTGATACCGCCTAACTGGACTACTTGATCACCGGGCGAGACCGTGTGGGCGGGGAGCTTTGCGCTGAGATATTTGTCCGGGTCGGCGCGGAATTTTTCAGCGCAGCCTGAGCAACAGAAGTAGTAGGTATTTCCAGCGTGCTCGGATTTGGCCTTGGCTCGCTCGGGATCGACCGTCATGCCGCAGACTGGGTCTCGACTCATTCTTGGCTCCTCATTCTTGGCTCTCACGTGCAGGGGCGTGGATATGAGCCATCAGATGCGGGGCGACGCCGAAGGATTCCCGTGGATCGCTGGGTAGACTGGATAGAAAAATAGAGCGCCGGCACGGTTTATAAAATTCATAAAACTCCTTACTCCTGACGGCAAGACGCGGAAGCAATACACGAGATGCGTGCCGCGAGCGATCAGGATCCTTGCGTAGGCGGCACGGGGAGGGCCGCCGCATCGGCGATTCGATTGATTCCCGCACGAGCGCCGATCCAGCTACCGTGCGGCTGATTCTTGTTTGGTGAGTTCCTGGCGGAAATCCTGTTCCTTTTGGGCGAGGAACTTTTTGTATCCATCGGGATCGATGAAGGGGTTCGGTGCGCCCGGTTTCATGCGAGCGTATTTCGCTTCCATGCTGTAGTAGCTGCCGTGGGCGCCAAGAAACACGTCGCAGGGCAGCGACTTCAAGACCCGGAAGGTACGCTCGTAGTCTTGCGCGATCTGGGGATAAAGTGTGTTGTTGACGAGCTTGTAGCCGGGGTTAACGTTGGTGCTGCCGACGATGACGACGTTGTAGGTCTTGCCGGCGTCCCGCACTTGCAGTGTCCAGGTAGTGCAGCCCTTGGTGTGGCCGGGAGTGAGATGGGCGACCAGAACCGTGCCGCCGAGTTCGACCTTATCTCCGTCGTGGAGGACGCGGTCGACTTTGGTGGGCTGAAAGCGCGAATTCAGATTGTCTCCGTACATGAAGTCGCCCTTGCCGCCCGCCTCGATGACGGGTACGTCGGCGTCCATGACCATATAAGTGGCGCCGGTGATCTCCTTGATTTGAGCGCTGCCGGAAGCATGATCCCAATGCGCGTGGCTGATGAGCAGGATCTTGATGTCGTTGAATTGAAAGCCGAGCTTTTCGACGCTGGCGCGGATCTGGGGGACGGAGGTTGCAAGGTCGCTGTTAATAAGGATGTCGCCCTTGGGCGTGGTGATGAGGTAGGAGGCAAGGCCCCGGCTGCCGACGTAATAGATGTTGCCAATGATGCGATAGGGCGGGAACGGCTCGGTCCAGTCAGGAGTTGCCTGGGCAAAAAGGAGAGCGGAGCAAGCGAGAATCAAGATACATGAACGAAGAAGCATGGTTAAGGATATTTTCAAGCAGCCTCCTGAATGGACGTCCCGATTTTCGGGCGAGTTTACTCCTGATCGGCAGGGAAGGTCGAGACGAAAAGGGACCAGGACGGGTTCGCAATGCGAGCTGCGATATAGCTTCGCTCGGATTCGCGCGAATTATACTTAAAGGAAACTCACCGGCGGCTCGATGCAGCCCAGACGCACCTAACTCAGCACGCAATAAAAGATCACGGCTACTGGTGAATCTCCAAATAAGCCGATGCCTGTCCCAAAGTACCATTGACTTTCGCTTTTGATTCGCCATATAGTGCGTCCAGTACGCGCCACGGAGGGCGCCCTATGGCACTGACAAAGAGACAGAAGGAAGTTCTCAATTATTTGGTCAGTTTCCTGAACAAGAACGGATATTCGCCAAGCTTTGAAGAAATTGCGCACGGACTGAAACTGACGTCGCTCGCGACCGTTCACAAGCATCTTTCGACCCTGGAAAAGAAGGGATTCATCCGGCGCGGATACAACCAGAGCCGGTCGATCGAGATTCTGCAATTGCCGAAGCCCATCCGGGAACAGGTGCTCGACCGCCACGTGGTGGAGTTGCCGGTGGCCGGGCGAATCGCCGCCGGGCGCCCGCTGGAAGCGGTGGAGGACCGCGAGAAGATCTCGCTGGCCGATTTCGCGCGCGGGCAAAACACGTTCGTGCTGCAAGTGAAGGGCGAATCGATGCGCGACGACCACATCCTGGACGGGGATTACATCGTGGTGGAGCAGACGCAGGTGGCCAATACGGGAGAGATTGTGGTGGCGCTGGTGGGAGAAGACGAGGCCACGGTGAAGCGGTTCTATCGCGAGCCCGGCGGGAAGATTCGTTTGCAGCCGGCAAACGATCAGATTGCGCCCATCATCGTCCCGGCGACGGATGTGAAGATTCAGGGGCGGGTGGTCGGGGTTCTGCGGAAGTATTAGGCCCGGGACGGCGCGCGCTGGTTGTGAGAATCCTGAAAATGCCGGCTTGATATTGCGCGGTACGTGCAAGGATGTACCGTTGTCCTCCTCCAGCCAGGAAACCCTAGCCTGAAGAACAGCGTTACCTCTCGGGACACAACTGTACTACTTTGGATTTGGCAGCGATTTCGCGGAGGGCTAGATTGATAGCCCCGGTCCATATTCATAATCGGAGTTACGGTAGTTTGGGCCAAGGAGGATCAATGTGGGGTGGAGAGAAGAAGGCGGAATCTCCCGCTAGGACGCCGCTTCCGCAGCAGCCTAGTGCTACGGTAACCAGCACAAGCGCATCATCTTTTTCTGGGGAGGCTAAGAAAATGGCACCTTTGGATTCGACGTATCCCGCGACGGCAGCGCCGACCGGCGCAGCACGGCTTGGCAGTAGCTTGCACGTCAAGGGCGAAATCACCGGGAATGAAGACCTGCACATCGACGGAAGCGTCGAAGGGCTGGTCCATCTGGAGGAACGCAGGTTGACGATCGGTGCGAGCGCTAAGCTGACGGCCGACATCATCGCCCGCGAAGTGGTGGTGTACGGCAACGTGAAGGGAAATTTGCGTGCCCGCGACCGAATCGAGATCAAGAAGGATGGCTCGGTGGTGGGAGACTTGACGACCGCGCGCATCATGATCGAGGACGGAGCCTACTTCAAGGGTTCGATCGAGATCGATAAGACGGGAGATGCGAGCGAGAACAGCTACGAGAAATCTTCCAACGGGAAGAGTTCTCGCAGTGCTTTGACCGCGTCCACCACGTCTACCTCCGCAGTTTAACCACGGATTTAAACCGGTGAGCGGGCCGCCGAGAGACGACCCGCCGCCACATCGCTGTGATTGTGCTTTCCCGCCGCGAATCGTTTATTATTTATTGGGCTCCGAAAGCCACATTACATGGGTGGTGAGCGATAGCAGTTTGTTGAACCAGGCGCGCCCGTGGCAATTGTAGCGGCACGGAAACAAGGCGTCTGGCAGCAACGAACCTCACTGCGAAAAAAAGACGGTCACAAGCCCCGATAGAATAACGCGTCGATCCCTCCTCGGCCATCAGACGGTCCGTTGTCAGCTTGCACCCTGGAGTCAGCATGTAGGAGTGGCTCTTTAATTCCATCGGGTTCCTATGTCGTTATTTTAAGGCGAATTCGAAATCCGCTTAATCCGGAGTGCGGGGGAAGATAAATAGGTGCGTTCATTGACAGAAACTACGCGGTGCCCTACACTTAGCGTTTGTCTTTAGAGCGAAAGGTGTGACCGAGAAGATGCGGACGTACGTTCCAAAAGGCCGAGAGGCGGAAGAGCTGACAGTAGGGAAGAACTGGTTCGTGGTGGACGCGAATGGGCAAGTGCTTGGGCGGCTTGCGACGCGGGTGGCGAGGATGTTGATCGGCAAGGATAAGCCGAGCTTCACTCCTTTCCTTGATTGCGGGGACCATGTCATCGTAATCAACGCCGAACGAGTAAAGCTAACGGGGAATAAGATCGATCAGAAGATTTATCGCCATCACAGCGGCTATCCGGGTGGCCTTAAGGAAATTCCCATTCGAGCGCTGCTGCAACGGCGGCCGGAAGAGGTTGTGCGCGAAGCGGTGCTTGGGATGTTGCCAAAGAACAAGCTCCGGGCGCGCCGCGCCAAGAAATTGCGTGTGTACGCCGGAAGTGAATCGCTCGCCCGCCACGCCGGACAAAAGCCCCTTGCAGTGTAAAATAGAAGCTGCGGTTTTTGCGTCCGCAAGCTTCGGGGACTCAGCCCCGCTCCAAAGGCGTGGCCAGTGTTCCAGGGCAGGCCGGCAATTTTCCAGACTCGGCGGAATAATCTGCCGGGAATAAGATTCGAGAGAAGGTCGAAGCAGGAGGAAAGTTGAGTTCATCCGCAGGTTCGATTGAGAGTGCCGCTGGGAAACAGTTCTACGGCACCGGCCGCCGCCGGGAAGCGGTGGCTCGCGTATACATCAAGATGGGACCGGCACGGTTCACGATTAACGGCCGGCCGGTGGACGAATATTTCAGCAACGTGGCTTGGAACACAGCCGCGGTGGAACCGCTGAAATTCACGCAGATGCACGACCAACTGGAAGTGAAGGCGCAGGTGAAGGGCGGGGGAGTGGGCGGACAGGCCGGCGCGGTGCGCATGGGGCTTTCGCGAGCGCTGGCACGGCTGAACCCGGAACTGCGTCCAGCACTGCGAAAAAACGGGTTCCTGACGCGCGATTCGCGCATGAAGGAACGGAAGAAATACGGGCAGAAGGGCGCGCGTCGCCGCTTCCAGTACAGTAAGCGATAGTTTGTCTGTGTCCCCGGCTCGCCGGGGATAAATCACGGCCGGCAAGGTACCGGCAAAAAAGGATGCTGGCGCCGGAAGGCGTTGCGAAGCATCCCTTCAGAGAGAGGAGGTACTTTTGGGAGTCGAAATAACCATGAAAGAGCTTCTGGAGGCCGGCGTGCATTTCGGCCATCAGACGCGGCGCTGGAACCCGAAGATGAAGGAATACATTTTCGGTGAGCGGAACGGGATTCACATCATCGATTTGCAGAAGACTCTCAAGATGTTCCGCGAGGCCGCACGCTACGTGTCCGAACAGGGGGGACAAGGCAAGAGCGTTCTCTTCCTGGGAACCAAGCGGCAGGCGCAGGAAGCCATCGCCGAAGAGGCTCAACGCTGCGGTATGTTTTACGTCAACCACCGCTGGCTGGGGGGCACGCTGACGAACTGGGTTACGCTGCAGAAATCGATCAAGCGGCTGAAGCTGTTGAAATCCATGGTCGAAGATGGGCGTATGGCGCAATTCTCGAAAAAAGAGAGCGCGCGACTGGAACGGGAACTGAAGCATCTGCAGCAAAACTTCTCGGGCGTCGAAAACATGACCACCCTTCCGGACGTGATGTTCGTGATCGACCCGAACGCGGAAGTGATCGCGGTGCGAGAAGCGCGGCGGATGGGGATCCCGGTGGTGGCCATTGTGGACACGAATTGCGATCCCAACCTTGTGGACTGGGTCATCCCGGGCAACGATGACGCCTTGCGCGCGATCCGGTTGTTTACATCGAAGATTTCGGACGCGGTGGTCGCGGGACGCCAGTCCTTCGAACAGTCGCAGATTGCCGACCAGAAAGCTGCGGGAGCCGCGCCCGGTGAAGAAGGCGTCGACTACGTCGACACCAGCGCCTATGAGGTATACGAGAAGCAGGAAGGCGATTTCGTCGAGGGCGAGCCGGGCGAAATAGTCCCCAGCGAAGAAGCGCCCGTGGCGAATGAGGATGAAAGCCTTCCTCGATAGATCCCGCGCCGAAGGGAATCGTTCGGCCATTCCAGCCAGCATCGGCGCATTGAATCCGCGCATCCGGCCGGTGGCGTCATAAGGCCCGAATCCATCCAAAAAGGAATTGAGCAAGTCCATGGCAACTGAAACCGGAAAGTCGAACGTGTCAGCGCAATTGGTGAAGGATTTGCGGGATCGAACCGGAGCGGGCTTCACGGCCTGCCGGGACGCGCTGGTGGAATCGAACGGCGATATCGAACAGGCGATTAGCATTCTTCGCAAGAAGGGCCAGGCGGCTGCGCAGAAGAAGGCGCAACGTGCCACGTCGGAAGGATTGGTGGGCTGCTACATCCACGCCGGCGGGAAAATCGGCGTGCTGGTAGAGATCAACTGCGAGAGCGACTTTGTGGCGCGCACGGAGGATTTTCAGCGGCTGTGCCACGATGTGGCGATGCACATCGCGGCGCTCGATCCGCGGTTCCTGCGCCGCGAGGAAGTGACCGAAGAGATTCTTGGCCGGGAGCGTGAGATTTATCGCGAACAGGCCAAGACCACCGGAAAACCCGAACCTGTCATCGAAAAGATCGTGACGGGCAAAATGGAAAAGTTCTACGAAGAGAACTGCTTGTACGAACAGCATTTCATCAAAGATGAAGGGATGACGGTGAAAGAGCTGGTCGACCAAGCCATCTCGAAGCTCGGCGAGAATATCGCCATTCGCCGCTTCTCCCGATTCAAGGTAGGCGAAACGGATGGCGCCTCGCCGTTCGCGGGAGTCTCTGAAGGTCCCGCACCTGCTCCGGCTGCGTAAGCCGAACTCTAGCCGAACAACGCGCTATCCATGGGTCTTCCGAATTCTGCGATAGCCCATTCACCAGCATCCGAGACCGGGACGGTTACCGGCTGACACGCGTCCGGTGAATCTTCGCTGGTGCGATTCGAACCTGCTGTGCGAAAATTCTTCGCGGAGAATGCTGCGTCGACCGGTTTCACGCCGAAAGAGCCTAATGCCAAATCGCACGGAAGCGCATTAGAATGCCCGCGAAGGCCGGGGAGACAAGCCACACGCGATGACAATAGCCAGCAGCGAAAAGCAGGGCGCACCCGCCTATCAACGAATTGTAGTGAAGCTTTCGGGAGAGTCCCTTTCCGGGCCGGAGGCTTTCGGCATTCACGCGGACACGATTCAGGGCATCGCGCGCGAAGTGAAGGAAGTGCATGATTTGGGCGTGCAGGTTGCCCTGATGGTTGGCGGCGGCAACATCTTTCGAGGGACGAGACAAAAGGATCTCGCCATCGACCGTGCCACGGGCGACTACATGGGTATGCTCGCGACGGTGATCAACGGCCTGGCACTGCAGGACGCGCTGGAAAAGGCGGGTTGCCGGACGCGTCTGATGAGCGCGATCGAGATGCACCAGGTGGCGGAGCCTTTCATCCGGCGGCGCGCTACGCGACACTTGGAGAAGGATCGAGTCGTGATCTTTGCCGGGGGCACCGGCAACCCGTATTTTTCAACCGACACGGCGGCGGCGCTGCGCGCCATGGAGATCAAGGCGGATGTGATCCTGAAAGCCACCCGGGTCGACGGCGTCTACGATGCCGACCCGGAAAAGGTAGCTGGGGCAAAAATGTTTTCGCGGATTACGTACCTGGACGTCCTGCAGAAGGGTCTCTCGGTGATGGATTCCACGGCCATTTCGCTGTGCATGGACAACAAGATGCCGATTGTGGTGTTCAACATGGGCCTGGCGGGGAATCTGAAGCGTGTGGTGATGGGAGACACGGTCGGCTCGACCGTTACGGCGGCGTAAACCGGCAGGCGGAGGCTACTTTTCGATGACGACGATTGCGACAAGCAAAGACGCGCTGGCGCAGGCCAAGGCGCGGATGGAGAAAGCCGTGGAGGATTTCCGCAAGGATCTCTCCGGCGTCCGAACCGGGCGCGCGAACGTTGCGATTCTCGACGGCATTCGAGCGGACTATCACGGAACTCCGATGCCGCTCAATCAACTCGGGACGCTCAGCGTTCCCGATCCCGCGATGATTGTGATCTCACCATGGGATCCCGGGGCCGTTGCGCCGATCGACAAAGCGATTCGCACGTCGGATCTGGGTCTCAATCCCACCAACGACGGAAAAGTGGTCCGGGTTCCCATTCCGCCGCTGACCGAAGATCGGCGCAAGGACATGGTGAAGCACATCCATAAGGTGCTCGAAAATCATCGAACTGCCGTCCGGAACATCCGGCGCGACATCAAAGAGTCCATCGAGAAACTCGAAAAGGAAAAGAAAATCAGCGAAGACGAGAAAAAACGCTCGCTCGACGAACTCGAGAAGGTGACGCACTCGGAAACGAGAAAGATCGAAGACTTTTCGGCTGCCAAGGAAAAGGAAGTCCTCGAACTCAAGTAACTATTGCGAAAATCCCGGCTGAACGGTCAGTGCAGCGCTCCAGCGTCTTCCGGCGAGAGCAGAAGCAAGCTGCACTCGCCTGTTTGGGCTGAGCAGGAAAGTGTCCCGCGACGGAGGATCTTCGCCGAAGAGTCGCCGGGAAACACCGGGCCGTAGTTGAGCGAGCGCAGCCGGTCCGCGAAGGGCCTCAGACTTTCACTCCCGCCGGCAAACCGCACGGCATTGACAAAGGGCAGGTTCGGCTTTTCTCCCGGCGACATCAGAATCAGGAAGTCGGCCCTCGCATTTTCCCGGAGCATTTTGCCGGCCGGGAGCGTTCGAAGATTCATGAACGCTGGCCTTGCTTCGTTCACCATAGTGTCGATGGCCGCGTTGCCGCCCAGGAGCAGCGTGAGGCGAGCCCGCGTTTCCGCAGCCGAGTGGGGAGCGGCAAGAGCGAGCGCATAGGCGTGAATGGCCTGATCTCTCTGGCCACGCTTTTCATAGATTTGCGCGAGATGATCTCCGATTTCGCCATGCTCGCTGAGCAGCCAAGCGGAACGGATGTAAGGCTCGGCGGCCACCAGGTCGCCCTTTTGAAAATAGACCCAGCCGAGCGTATCCCAGTAGTTCGCGAGGCTCGTCACCTCATTCCATTGCGCGGCCGTGACGTTCGACAGATCGACGTTCCGAAGATTCGCGGCAGCGGCCGAAACCGCCGATTCGGCGTATTGCTGGGCTTTCTCAAGGTCGAGCTTGTGGTCTGCCATGTTGTAAGCCACGTTGTTCCAGACGTCCGGGGTCGGGGAAATTTCCACGGCATTCTCGAATGCGGAGACCGCCTTGGCGGTATCACCGGCGTAAACGTAGGCTTGGCCGAGGCTGATTTGAAGACCTGCATTGTCCGGCGAAAGGACCGTGGCTTTTTCGAGTTCCGGCGCGGCCTTGGCGTACTGTTGCCGGGAGAGAAGGAGTTCTCCCAGGGCTGCGTGGGCGATGGTGTCGAGCGGGTTCATTTGGATCTGTTCGCGGAAAGCGTCGGAAGCCTCGTTATATTTCTGCTGCTGCTGGAGCGCCAGGCCGAGGTAGTCGTGGGCGTGCTCGTCGCTGGGATTGGCCTCAATCTGCTTTCGGAACGATGTTGCCGCCTCGTCGAACTGCCGTAGGCGCAGGTACGCGAGCCCCAAATCGTTCCAGACCTTTTTGTGCTGCGGCTCCAATTCAAGGACGCGCTTGAAGAGCGGAATCGCCGCGCGCAAGTTCCCCGCGCCGAGCGCGGCCTCCCCGGCTTCGAAAAGGTCGTCCGCCTGGGCCGTCGGCGGAATTGCAGGTCCGCCTGCCGCTGAGTTTTCAACGGAGAGCGTGCGAGTTTGGTCCGCCTCAACGGCCTGCCGGAACGTCAGATAATCATCCGTCCGAGAGGCAGGCAGGTCGGACGTCTTGAAATTGAGCAGGCGTTCCGCCGTGAGCGTGTGACCTTCAAAACGATAGCTGGACTTAAAAGCCGCGTAATCCCGGTCGATGGCCATGGCCGCAGGGGGCTCAGCCGCGAAGTTCGTTGGCAGTGTGAGTTTCAAGCGGGTCACGACATCGAGCGGGCTGCCGAAATGGATGGGCTTCTGACGATTCCCGGGCGCTTCGGGCAGTCCAATCACGAGCAAGGGCATGGTCACCTGCTCTTTCTTGCTCGACCAATCCAGGAAATTCCATTGTGTGTATTCGATCTCGAGTCCGAACGGATTCCGCGTATCCAGGGGATCGCTGGGTTTCACGGACGTGACGTTGCCATGAACGCCGTCAAACGTGAGTATGGTCTGGCCGAGTTGTTTCCATCCCGATTGCGGCGTGCGGCGAAATGCGAGTCGCAGCAGGTATTCGGTATCGCCGCGCAGTTCATAATGCACCGAAGCAGTAAGCTTTCCGAGGTCGCTCAACTGTCCCTCGATTTCGACGTGCTGTGTGGAAAGAAACGGCAAATCGGCCGGCGTGTCCACAATTTTATCAGCGCCATCCGGCGCGATCAGCAGGACTGCCTTGGCGCGCAGCGGAGCAGGCAAAAAGCGGAATGGCGCGACCTCCGCGGTTGAATCCATCCAGATGAGTTCATTTTCATGAGGCACGGCCGTGATCACATGATCGAACTGGGCGGGCGAAGGCAATGAAACGTCGATCTCGCGAGAATAAGGAACCAGCGCGGCATCGGCCTGAATTCCCGCAGCCTGAAGCATTGCGGCCAAGAGGGTTTGTTGATCCTTGCAGTCGCCGTACTGGTTGCTGAAAACTTCAGCCGCTGAATGCGGCTGATAGCCAGCGGAGCCGAGAGGAATGCCGACATAGCGGATATTCTTGGCGACATATTCGTCAAGCGCCTGGATCTTGTCGAGTTCACTGGTGCGTCCCGCGATGAGATCCATCGTCTTGGCGCGGATATCCGGAGTCGGTTCGCTGCGGCCGCGCTCGATGCCGGCATACCAGCGCGCAACGTCCTCCCAGCTCGCAAAAGTGGTGAGCTGCACATCAGGCGGCCTGGATTCTGCGGCTTCCGGTTCCTTCCTGGACTCGTCGTTGGAAGGAAGAGTGAGATTTGCGCGTTTCCATCGATAGATTATCCGGCCCTTGGAGGGATCCGCGCCGGTTGAAGTTGAATAAGAGAGATTGGGAGACTTGATGGTAATTTTACGGCCCACCGGGACGTTCACTTCGAATCGTTCATCGAGAACGATCGCATCGTCCACGAAGCTGTGTTCCAGCCAGAATTCGCCAAGAGCGGGCGGAACAATGATGCGAGTAGCAATTTCGTATTCGAGAACATCGCCAGGGTGCAACTCCGGCACGGTAATGTGCGTTTCCCGATCGCCCGCGTATGCGGGCGCGTCCCGCACTTCGGCGGCCGGCGTCTCTTTCACCGCATCTTGGGCTGCATCGACAACCGTCCCATCCACTTTGCGCACGCGCACGAAGTGGACATCCATGCGTTCATTGACCGAGTTGTAGCCGAATACAAGATGGTCTAGCTGTTGTGCGCCGGCATCGTTCTGCACGCGGATGCGCACTGAGAGATCGCGTTCGCCTGTGCCGTCATTTTCGAAGCGCGCCGTCGTGAAGTACTGTTCGATTACGAACGGCTCTTGTAAATACGGTCGAGGGGTCTGCATTGCGGAAGAAGCGGCGGAGCCGGTTTGGCTCGGGAGTTCGATTGGAGGAGTTGCTTGGCTCTGAGCTGCCGCTACGGCGAAAGCTGAGAAGCTCAGAAGGCAAAAACCGACACCTAGGAGACGATTCATGCATGCTCCCTGTTGAAAACCGGAGGACCAGTTTAACGTGGATTTTGCCAGCGGAATGCAGAGAGGCGGGAACAGTTGAGCAAATGTTCATCACGACAACGTTCTTTCCGTCGAGCGCAGAGTGCAAATTTGGGACCGTGCGCCTTGCTATCCGCAGTGTGAATCGAGGGGCCATGTCGTGCTAAGGCGTGCAGATACAATAAGATGCATGGAAGGAAAGGTACGATTAAGTAGCTGGCGGGACGACTCGCTGCATCGGGATGGCTTCCCAAGGGCACGACCGAGATGGGTTGGCGGGGGCGTTTTTCGGATGAGCATGGCCACCGATGGTGTGGATTAGGAAATGGGCTAAAAAATAGAGCATGAGGATTTCCACACGTGAATCGGGTTGACATGAGTTGTTGTTTTTCCTATACTTGCGCGGTTGTTCAGAGGCCTTCGGGCCTGGTGGTGAAAGGGAAGTCTTCCGCCCCGGAACATTGAAATAAGGAACGGGGTTTTGGAAGAACGGCCGAAATGGGGCGCCAGCCCCGCAAAGCCGTGTAAGCCTCTCCGCCTTAGCCGATGCAGTTCACTCCTCGGGGTGAAGCGTCAGCGGAGTACCTGTGAAGTTCCATAAGGTTTGGCGACCTTTTCTGTTCATGCACCCGCAGAGTTCTGCGCGGGAGAATGTTTCGCGCAAGCAGGGCTCTGACGACGCGGAGCTTTGCGAAGCAAGGGGGCATGCGTGCCAACATTTTCACAACTGGTGCGGAACGGCCGGGAGAAGATTCGGACGAAGACGAAGTCGCCCGCGCTCGAAGGATGTCCGGAAAAGCGCGGGGTTTGCGTCCGCGTCTATACCCAGACGCCGAAGAAGCCGAACTCAGCGCTGCGAAAAGTAGCGCGCGCGCGGCTGACGAATTCCGCCGAAGTGACGACCTACATTCCCGGGATCGGACATAACTTGCAGGAGCACTCGATCGTCCTGGTGCGCGGCGGTCGCGTGAAAGATCTTCCCGGAGTCCGCTATCACATTATCCGCGGGACACTCGATGCTGCGGGCGTCGAAAACCGCAAGCAGGGGCGCTCGAAATACGGCGCCAAGCGGCCCAAAGCCGCCCAGAAGTAGGAGAGATGAAGCATGCCTCGTAAAGGTTGGGTTGTTCGCCGAAGGATACCGGGCGATTCGGTGTACGGCAGCGATCTGGTGCAGAAATTCATTTCGAGCATGATGTACGACGGCAAGCGCTCGACCGCGCAGGCGATTTTCTATAAGGCCATGGACCAGGTCGCCCAGAAAACGAACGACGACGCCTTCAAGCTGTTCAAGAAGGCGGTGGAGAACTGCAAGCCGGTGCTGGAGGTGAAGTCGCGGCGCGTGGGCGGCGCGAACTACCAGGTTCCGATCGAAGTGAATCCGTTCCGGAGGCAATCGCTGGCGATTCACTGGCTGGTGCTGCACGCGCGCACGCGATCGGGAAAGTCCATGACCGATAAGCTGGCTGAAGAAATTATGGACGCCGCGAATGGGCGCGGCGGAGCCGTAAAGAAGAGGGAGGACGTGCACCGCATGGCGGAGGCCAACAAGGCCTTTGCGCATTATCGCTGGTAGCGCGAACCAGGTTCTAGGATGCCACGACAAGTCCAACTCGACCAGACGCGCAATATCGGCATCATGGCGCACATCGACGCGGGGAAGACAACCTGCACCGAGCGGATCCTCTTTTATACCGGGGTCACGTACAAGATCGGCGAGGTGCACGAAGGCACCGCTACGATGGACTGGATGGAGCAAGAGCGGGAGCGGGGCATCACCATCACATCGGCCGCGACCACGGCTTTTTGGAACCGGTTCGATAAGAAATGTCGCATCAACATTATCGATACGCCGGGGCATGTGGACTTTACCGTGGAGGTCGAGCGGTCCCTGCGCGTTTTGGACGGTGCGGTGGCGATTTTCGACGCGGTCGCCGGCGTGCAGCCGCAGACCGAGACGGTGTGGCGGCAAGCGGACAAGTATCGCGTCCCTCGCATTGCTTTTATCAACAAGATGGACCGCATCGGCGCCGACTTTGACCACTCCATTCGAACCATGCGGCAGCGGCTTTCGGGGCATCCGGTTCCGTTGCAATATCCCATCGGGCGGGAAGACAGTTTCCTTGGCGTCATCGATTTCATCGAAGAGCGCGCCGTCATCTGGAAGGATGAAACTCTGGGCTCCGAATACGAGGTTCTGCCGCTCGAAAAGTTGTGGGATGCGGAGTACCTGAAGTCGCGGCCTGAACTCGAGACGGCCGTGAAAGCCTCCGCCCTGACTCCGGAATTCTACAAAGAACATCGCGACAAGGTCGTTGAATACATTGCCGAACATGACGATGCGATCCTGACTAAATATCTCGACCAGCACAAGCTCGAGCCCGCGGAGCTGCGCGCCTCGCTTCGCAGGTCGACCATCGCGCTGAAGCTCGTGCCCGTGCTGGCAGGATCGGCATTCAAGAACAAAGGCGTGCAGCCGCTGCTCGACGCTGTGGTGGATTATCTGCCTTCTCCGCTCGACGTTCCGCCCATGGAAGGGATGGACCCGGACACGGAAGAGCCTGTGCTGCGGCGGCCGGCGGACGATCAGCCATTCGCGGCGCTGGCTTTCAAGATTATGACCGATCCCTACGTCGGCCACGTGACCTATATCCGGGTTTACTCGGGAGTTCTCAAGGCCGGGCAGGGCGTTTACAATTCCACGAAAAAGACGCGCGAGCGGATTGGCCGGCTGCTGCGCATGCACGCGAATAAACGTGAAGAGATCGAGTCGGTGGAGGCGGGCGATATTGCGGCGTGCGTTGGCCTCAAGAATGTGACGACCGGCGACACGCTATGCGATGAGGAAAAGCCGGTGGTGCTGGAAGCGATCGACTTCCCGGCGCCGGTGATCTCCGTGGCCATTGAACCGAAGACGAAGGCGGATCAAGAAAAGATGGGCACTGCCCTCGGCAAGCTGGCTCAGGAAGATCCGACGTTCCGCGTACACACCGATCACGACACGGGTCAAACGCTGATTTCCGGGATGGGCGAACTGCACCTCGAAATCATCGTGGATCGCATGATGCGAGAATTCAACGTGCAGGCGAACGTGGGACGCCCGCAAGTGGCCTACCGGGAAACGATTCTGAAGATGGCGGAAGGGGAAGAGAAATACATCAAGCAGACGGGCGGCCGCGGCCAATATGGCCACGTGAAGCTGACCGTGCAGCCGCTGCCGAGCGCCGGGCACGAAGACATGCACGAGATGTCGACCGACGAGCTCGACTTGCTGGCGCAGCGGGTAGCGGGTAAGGGCGGAAAGTGGCGCTACGACAAGGAGCACCGGCTCCTGTTCATCGACAAGGTATTCGGCGGCGCGATCCCCAGGGAGTTTATTCCCCCGATCGAGAACGGCGTAAAGGAAGCGATGGAAACCGGGGTTCTCGCGGGATATGAGATGGTGGATCTGGCGGTAACCGTCATAGACGGCAGTTACCACGATGTGGACAGCTCGGAAATGGCCTTCAAGATTGCCGGATCGATTGCTTTCAAGGAAGCGTGCAGGAAGGCCAGTCCGAAACTGCTCGAACCGATCATGAAGGTAGAGGTCGTGGTACCTGAGGATTATATGGGGACGGTGATTGCGGACCTGAACTCGCGGCGCGGACAGATGCAAGGACGCGAATCGCGTGGCGGCACGGAAATCATCGGCGTGCTGGTGCCGCTCTCGGAAATGTTCGGGTATGCAACCGACATCCGCAGCAAAACGCAGGGCCGCGGCAGCTTCACGATGCATTTCTCGCATTACCAGCAGGCCCCCGCGAACATCGCGGAAGAAATCATCAGCGGAAAGAATGGCGTGAAGTCGAAACGGTAGCGGGGCTCGCGGTACTCGAAATCAGAACGGAACGCGACGGGGAGCGGAGAGAGACATGGCGAAGGAGAAATTCGAGAGGGTGAAGCCGCACGTGAACGTGGGGACGATCGGGCACATCGACCACGGGAAGACGACGTTGACGGCGGCGATCACGAAGGTGTTGTCGAAGCATAACCCGAAGGTATCGTTTCGGGCG
>DATLST010000172.1:0-7215 GCA_035534055.1 Candidatus Acidiferrales bacterium | reverse complement strand
CCTCCTCGGGCAGGAATGCGCCTGCGAAGGTTGTCTTACCCGCGCCGTTAGGCCCGGCGATGATCAGGATCTTCTTGCTGCTCACAAATCGAGGTCCTGCTGCCCCGGCTCGGGAAGCGCTTTAGGCAAGTTCTCCACCTGCAACGAATAGTCGTCATGCCCCCATTCGCAGCGTGAGAGCACCTGCTTGGGAATTTTCTTCACCGTCAGGTTGGGGTAGGCATCGGCTTTGGCACGGAAGGCGGTGCACAGCACCAGCAGCGAGCGCTCCGACCCCACTTCGTCGCTCAACTGCTGCAACTGCTCGTGGGTCAGGCTGGCGGTGGTCACATAAATGATGTCCCGCTCGGTGGAATGGCCCTGCTGCCAGTACACCGAATCCGACGGCGCATAGGTGAAGCCCTCCAGCTTGCACAGCGCCTCCGCCAGCATGGCGGCGTTATATTCCTTATTGATGACCCAGTTGCCCCACTTGTCCTTTTCCAGCAGCGAGGGCGCGAGCCGGTAATAGCGAAAGCCGCCGCCGCCCTTCCAACCCACCGCCTTCGTGATGCCGCCCGGATCGTCGCCGTCAATGACCTTCTTCAGGCGCGGGATGATGTGCGTGTGACAATGCTCGCCCAGTTCCACCATGATCCAGCGGCGGCCCATCTTGTGAGCCACCGCGCCGGTTGTGCCGGAACCGGCGAAGGAGTCTAGGACGAGGTCGTTAGGATTGGTGGCGATTTCGAGGACACGTTGAATCAGCCGTTCAGGCTTCGGTGTAAGAAACACATCATCCTTCCCAAGCAATGCGTGCATTTCTTTTTTTGCCTCGTCAGTATGGCCAACCTCTTCATGAGGCCACCATGTCCAAGGCACAAGTCCTTTGGCGTTGCTGAGAAATTCCATTCGCCGAGGAACCCCGTTACCGTCCTTCCCAAAGTAAACTCGATTGTCAGCGACCAACTTGTCGTACTCTGATCGAATTACTTTCCAGCAATTACCGGGAGGCGGAATGTGTTTGTTGCCGTTTGGTGCCGTAATTTCATACATCTGATTAGGACGATACCCTTGAGCAAGCAAGGAAACGCTCTGCCAAAGTCCTCTTGGATCGCGATTTGGGTTCTTGTATAGCTTTTGCTGTTTTTCTCCTATGGGCAGCAGGTTCCGCTGTGCCTTGAATCGATCAGAGTCAACGGCATAGATAAAAACGTAGTCGTGCGCGTCTCCGATAGCCTCTCGGTTCTCTCGCGAGTAACGCTTTTGCCAAACGTTGCTCGCGATAAAACTTCTGCGCCCAAACACCTCATCACACAACACCTTCAAATAATGCGCCTCGTTGTCGTCGATGGTAATCCACAGCGAGCCATCGTCCGACAGCAGCCGCCGGATAATCTCCAATCGGTCACGCATCAGCGACAACCAGAGAGAGTGTTCCACTCCATCGTCGTAATGCTCGAACGCGCTTCCCGTGTTGTAGGGCGGATCGATGAACACGCACTTCACCTTGCCCGCGAACTCCGCCTCCAGCGCCTTCAATGCCAACAGGTTGTCCCCGAAGATCAGCCGGTTGTCGAAGATGTCGTTCTCCGTCACCCGATGCGCCGCGTGATACGACTTTTCCGGGTCTTCCAGCAGAATCCGCGGCTCCAGCTTCGGCCGGTTCTCTTTACCGATCCAGGTTAGTTCGAGTTTTTGCCGTTGCGACATAAGCTACGGCCCCGACCCAGTGGCGGCGGAAGTTGCCTTGTGACGTGCTCGTATGTCCTTCACGAGTTTGTCGGCGGCGGCCAAATCCTCGGCCAATTCATTTGGGTTCGGAACTAACGCATGTTTGCCCTTGGCGGGGTCATGAGCGTCTGTGACACTGTGGCACCGCTTGATCAGCCGCTGCGCTTCGTCGCATTCAACTGGCGGTATTCCAATGAGCATGGCCAGCCTACCGGTTCGAACTTGAGTCTCAAATCGCGACACTACACCTGCGAGAAGCTCCCTTTCCACGATCCGTTCAAGTGTCGCTCGCAAGCGCGAGTACACATGGCGCATCGCCTGCACATTTGCGTCATTCGGAAGCGGATTCCATGTTGCCTCTACGTTCTTTTTGTCTTTGGCCAACTCCTGCAGTTGTTCTATCGGTGGCTTAGAGTCCCACGGAAGTCCTTGCACGTATTTTCCAGGTACGCCATCGCGCCACTCGAGCGAGAGGACGTATGGCGTTATCGAGGCTTGTTCCGAGTTCGCAAGCAGATCATTTAGAAAAACAACGTCGTGCGTGAATACGATGACCTGCCTTGTTTTCGCTTCTTCGATTAATCGGATCGCGATTTTTTCTCTATGCCAATGATCAAGTGAAGAAACCGGGTCGTCGAATACAAGGGCGGATTGGTGCGACGCTTGCGAGAGTTCCGCCAGAAACGCCGCGAGTGCGACGCAACGCTTCTCGCCTTCGCTTGCGATCTCGACAACCTTATGCTGTGACGCGGCAGTCAGGCGAAGGCCAAACCTTGTTTCACCCTTCTTACCCTGAATCGGTTCCAACCGGATGTCTAAAGTGCTGAGGGCAACGGTTTTGGTCTCACTTCTGAACCGGTCGCGAAACGCCTCCGTTACAAACTGGCTAGTGAGTTCGGAGTTCTTTGTGGTTATGGCATGAGTAGAAGTATCTTTCTGGCAATCGGCAAGTTTGCCGATTTGCTTGTGGCGTTCGACTTGAGCCAACACGTCGGCCTTCACGCCGCCGAGCCACTCCCTGGCTTCCAATTCGTTTCGCTCGGCTAATAGTTTCTTGCGCGTTTCCGGGTCGTGCGCGGACTCTTCGGTTTTGGCCCGCTCTAACAAGGCCGCAGCAACCGCTCTGATCGATGCCTCGGGAGAAGTCGGGACGACTGCGGGCGCCTTCCAGATACGTGCCGCAACGTTACTTTTGAGCAGTTCCAGTGCGTCGTCGGTGCTCTTTACGAAAGCCTCAACGTCGGAACGCTGCGGCGTCGGCATTCCTCCAAGGTCCGCATCAAGCTTTGTCAGTTCCGGAGCGAGACCAGAAAGTTGTCCGAGCAACTCCCCTGCGTTCGCCAAGCGTTTAGAAGCCTCTGCTGCCAATTGCTGACTCTTGTCTTTGCAGAACGCGTCAAACACCTTGAAGCGACTAACCGCTACCGGATCAAGTTGCTGTTGGCAAAGAACGCATTGACCGGATTCGCCCGTGAACGGAAAGCTTTGTTCCTTGTAGACGTTCGATTCCGAGAATTGCTTTGCAGCGTCCCACATCGCCCGCCAGAGTTCAGTGCCTGTACCTGAAAGGTAGGAAGACTCGAAGCTGGTTGACGCAAATACTTTCGCCGCTTCCTCGGTCTTGATGACCTGCTCGATCAAGATTCGAAATGCCTCGACCTTCTCCGCAGCCATGGCCCCAGCCGCCACAGCAATTTGCGCTGCAAAGGCTTCGAGCCGAGCGGCCGCCGCTCGGGTTTCCTTCGCCTTCTGTAAGGGGTCGGACTTTAGAGCCTCGCGCAGATCGCTAAGGCGTTGCGCCTGAGCGCTATCCAATCCACATAAAGCGTCTATGGCGGCCGCTTTCGTTGACGCTGACAAACTTCCTACCAGCTTTCCTACTTGGGTCGCTGCGTCATACCTCCAGTTTGCCGAAGTGCTCTCAATCGAAACGCGGATCGTATCAATATCCTTCTGGATGAGTGCGCGAATGGCATCGCACGCATGCGCCAGCTTGGGAAGAACATCCAGCCCATACGGTGTGAATGACGCAGAACTATCTTCACTCAGGTAATGATCGGCGCAGGCAGCGTCGAAGACAAAAACGTTAGCCAATCGCGAATCTGCCGCCACTCCGTCTGTCCACGTGACAGGTACTTCTGTTCCGGCCACGCGAAATACCAGCGCGGCAGATGCCTTCGCGCTGCTAAGTGCAGCAAACGCGTTCGGACGTATAACGGGAGGTGCACCGCGCGCCCGGCACGTCTTCTTGATGACTCGAGCATATCCAGATTTCCCGGTGCCATTGTCGCCATAAATTATTGTTAATCCAGGCGCCGCACCGAATGGGAGAGTCTGATTGGAAGGAAGTCGATCAACGTTCTTGATATTTCCGATTGAAACTAGCGAAATCGATCCCTGCGAGCCTGGTGTAGACGGTAAATGCGTGCCCGTGAGCGGTGAAGCTACAATCGCGGGTTCTTTGCTGGCATCAGCGCCGTGCTTGGCACGGCAAATACGGCCCAGTACCTTTAGGTCTGTATCGTCAATCATCTCCTGGACAACGATCCGCCTGAGCGCGTCACGCTGCCAATCCGGACGATTGGCTGCCCATTTGTGAATCTCGTGTAATGGAGATAAAGGGGCGGCTGGCTTTTGAGATTGCATGTAAATCACCCCGGTAGATAAGAGCCGGTCACGTTTTCTCCTCGTTAAAGCCTAGCGCTCTCATTTCGAGTCCGTCAATTTCCTGAAGCGTTTTCCCCGCGATTCCCTGCAAATCCCCATACATCCCCACCGTTGCCCCCATCACACGCTCAATCTGTTCCTCGCGCTTGGCCCATTGTTTCATGATGGCTTTGCGTTCCCTGTCGAGATCTTCGCGCATGGTGGAAAACGCTTCAACGATGGCCTCCACCCGCTGGCGGAAACGCAGCCTGCGATCCAGTATCGGTTTGGTCATTGGTCTTTCCCGGTTTTTCTGCCCGGGCCTGTCAGTCGCTTGATCGCACTGTTGCCGATCAGTGAACGCATCTGGCTAATGGCGATGTCGTTTAACTGCATCAGGCGTTCAGAAGATTTCGATCCTTGATGGATCAACACGGCGTTGATGCTTTCCAGATTGGACAGTACCACCAGTTGTTCCAGTGTGGCGTCGTCGCGCATATTGCCGGCCTGGCCGGGGTTAGCTTGCCGCCACTGAGCGGCGGTGACGCCGAACAGGGCGACATTCAGCAGATCGGCTTCGCTGGCGTACATCACGTTAGTTTGCGCCTTGGTCAGGCGTGGGGGGATCAGACGTTCTTTGATGGCATCGGTGTGGATTTTGTAATTGACCTTGGCCAGGGTGCGCTGGAAATTCCACTCCAGCGCCATGGCGCGCGCCTCTTCATCCTTGAGGCGCTGAAACTCCTTGATAAGGTAAAGCTTGAACTCGGGACTGAGCCAGGAGCCGAACTCGAAGGCGATGTCGCGGTGGGCGTAGGTGCCTCCACCCCGGCCTGACTTGGCATAAATGCCTATGGCCCCTGTGGCTTCGATCCATTTTTTGGGCGATAGCGCAAAGCTGTTCAGGCCCGCTTGGCTCTTAAACCTATCGAATTCGACAGGTTTAAATCCCGGGTTGTAGATCTGCTCCCATATACCGAGAAACTCGATGGTATTCCGATTACGCAGCCAGTTGTAAAGGATGCTCTCGTCGCCAAATTTTTTGACCATATCGGTGAGCGAAATATAGTCCTGCTCATGGCGGGACGCGATGGCGATGTCGGCCCCTTTGACGTTGATGGTGCGATTTTTCATTCGTGTTTCCACCGATTTCCGTTGTTATACCAAACTCGAACGACGCGCAACATTGCGGCTACGACCCTGAGTCATCTTCAAGCGCCAGAAGACTCAACCCCTCTATCTCCTGCAACGATTTCCCAGCAATTCCCTGCAAATCCCCATACATCCCCACGGTTGCACCCATCACGCGTTCAATCTGCTCTTCACGCTTGGCCCACTGCTTCATGATGGCTTTTCTTTCCTTGTCGAGGTCTTCACGCATGGTGGAAAACGCTTCGACGATGGCTTCCACGCGCTGGCGGAATCGCGGGCCGGTGAGGTACTGGTAAATCATTTCCGTCTTGGTTTGCTGGCCTTCGGAGGCCTGCCGTGCCATGGCAACTTCCAGTAACGACTGGCGCAGAATTGCCGCCACCGGCAATGCGGCGCGAGGGTGGGTTACCCAGATACCATCCACCATCTCAAAGGTTTCAACGCCTTTCGGCAATACTTGGCTCACAATCACGGCGATTTCCGCTTTAGCAGTGCGCTGGTCTTCCCGCAACTTCGTCAGCCAACCATCGCTCCAGTTCTTGGTGCGTTTGGATTCCCACAGGATGGTGCCGCTCGGCTGGCCACCTGCACCGATAACACGCTGCACCACGTCCCCGCCGTATTCACCTTTGGCGACGGGCTCGATGGCATCGAACGGGAATTTGGCGCGCAACAGGTTTTCAAGCTCCAGTTCCTGCACTTCGCCCTGTAATTGCTGCGAGCCTTGTTCGGACTTGCGCTTGAGTTCCTCGATTTGCTTCTGCATCGCGGCGATGGTCTGTTCCTTCTCCTTCACCTTGAGGTTCAGCTCATCTTCCGCTTCTTTTTTGGCCTCCTGCCGCGTAGCGGCAAGACCTTCCTGTATGCGTTTTTGAACCGTCAGCTCCAGCTCGCGCTTGGCATCATCCAGTTCGCGCTGCTTCTTGATAAGTTCCGCTTGCGCGTTTTGCGCTTCGGCCAGTTTTTCATTGCGCTGTTTCAGCACTGCTTGCAAATCGGTGACTTCACGCGTTTTCTGTTCCAGATCGGTGGCCGCCGCCTGCTTGGCTTTCTTGGCCTCCTCTGCCGTAATCCGGGCACGATCCTTTTTCAGTTGCTCTTCGACTTGATCGGCTATCTGCTCATCAAACTTGTCTTTGGCATCAGCAAGCTGCTTTTCCTTTTCGCGCGTGGCTTGTTCGCGCTTGGCGATGTCGCTGTCTTTCTGCGCCAGCTGCTGCTCGAACTGCTTGCGGATGGACTCAATCAGCGGCGCCGCCAGCGATTCGGTGAGCTTGATTTCCGTTTTGCAATTCGGACAGATTATCGTTGGTTCTGTCATCGTAGGCTCCTATATGTGCGTCCACAGCTGTTCGAGGCTATGGCCACCGCTAACCGTTACGTTACGCGGAACGCGCGAACGGTTTGTATTCATTGCTATCTGCCGTTAACAATCGCAGAAACCTCGGGTTGACGAAAAGTTTCTCGCGCCCAACTTTCTGTTCTTCGAGAACGCCGGTATCACACAATGTCTTGAGATACTTGGATACGGTCTCGCGGTGGCCCACACCGGCGTCCACAAGATTCCCAATCCGGCAATAAGGCTGGATGAAAAGCTGCTCCACGAGTTCGCGGCTGTAGATGGATGGTTCGCGGACCCGGACAAAATTCACGGTTTCTTCGAGCAACTGCCGCGTGGCACGGATTTTCGCCGCGGTCCAATCC
>DATLST010000171.1:0-21376 GCA_035534055.1 Candidatus Acidiferrales bacterium | reverse complement strand
TCCGCGACTAAATCCACGGCCGCGCGCCCGTAGAGCGGCACTACTACCGTATCTTTGATAATCCCCCCCGTCGGTTTGCCGCCAATCTCGGCCAACTCGAATTGGTGCCGGTGCAGGTGCAGCGGATGCGAATCGTCGGTGCGGTTGTGAAAGATGATGCGATAGCGTGTGCCTTCCTTCAGCACGAATTCCCGGTCGTGCGGGTATTGCTTTCCGTTGACCAGCCAAACGTTGAATTTCCCCGCGCCGCTCGGTATTTTTTCAAACACCATGTTGATCGTCTCGCTCGGGGCGATCAGCGCCGTCACATGGCCGAAGATCCTGTAATCCCAGAAGGGTTTTGCCGGCACAACCCATTGCGGTTCCCGATGCTGGTCGGCGTATTCCACCACGATGCCCAGCCCCGCGTTGCGCACGTTGTCGTCGGTCCCGCCCAGGATCCACACTCCCGGCTGGTTCATCTCCACGTATGCATCCACTCGCTCGCCGGGGCCGAGCGCCACCATGTCGGTCGCCTGCGGTACCGGCACTGGATTGCCGTCCATCGCCAGCACGTGGAACTGATGCCCCGGCAGCGCCACTTGCCGGATCTCGATGGCGCTGGCATTCAGTAAGTGCATCAGCACGCGGTCGCCCAGCTTCACCCGGATGGGCTCGCCCGCTCCCAGCGCTTTGTCGTTGATCGAATACATCACGGAAGTCACTTCGAGCCCGTTCGGGCGCGTATCGAGCACCGCCGGTTTTTCCGGCTGCGGACCGGGCTGCTCCTGTTCGTCCTGATCCATATCTTCGTTCGTAAAAAAGGGCTCCCAGTCCCGCAGCGCCAGAAACACTTCCTGGTCGTAGTGCCCCGGATCGTTCTTCCCATCGATCATCAGAAATCCGAACTGGCCCGTGTAGGAGCCTTTGTGCAGATCGGCCCCAGCCATCACGTGCGTGTGATACCACCGCGTTCCCGCGGGACGCGGCACGAATTGATATCGCTTGCGGCCTCGGGGAGGCACCGGCGGCGTGCCCTCTTCCTCCGAGCCGTCCACGTTTGAGGGAATCAGCAGCCCGTGCCAGTGTACGTACTCCGGCACGTCGGTTTCGTTCGTTACGTCCACGGTCACGGGAACGCCTTCGCGCATTCGGAGGATCGGCCCCGGCGCGGTTCCGTTGTAGCCGATCGTGCTGATGATGTGATTCGGCGCCAACTCCACCGTCACCGGCGCAATTTGCAGCGTAATGTCCGCTTTCGTCGTTTCTGTCGCGGCGGGATTCCCCGGCGGGCTGGCTGGCGCACCTGTTTGCATTTGTGCTGGCAGCAATTCGGCTGCGCCCGCTCCCAGCGCCGCCGCGCCTCCCAGCTTCAGAAAGTCTCTGCGTCTCACGGCTCCCTCTGCGGCCTTTGCAAGTGCAAATCCTCTCACGGTGCCACGGCCCTTACAACCACATCGAAGGCGAATCGGCGTCGGGGGCAACAGTTCGCCTCTCGTCTGCATCTCTCTCCTTGCCCGCGCAAAAGTGAGCTCATTTTCGTGCCGGCAAAGCGGATCGGTGCGTTTGGGTATGGTGCTGGAGATGGAGTCGGCATTCTGGTACTCTTCCCAGCGTATCGAGGTTTTTTCTGATGAGGCTCCTGCCAGGCATTTCGGTGGCGCTTCTCTTCGCGGGTCTCTGCGGCGGTCTGCTTACACTCCGAACCAGCGCTTTTCAATACGGCGATCAGTACGGCCAGTGGACCTCTCCCGGTATCAACCCACATCAAAGCAATGAAAAGGCGGAGTTTTCCTGGTCTCGACTGCGTTATACCTCCCGCGCAAGCCGCTTCGGAGGTGGTTTCGGCTATGGCTATGGCTATGGCTGGGGTGGCGGCAGTTGGTCCCGGGATTACCCTAAGGCCGACCGCCAGTTTTTGATGGCCATGAATCGTCTGACCCGCATCAATGGCCGGACCACCGAACAGGTCGTGGACCTCGACAGCGACGAGATCGACAACTATCCCTGGGTTTATGCCGTGCAAGTCGAAAACTGGACTTTTTCCGATGCCGAGGCCAAGCGCCTGCGCGAATATCTGCTCAAGGGCGGTTTTCTGATGGTGGACGATTTCCATGGCACTGAGGACTGGGAAACCTTCATGGAAGGAATGCGCATGGTCTTCCCCGACCGTCCCGTCGAGGACTTGGACAACAAAGACGAGATCTTCCACACGCTCTATGACCTCGACGATCGCTTCCAGGTGCCCGGCGAGCAATATATCAACACGGGCAGAACGTATGAAAAAGATGGCTACGTCCCTAAATGGCGCGCCATTCGCGATGACAAAGGCCGTATCGTCGTGGCGATTTGCCACAACATGCATCTTGGCGACGCCTGGGAATGGGCCGATAGTCCCGAATATCCGGAGCGCTTTGCTTCCATGGCCTTTCGGATCGGCCTAGATTACATCATTTATGGGATGACGCACTGACCACAGGATTTGGGACCGCGAATCCGTCTTGCGGTTTTCCCGACCATGTTCCAATTCCTTTTTAAGTATCCGGTCTCTATTTTTTCCAAGGGCGAATTCGTCCTGCTCGGGGCTTGGCCAAAATGGATTTTGGTTGTTCTGGTGCTCGCCGCCGCCGCGGGCCTGGCCTGGATCATTCACTCCCGGCTTCCCCAGGCCGCTCCGGGCGTGAAGCGCTGGCGGGCCGGCGTGATCTGGCTGTTGCAATCCTTCTTGGCCGCCGTGATTCTCGTGTTGTTGTGGCAGCCGGCCATCACGATCGCGGAGCTCAAGCCGCAGCAGAACATCATCGCCGTTCTGGTGGATGATTCGCGCAGCATGTCCCTCGCCGATGGGGGAGCCTCGCGCGAGGCTCATGCCGTTCGAGCGCTTCAGGATGGCACTCTCTCCGCGCTGCGGCAAAAATTCCAGACGCGCATCTACAGCTTCGATAGCCGCCTCACTCGCGTCTCGAACGTGAAAGACTTGCAGCCCTCCGCTCCGGCCACGCGCATCGGCGACAGCCTCCAGCAATTCGTCTCCGAAACGGCCGACTTGCCCGTCGGCGCCATCGTTCTTCTCAGCGACGGTTCCGATAATTCCGGAGGCATCGGCCTGGACACCATCTCCGCCCTGCGCAACCGCCGCATCCCGGTTCACACCGTTGGCTTCGGCCCCGAACAAATTCCCAACGACGTGGAAATCGACGATGCTGTCGTCGCGCCCCGGGCCTTGGCCGATTCGCGCCTCTCCGCCAGGGTCAGCTTTCATCAGGATGGTTACGCGCGGCGCAAGTCCACGCTTTCGGTCCGCGATGGCGCGAAAGTCCTGGCCTCGCGCGAAATCGATTTCGGATCGGACGGCAAAATCCAGACGGAGACGCTCCTGTTCAACGCCGGTTCCGCCGGAGCCAAGACGCTTCGGTTCTCCATCGACCCGATTACCGGCGAGCAGAATCAGTCCAATAACTTCGTCAGCCGCCTGGTCAATGTCCAGTCCGGCAAGCGCCGCATCTTGTATGTCGAGGGCGAGCCGCGCTGGGAATACAAATTTCTCCGGCGCGCCGAGGACGACGATCGCATTGTCCAGGTAGCCTCCATGCTTCGCACCACCGAAAATAAAATCTACCGCCAGGGCATCGCCAACCCTCAGGAGCTGGCCGACGGCTTCCCCTCGCATCCCGAGGAGCTGTTCGGCTACCAAGGACTCATCATCGGTTCGGTCGAAGCCGGTTATTTCACGCTTCCCCAGCAGGAGCTGATCCGCGAGTTTGTGGACCGGCGCGGCGGCGGTTTGCTGTTCTTGGGCGGGCGCTTCGCTCTTTCAGACGGCGGCTGGAGCAGTTCGAATGTGGCCGATCTGTTTCCGCTGGTTCTTCCCGGCGGCAAGAACACGTTTCATCGCGAGCCGGCCACGGTCTTCCTCACGCATGCCGGCGCGGACAGCATCATCACCCGGCTGGTCGATGATCCACGGAAGAATATCGAGCACTGGAAGACGCTGCCCTACCTCATGGATTATCAGGACGCCGGTACGCCCAAACCGGGAGCCGCCGTGCTCGCGGAGATGAATGCGCACGGTCGAACGTTGCCGTTCCTCACCACCGAAAATTATGGGCGCGGTCGCACCGCCGTGCTGGCCAGCGGTGGTGTGTGGCGCTGGCAGATGAGTATGCCGCTCGGCGATACCACGCACGACACGTTCTGGCGGCAATTGCTTCGCTGGCTCGTCACGGACACGCCGGGCCAGGTGGTGGCCTCGGTTCCGAACCAGATACTGTTTGACGATGGCCGCGTTCGGCTCTCCGCCGACGTACGCGACAAGACTTACCAGCCCGCGCCCGACGCAAGCGTCGAAGCCCATATTCTCGGCCCCAACGGAAGCGCGACGATGGTCGAGATGTCTCCCGTCCCCGATTCGCCCGGCGTGTTTCAGGCCGATTGGACCGCCGGCAAGCCCGGCTCTTACGTCACGGAAGTCGTCGCCCAGCGCGGCGGCCAGGAGATTGGCCGCGACGTTTTGACCTTCCAGCGCATGGATGGCGTCGCCGAGAATTTTCACACCGAACAAAATCGCGATCTGCTCGAAAAGCTTTCCGCGCAGACGGGCGGGCGTTACTGGCACCCGGCGGAGCTTTCCCAGCTTCCCGCCGAAATCCCTTACTCCGATGCGGGAATCACCATGCGAGACACCAAAGCGCTGTGGGACATGCCCGCCATTTTTCTTCTCATTCTGCTGCTGCGCTTCTCCGAGTGGCTCCTGCGCCGGAAATGGGGTGTTGTATGAAGCCTTTCTTCCGGCCCTGGCGCGGCTGTCTCGCAGCCTGTCTCGCCGGTCTGTTTCTGGCGGCGCTTCCCGCGCGCGCCGGCGCCTACTACGTCACGGTGGCGGGTCTTGGCGGCGAGCCCGATTACGAACAGCGCTTCACCGCCATGGCCGCCGATCTCGATAAGCTTTTCAAATCTTCCTCGCCGGACGCGCATGTCTACACCCTCTCGGGCGCTCAGGCCACGCGCGAGCGCATGATGGATACGTTGCGTCTCGTGGCTGGCCAGACCAAGCCGGATGATGACTTCGTTCTCATCCTCATTGGCCACGGCTCGTTTGATGGAGTCGAATACAAATTCAATCTTCCCGGCCCGGATATTTCCGGAGCCGAGTTGGCCTCGCTCTGCGACCGCATTCCCTCCCGTCGCCAGTTGATCGTGGACTCCACCAGTTCCAGCGGCGGCGCGATCGCCGCCCTTGAAAAGCCGGGCCGCGCGGTCATCGCCGCCACGAAAAGCGGCACGGAGAAAAATGCCACGGTTTTCGCACGCTACTTTGTCGAAGCGCTGCACGATCCCACCGCCGATCTCGATAAGAACGACGCGATCAGCGCTCTCGAGGCTTTCGAGTACGCCGACCGCAAGACCATTGCCTTCTACGAGGACCAGAAGCGTATCGCCACCGAGCATGCCGTGTTTGAGGACACCGGCAAAAGCCAGCCCGTGCGCGCCGCCTCCACCGAGAGCGGTGAGGGCCTTCTCCTTTCGAATTTCACCCTTATTCGTTTTGGTGCGGCGCGGAGCGCCGCTAACGATCCGGCCAAGCGCGCCTTGCTCGCCCAGAAGGAAGCGTTGGAATCGAAGATCGACATTCTCAAGTATCAAAAGGCGGCGATGTCGCAGGAGGATTACAAAAAGCAGCTCACCGAGGATTTGGTGGGGTTGGCGCGAGTCCAGGAGCAGTTGGATAAATGAACCGCATTGCGCGATTTTCGATGGCGGCCGCGCTGGTCTTTCTGGGTGCTGGTTTGTCCAGTGCCGCCACGCCAAATGATTGTCACACGCTGCGCATGCATGGCCATCTAGCCGAAGCGCAGGCTTGCTATCAATCGCTTACACTCTCTCGCGATCCCTACCTCCGCGCCGAGGGCGACTGGGGACTCGAACGGTACGAAGACGCCAACAACGAATTTCGTGCCGCGGTCGCTCAAAATGATTCGAGCGCCATGATTCGCGTTCGCTGGGGACGCCTGCTGCACGAGCGGTTCAACAACACCGACGCCGAGGGCCTTTTCAAGGAAGCGTTGCAGCGAGACCCCAACAACGCACAGGCCTACCTTGGACTTGCTCTCGTCAGTGCCGACGGTTTCGATGAAAAGGCCGTCGAATGGACCACCAAGGCGCTCCAGCTCGATCCCAAGCTCGTCGAAGCTCACGAATTGATGGCCAATCTGGCCCTCGAGGATTCCGACACGCAAACCGCCGTGGCGCAGGCGGACGATGCCATCAAGCTTTCTCCCGACGCGCTCGACGCCATGGCCGTCCGCGCTGCTGTCGAATTGCTCGCCGATCGCTCTCCCGACGTGTGGCTCGACAAAATCCACCAGGTCAATCCTCATTACGGTGAGGCAGACGCCATCATCGCCCATCATCTCGTGCTCAATCGCCGCTATGAGGATGGCGTCGCTTACTATCGCAAGGCCATCGCGCTCGATCCGCAACTCTGGTCGGCGCGTTCGCAGCTCGGCATCAATCTCATGCGCCTCGGGCAGGAGGACGAGCCGCGCCAGCAGCTTGAGATGTGCTACAACAACGGCTACCGCGACGCCGCCACGGTCAACAGCCTCCGCTTGCTGGATAGTTACAAAAATTTCGTCGTCTTCAAGGACGACACCACCATCCTCAAGCTCAATAAAAGCGAAGCCGATCTCTTGCATCCTTATTTTGAAGAGGTCTTGAAGCGTGCCATCGCCACCTATTCGAAGAAGTACAGGATGACGCTTCCCGGCCCCGTGCAGGTGGAAGTCTATCCCGACCACGAGGACTTCGCCGTTCGCACCCTGGGCATGCCCGGCCTCGGCGCTCTCGGCGTCACCTTTGGCGAAGTTGTCGCCATGGACAGCCCTTCCGGCCGCAAGCCCGGCGACTTCAATTGGGCCAGCACGCTCTGGCATGAGATGAGTCACGTCTTCATCCTCACGGCCACCAACCATCGCGTTCCGCGCTGGTTCACCGAAGGCCTCGCGGTCCACGAAGAAACGCAAGCCAATCCCGAATGGGGCGACCGCATCACACCCGATATTCTGGTTGCCATTCGCGACAAGAAGCTTCTCCCCGTGGCGCAGCTCGACAGCGGTTTTGTCCGCCCGGATTATCCCGGCCAGGTCATCGTTTCCTACTATGAGGCGGGCCGCATCTGCGATTACATCCAGAGCCGCTGGGGCGACGAAAAATTGCTCGATATGGTGCACTCTTTTGCCCAGGTCCGCACGACGCCTGAAGTCATCCAGCAGGACCTCGGCATGTCTCCCGAGGAATTCGACAAGGAATTTTTGCAGTGGCTCGATAACGACGTCGGCAAGATCGTCGCGAATTTCGACCAGTGGCATAACGATTTGAAGCAGCTCGTCGAGCTAGACCGGCAGAAAAAGTACGACGATGTCATCAAGGAAGGCGCGGAGGTCGTTCGTCTCTATCCTCAATACGTCTACGACGCGAACGCCTATGAATTCATCGCCGAAGCCGACCTGGCCAAGGGCGATAAGCAGGCCGCCTCCTCCGTGCTCACCGCGTATGAAAAGATGGGCGGTCGTAGCCCGTCCACTCTCGAGGAGCTCGCCTCGCTCGAAAAGGATCTCGGCCAGCCCGCGGCCGCGGCCGCCACTCTCGATCGCATCAATTACATCTATCCCGAAAGCGAAGATCTTCACCGCCAACTCGGCGATCTGTGGCTGGCGCAGAAAAATTATCCGGGTGCCATTCGCGAATACTCCGCGCTTGTCGCGATGCACCCGCTAGACAATGCCTCGGCTCAGTTCGGTCTCGCCCAGGCTTATTTCGCGGCTGGCCAGCGGGACAAAGCGGAAGAAAACGTCCTGCAGTCGCTCGAAGCCGCTCCGAATTTCCGGCCCGCTCAAAAATTACTTTTACAGCTTCAGGATTCCGAGAAAGGGAAATGACCCATGGCTACTCCTGCTGAAGTCAATCTGGATTCCGCGGAACTCAAGCACCGCATTGACCGCTTCCATTCCGTGCGCGACTCCATTCTCGGCCAGGTTCGTCAGGTGATCGTTGGCCAGGAGGAGGTGATCGACCAGATCCTCACCGCTTTGTTTGTCGGCGGCCACTGCCTCATCACCGGCCTGCCCGGCACCGCCAAGACGCTCATGGTCCGCACCATCGCCCAGACGCTCGGTCTGGCCTTCAAGCGCATCCAGTTCACGCCGGACCTCATGCCCTCCGACATTACCGGCACCGACATCATCGAGGAGGATCCCACCACCGGCCATCGCCGCTGGACGTTCGTGCCCGGTCCCATCTTCGGCAATATTTTGCTGGCCGACGAAATCAACCGCACTCCTCCCAAGACGCAGTCGGCTCTGCTCGAAGCCATGCAGGAAGTTTCCTGCACCGTGCGCGGCAATCACTACAAGCTGCCGTCGCCCTTTTTCGTTTTGGCCACGCAGAATCCCATCGAGCTCGAAGGCACCTATCCGCTGCCCGAGGCTCAGCTCGATCGCTTCCTGTTCAACACGGTCCTCGATTATTTGAGCGCCGCCGACGAGATAAAAGTGGTCGACTTGACCACCACCACTCGCGCCGTCGAGGTGCAGGCCGTCACCAACGCCCAGGAGATTCTCGATTTCCAGCAGTTGATTCGCATGGTGCCCATCGCCGAATCGATTGCCGCCTACGTGGTCGATTTCGTCCGCGCCACCCGCTTCAAAAGCCCCAACGCGCCGGACTTCGTCAAGAAGTATGTCAACTACGGCGGCAGCGTTCGCGCCGCGCAGTTCATTGTTCTCTCGGCCAAGGCTCGGGCGCTTTCGCGCGGCCGTTACCACGTGGCTTACGAGGACGTCACCGCCCTCGCCATCCCGGTCCTGCGCCATCGCATTCTTCTCAATTTCCACGCGGAGTCGGATCGCATCGACTCGGACGAAATTCTCCGGCAGCTCCTCGACCATATGCCGCCGTCCAAGGGAGCCTGATGTGCAGCGTTTTCTCGATCCAGCGGTGCTGGCCGGCATTTCCGGCCTCGATCTGGTGGCCAAGACGGTCGTCGATGGATTCGTCGCCGGTCTCCACCGTTCGCCCGACTTCGGCTTTAGCCAGGAATTCGCCGAATACCGCGCCTACGCGCCGGGCGACGATCTGCGCCATGTCGATTGGAACGTATTTGCTCGCACCGAACGCGCCTACCTCAAGCGCTATCGCGGCGAAACCAATAGCCTGCTCACCGTCCTCCTCGACGCCAGCAACTCCATGAACTACAAATCTCACAGCGTCAGCAAAATGGACTACGCCCGTTACACCGCCGCGTCCCTTTTTTATCTGGCTATCAAAGATCAGCGCGACGCCGCCGGCCTCATCGTTTTCGACGACGAAGTTCGCAACTACATCCGCCCATCCACCCGCCAGGGACAGCTTCATCGCCTTCTCAGCGGTCTCGATCTCGCCGAACCCCGCGCCCGCACCGATCTCGCCAAGCCGCTTCTTCATTTCCAGCAATTCCTCCGGCGTCGCGGCCTGGTTCTCATCATTTCGGATTTCTTCGAGTCTCCCGAGAAAATCGTGCGCACCATCGAGCCTTTGCGCTTCCACGGAAACGAAGTCGTCCTGTTTCATGTCCTCGATCCCAGGGAAATTCAGCCCGAACTGGGCCAGCCCGCTATCTTGGTCGATCTGGAAACCCAGGAGCGCGTGGAGGTCACTCCGGAATACGCGCGCGACGAATATCCCCGGAAAATGGAAGCGCACATCCAGTCCCTGCGCGACCGCGCTCGCGGCGCGGGCATGGATTATTTTCTGCTCGTCACCGATCGCCCGCTCGACGGCGCGCTTCGCGAATATCTGACCATCCGCCAGGGGAGAAACTGAAATGGGATTTCTTTCTCCCTGGTTTTTGGCCGGCATTGCGGCCGTTGGCGTGCCCCTCTATCTGCACTTGTTGCGGCGCCACACCACCAATCCGCATCCCTTCAGTTCGCTCATGTTTTTCGAGCAGCGCACGCAGAGTTCCATTCGCCATCGCCGCCTGCGTTACCTGCTGCTGCTGTCGCTGCGGCTCGCTCTGCTTCTGTTGCTCGTATTCGCTTTTGCCGATCCCTTCATCAGTCGTCCGGCGGCCAGCATGTCCGGCCAAAAGCTGGTTCTCCTCGTCATCGACAATTCCTTTAGCATGCGTGCCGGTTCTCGTTTGGCCGATGCCCGCGCCGCGGCGCTTTCGGTTCTGGCCTCTCGCAATCCCGCCGACCGCGCCCAGGTGATGACGCTCGGTTCCCAGCTCCACGTCCTCACGCAGCCCATTCTGGACCCATCCGCGCTGCGGTCCGCGGTGCAGAGCATCGAGCCCGGAGATTCGCGGGGCAGCTTCGGCGAACTGGCCCGCGCCGTTCGCTCCCTGGCGGAAAGCGTTCACACGCCCATCGAGCTGCACCTGTTCAGCGACATGCAGAAAAGCGACATGCCCGCCAGCTTCACCGATCTGGCGCTTCCCGCGAACGTTTCTCTCATCCTGCATCCGGTGGTGAAAAGCGTTGTGCCCAACTGGGCGGTGGAAAGCGTGAATGCCCCAGGCCAGGTCTGGGATCCGAAAAAAACACGCGTCGAAGCCGTCATTGCCGGCTATAACACGCCGGCCGCCACCCGGACCGTTTCGCTTGTGGTCAACGGGAAGACGCTGGCCACGCGCAGTGTGGATGTGCCCGCCGGCGGCCGCGCCACCGTGGATTTTCAGTCTCTCGACGTGCCCTATGGTTTTAGCCGCTGCGAAGTGAAAATCGATTCCGCCGACGCTTTGCCCGCGGACGACGCCAGCTTGTTTGCCGTGGAGCGCACAGACCCGCAGCGCATCCTCTTCGTGCGCGAGGCCGGCGACTCGCGTTCCTCTCTCTACTTCGGCGCGGCGCTCTCGGCGGCCGCCGAGTCGGCCTTCGAATTGCAAACGGTCACCGTGGACCAGGTGAACAATATCCAGCCCTCGAAATATGCGTTCGTCGTTCTTTCCGACGTTCTATCGCTTCCCTCCGCGTTTGAGAACGATCTCGTGCAATACGTCCGCGGCGGTGGCAGCGTCCTGGTTGCCGCGGGCACGTCCGCCGCGCGCCGTCCCAGTATTCCCGTCTTTGGCGGGAAGGTTCTCGGCGCGCACTACTACTCCCGCGACGGCGGCGGCTATCTCACTGTGGGCGATGTGGACCCGTCCCACCCGTCCATGGCCAAATCGGAGCGTTGGTCGGGCGTGAAATTTTACTATGTCACTGTGGTCGATCCCTCAAACTCGCGGGTAGCGGCGCGACTCACCGATCAGACGCCCGTGCTGCTCGATAGGAAAATCGGCGAGGGGCGCGTGCTCCTGTTCGCCTCCGGCCTCGACAATCTCACCAACGATTTTCCGCTTCACCCCGTTTTCGTACCCTTCATCGAGCAGACCGCCCGCTATCTTTCCGGTATCGAGAGTCGTGGCGGCTCGAGCCTCGTCGATTCCTATCTCGAGTTGCGCACGGCCCGCGAGCAAGCCGTGGGTGTGGAGGTGATCGATCCCAATGGACGCCGTCCGCTTTCGCTGAAGGAAGCCACCACCGCCCAGTCCTATCAGTTGACCCAGGCGGGCTTCTACCAACTCCGCCTCGCCAGCGGTCGCCAGAATGTAGTGGGTGTGAACGCGGACCGCCGCGAGTCGAATCTGGAATTGATTCCGGACGATGTTCTGTCGCTCTGGCGGGGAAATAGAAGCGCCGGAACGGAGCAAGCCTCCGCCCAGGAAGCGGCGCAAGAAAATAGCAAACCCTACGCTCTCTGGTGGTACCTTATGTTATTGGTGCTGGCGGCGGCCCTGGCAGAATCCGTGCTGGCCAGCCGGTACCTGGGCAAGCAGAGGGAGGAACCATGAGCATATCCCTGGGTAAGCCTGCCGATATACGGGAGCAGCTCAACTCCTACCTCCGCCACCTGCAACGTCGTTTGCGCCTGCGCGCCGCCCTGCGTGGCGCCGCCATACTCACCTCCGCCGCGCTCGCGACCACGGTTTTCCTGGTTTTGATTATCAATCGGTTTGCTTTTTCCACGGGCAGCGTCATCAGCGCGCGCACGCTGCTTTTGCTGGTTTTGGCTGCGGCGGTGGCCCTTGGGCTGGTTTTGCCCTTACGGCGTTTGAATTTTCGCCGTGCTGCCCGTACCGCCGAAAGTGCGTTCCCTCAATTTCAGCAGCGCCTGGTGACCTTCGCCGAGCGCGACCAGTGGCCCCGCGAACCTTTTTTGGAGCTGCTCGCCGCCGACACTCTGGAAATCGCGCGCCATGCCGAGCCCGCCGGCCTGGTTCCCGATAAAAAGCTTCTCGTTTCGCTCGGCGCAGGCCTTGCCTCGTTCGGCGTTCTCATCTGGGTAATCTTGGCCGGGCCCGGTTTTCTCGGTTACGGCGCTTCGCTCCTTTGGGTGGGGTCGCGGCCTGGCGTGGCTCCGATGTACGACATTCGCGTCAATCCGGGCGATGCGTCCGTCCGCCGCAATTCCGACGAGCTCGTCACCGCGCTGCCCATCGGCGTCCAGACCGACAAGGTTCGCCTCTATGCCCGCTACCAGAGCGCATCGAAGTGGGAAGAAGTCACCATGCAGCCGCAGGCTGGTGGCTCCGGTTTCCAGTTCTTGTTCGCCGGGCTCCCGGAAAATGTCGAATATTATGTGGTGGCGGGAGCGATTCACTCGCGCCACTTCAATCTGCGTGTCGTTGACTTGCCCGCGGTGAAGCAGATACGCGTCACTTATCGTTATCCGAATTGGACGGGATTGCAGAATGGCGTTGACCGGCACGGCGGGGACTTGCGCGCCGTCGAGGGCACCGACGCCGATCTTGAAATCCAAATGGACCGTCCCCTGCGCAACGGCATACTCGCGCTCGATAACGATCGGCAGATTCGTCTTTCAGGCGGCCAGGGGAATCTCTATAAGGGCACGATCCACATGGACAAGGACGGAACCTACCATGTGGCCGCCCTCGACCAGGGCCAGCCCGTCCGTCTCTCCGAGGATTTCTTCATCGAAGCCGGCAAGGCGAATCCGCCGGAGGTCGCCATCGACAGGCCCGGCCGCGATTATCGCGCCAGTCCCATCGAGGAAGTCACCGTGACGGCCAAGGCTGCCGATGATTTCGGGCTCAACGAATTCAACCTGCATTACTCGGTCAATGGCGGTCCCGACAAGACCGTCAACTTGCTCAAGCAAAAAGGAGCGAAAAGCGCCGACGGTTCCACCGTTCTCTATTTGGAAAATTTCAAACTTGTGCCCGGCGATCTGGTAAGCATCTACGCCACCGCCAAGGACGCCAAGGCCGAATCCCGCACCGACATGTTTTTCATCCAAGCCGATCCTTTCGAGCGAGAATTTTCCCAATCGCAACAGATGGCTGGCGGGGGCGGCGGTGGAGGCGGCGGCATGGGTGGCCAGGCCGATATTTCCGAGCGCGAGAAAGAAATTATTGCCTCCACGTGGAAGCAGCAGGGCGATAAGACCGCCTCCGAAAAGCAGTCCGCCGATACGGCCAAGTTCCTTTCCGGCGTCCAGTCCACCCTGCGCGATCAGGCCCTCTCTCTGGCCGGCCGTCTGCAATCCCGCGAATTGAGCGAGCAGAACGACGAGTTCAACGCGTTCCAGCAGGATATGACCGCCGCCGCCGAAGCAATGGCCCCGGCCGCGCAAAAGCTCAAGCAGCAGGAGTGGCAGGATTCCATCCCCGCCGAGCAAAAGGCGCTTCAGCATCTGTTGCGCGCCGAGGCCACCTTCCGCCAGATTGAAGTGGCCTTTGGGCAGGCTGGCGGAGGCGGCGGTGGAGCGGGCAGCGCCGGGCGCGACCTCGCGAGCCTTTTCGACCTGGAGCTCGATACCGAGAAAAATCAGTATGAGACCGCGCAGACCGCTGCTTCTTCGTCCGACCACCACGCCAAGGATATCGACGACGCGCTGCAGAAGCTCGACGAGTTGGCGCGTCGCCAGCAGGATCTTGCCCAGCAGCGCAATAACAGCGCCCAGAATTTGCAGGAGCGCTGGCAGCAGGAAATGCTTCGCCGCGATGCCGAGCAGTTGCAGCGCCAGCTTGAGCAGCTTGCCCAGAACAATCAAAACGGCCAGGGTAATCCGCAAGGATCTTCAAGCTCTGGAAGCTCGGGCCAATCGGCTTCAGGGCAGGCAGGCCAGTCGGGGCAGTCGTCCGGCCAGGCCGGTCAGTCGCGGGGCGCGTCCGATCCGCGCGTGCAGCAGGCCCTCGACCGTCTGAGGCAGGCGAATGACGACATGCGTCGTGCGGATTCCGGGCAACAGGGTAACGCCGAAGCGCGCCGCGCAGCCGACCGTCTTCGTGAAGCCACGAACATGCTCGCGGGAGCACAGCAGCAGCACGCCTCGGGGCGTCTCGATGCCATGGGCCAGGAAGCCGATCGTCTCGCCGGTGAAGAGCGCGATCAGGCCGACCGCCTGCACAAATTGTTCGGCAATCAGCAAGGCTCGGACCAAGGCGCGCAAAATTCTCCGTATGGCTCTTTTGGAGGACGCTTTGGCTCCTACGGCCGTTCGCAGATCGGTTCCGAGGCCCAGGGACAGGAAGCGCAAAAGCTTGCCGACGACCGCCAGCATTTGGCCGACGATCTGGCTCATCTCGAGACGCAAATGCGGGATGCTTCGCGCGACCTGGCTTCCAATCAGATTTCCGCCGCCACCAAGCTGCGCAATGCGCTCGGCGATTTGGATTCCTCCGATCTCGAGACGCGAATCCAGCGCAGTGCCGATTGGCTCCGCCGCGGCATCGATCCCAATTCCACTTCCACTGAACAGGAAATTGGCTCCGGCCTGCAGAAGCTCAGCGACGCCGTGCGCCAGGCCCAGCAGGCCTTGGGCAGCGAACAACCACAGGACTCCCAGACAGCTCTTGATCGCGTCGAGCGCCTCCGCAATCGGCTCGAGGCGATGGAACCCAACGGCCGCAGGGGACAGGGCGGCGCTCGGGGAGGCCAGGCGGGACAATCCGGTCAACCCGGCCAGCTTGGACAGAATGGTGGGCCGATTAGCCGGACCGGGCAAACGGGCCCTGGCGGAAATTTCGGCGCCGTGATTGGCGGGGGCGATCGTGGCGGTCGCGATTACTACGGAGGCTTCGACAAGGGGAACAATTCGAACCTCCCTCAGCCTGTGGGTCCCAACTATGCTCAGGTTCCCGGCGATACAGAGGGAAATATCCGGCAGGGCGTGAATGAATTAAACCAGCTTCGCGGCACGCTGCAAGACGACCCTGAAGCGCAGCGCGAAATCGACGCCCTGATCCAGAAGATGCAGCAGCTCGATCCTCGCCGCTTCCCCGGAAATCCCGCGCTGGTCGAACAGCTCCACACCCAGGTGCTCAACGACGTGGACAAGCTCGAGTTGCAATTGCAACGCAAGCAGGACGACAAGTCCGGCGACATTCGCAGCACCAATTCCGGCCCCATGCCGGCTGGATACCAAGATGCCGTCGCCGACTATTTTCGTCGGCTGAGCAATACTCACTGATTTTTTCGCTGGATTGAATTTTCGCGAGCGAATGTCACCGTGAGTGCGCCCAGGCGATTCCGTCGGGCTCGTCTCCACCTGGTAAAACTTCGGCTACTTTTCGTGTGGCCACATCGATCACCGTCACCTGGTTGCTCGAGGAATCGGCTACGTACGCGCGGCGCCCGTCGGGAGAAAACACCAACCCTTGGCAGACGGGGGACACTTCCACCGAGCCGAGCAATTTGCGGCTGTGCGCGTCGAAGACGGTCACGTGGCTGTCCGTCATATTGGAAACCCACACCTGCGAACCGTCGGGCGTGAAAGCCAGCCGCACCGGTCCCTTGGCGCCGCTCGGAAATTTCGTCACGATCTTGTCGGTGGCCGTGGAGATCACGGCCACGTTGTTTTCCTCGCGCACCGCGACCCACACCTCGCGGCCGTCCGGCGAAATCGCGTTGCCTTCCGATCCGGCCCCGGTCGGAATCGTTTTCATTTTGCCGGTCGCGAGATCGAGCACACTTTCGGTGCCGGAGACGATGTTGGAAACGTAAAGTTTTTTCTGGTCCTTCGAGGCCACCACCATGTGGCTCCGCGTCTGGTTGGTTTTCCACTGGTGGAGAATTTTTCCCGTGGCGGCGTCGAGCTCGATCACGGACGCGGGTTGCTCCAGCGCAAGCCACACGTACTTCCCGTTGCGGCTCACGGCCATGCCGTGCGGGAGGCGGTTGTCGCCGAGATTCCAAGTCGCCTTCACTTTGCGGTTTGCGACGTCGATCACCGTGATGGTGTTCCCCGGCTCGTTGTGCGCTTTCTCGCCCACGCCCCAGCGGCCGAAATTGGAAACGTAAGCGGTGCGGCCGTCGGGCGAAACCGCGATCTCGTGCGGGCCGTGCTGCGTGGGCAGCGTCGCAACGGTTTTATTCGTGGCTGGATCGATGAGAAGCACGTCAAAGCCGGATTTGTCCGCCACGAGAAGCGTATCCGCTCGGGCGGCCATTGCTGCCGAGCCGATCGCGATGAGCGCGACCAGCGCGCTTTGATAAAGACGTTTTTTCATTTGCATCCGTCACTCTCCATGATTGTGATTTACGAGCACTCAATTCGAATTATTTAGTGTATCGCGCGACGCGTTTCTCGTCTGCATTCTTGTGTGAGAGCCCGCGCAACGATTCAGAATGATGCCAAATCAGGTCAAATTAAGCCACAATTGGCGCCGTAAACCAGGGCTTCGTGACCAATTTTGGCCAATTTTTGGCCGATTTTGCACCGCACGAAGCGCCGCGCCGGCCATCGGTCGTCTTTCGACGGCGGATTGGGTGGCCAATGCCAGTTTTTAGTGTAGGAGGCATGTCAAGCCCCCTTCGCGTAAATTTTGGCGCGAGGCTCAATCTGCCGGATGATGCATTCCGCGATCAACGCTCCGCATTGTGCCCATTCCATCCCGACACAAAACCATCATTGTCGCTGCAAGGGGGTGTTTGGAAATGCCACCGCTGTGATATTAGCGGCGGCATTGTTGAATTCGAGATGCGAGTATCTATTATTCCACCGCACTCGGGGTTGGTAAAATAATCGTAGGCGCTGGAGCAGCCATTGTCAGGGTCCATGCCCGTAGGGTCGGTGAGCCGAAGCGGATTGTTCATCACGTAGCTGTACATATTCCAGCTTTGCAGATTGGAAGGATCGGCTCCGGCATTCCCCGGATCGGGGCTCGTCATCCGCCCCATCTGCGATGAGAAGTACCTAGCCTCGAAGTTTCGAGGTTGGATTCGGAGTCGCGCTTCTTGCCAGCGTTCTTCAGCGCGAGGCGTTAACCACCGGCTACCGGGGCTGATCCCTCGCTTCCTGGCGAACCGGGAGCGGTTCACACCTGCCCTATTTCAGCACCAGGTAACGCACAAGGGCATACAGCCCGGCTGCAACCAGAAACACGGCGTAACCGTTAATCACCCAGCGCCAGGTCTTCTTTCTCAGGCTCATTGGCGACGCAATGAGTTTTCGGCCCTCCTGATGCAACTTCTGAACCAGCGCCTCGCGTGCCAGCCTCTCCCTTTGCCAGTCCTGCCACCACCAGCGAATCAGAAGAAGGAATAGCACACCCAGGCCGGCGTACAGTACTGCCGCGACGGCGGCACCGATTTCGCGGCCTTGGTAAAGGAGCAGAACCTCGCAGCCACCAAAAAAGAGGAGAAAAAAAAGCGTGCCTCCCTTCCTCCAGCGCCGCCCTTGACGGTTCAGCATGCCGGTCGGATGCAGGCTGCGGGAAACGTAGCCGGCGGCCACGTAGTACACCACCGTCACAAGGAGCATAACGCCCCAGTCCTGGAGTTGCTCTGTCCAGCTCATTTGCATGCGAAGAGGTAAGCCCCGGTGAAGGAAAGCGCGTCGTAGCCCAGCTTTACGGCAAAGGCTGGAAGACCGAACGAGGCGCCCAAAAATTCTCCTCCCACCGTCTCGGTCAGGCCCAGCTCCGTGATGGGGACTGCGTCAGTTAGCGCGTTGACTGCTGCACCCGTGCCGCCGAGGGCGAGGTTGTTGGCCGAGGTGGTGAATCGCCACTTATTGCCGTGGTTGAACAACATGACGCCGCCTGAGAAGGTATTTCCGGCAACTCCGTTGAAGACGTTAGCGAAAAATCCTGTTTTTTCTGTGGTTCCGAGCGCACCGGCGATGCTGTATTGATCCGCCGTGTTGGCAGCGCACACCATTCGCTCGCCGAAAGTTGGCGCTGCCACGCCACCGCCAGCGTCGTTGTTGTCAAATACCAGGATGGGTGGGTCGGGCACACCGAGCAGTTCGGCAAGATTCCCCGTTGGAATCTGCGGGCCGCCTTCCTGCCAAATCGGACCAGAGAATGGGCCGTCCGGGTCGGGATCGCCCGCGGACGGATTGGGATCGGTGGTCGGAGGCGGCGGACTGTAAATTGGCGGCTGGCGATCGTTACCATTGCCAATCCCTAAATCAAAAAGATCGATGCCGAAGCCGCCGCATCCGAAGAATGGGTCGCAGTCACTGCCGTCGCTTCCGAGGTTGAACATCCCCGTCGGATCGGTCAGCATCAGCGGATTGTTCATCACATAGCTGTACATATTCCAGCTTTGCGGATTCGAAGGATCGGCCCCGGCATTCCCCGGATCGGGCGACATGAACCGGCCCATCGCCGACGAATCATAGCGCGCGCCGAAGTTATCCAGGTTGCTCTCGCTGTCGCGTTCCTTGCCCGTGAATTTATAATTCGGGGCGCAGTTCCTGAAGCGAGACTCTGCATTTCATGATAGCCGCTAATCAGTTCCGTGCCGATCAGGGGGATCAACGAGACAGCGCCAGCAACAGTCTCAGTGCCTGCGTCTCCGGGGCCATGTACGGGCGACCGTATGAAAGTCTACTTCCGTCCGCGGAATAATATAACAACGCCTGCAACGAGCGATGCGAGCCACAATAGCCATACGAAAACTCTGATTGGGTGAACCGTTTGTTGAGACGGACGTAACAGATCAATAGTCAGCCAAGACAGGAATGCAAATGCTATCGGACCGATGACAACGCGATCTCCGATAAACGGTGATCTAACCGCTATGGACAAACAGATGAAAGAGCAAAAGGCCAAACCGAAGATAACGACGATGTCATATCGTGCTGGCGCGGGTGCAGCCAAATTGCGCCACGAAGCCACTACACCGTAAACACACATCGCGAGCACAATCGTCAAATACACCTTAACCTGTAGCAGTCCCAAACGCGATTTGGTGAACATATCCATCTTACTGTGTGCAATCCGCATATGACTTCGCCGCCATCGCAACGTCATATACGGTAGCGGCGCTGAGATACAGCCATCCGGGACCAGGCAGCAAGGTTGCCACGGCCCTCGATCCAACACCCATGGCTAAAGCGGCAGCGAGATTGAGAGTTAGGGTCAGTTCAGTTCTATCGTCGGAGCCCTCTCCTGCTCCGAAGAAATTGTCACCGAGCTGACCGGCCATGATGATGCAAACTGTCCGAATGACTGCGGAACGGTTGTGGGGCTTGTTGGTGTTGCGCCGATTCTCGGCTGTGGGGAAGCAGACCCCCACAGCCCCACAGCACTGTACCAATAGATGCAGCTTGAATAAGGTCCACAGAGCTGTTCGCCATTATAATCGCCCACGACATTGCCATATGCATCTGTAGTCCAGTTGTCGATGATAAATGGCGAAGGATTCGGTACACCAAGTAGCACCGCTAGATTGCCAGTCGGAATCTGCGGGCCGCCTTCCTGCCAGATCGGACCGGAGAATGGGCCGTCCGGGTCGGGATCGCCCGCGGACGGATCGGGGTCGGTCTTGTTCTGCGTGGCGGGCGGTGTGTAGATTGGCGGCTGGCGATCGTCGCAATTATGCCCTCCGCACATCCCCATGCCGATACCAATGCCGATGCCGCACCCGTAGAACGGATCACACAAGCCACCATCGTCGCCGCCGTCACCAACGCCGGGATTGTAAAACATCCCCGTCGGATCGGTCAGCGTCAGCGGGTTATTCATCACATAACTGTACATATTCCAGCTCTGCGGATTGGCCGGATCGGCTCCGGCGTTTCCAGGATCGGGAGACATGAAGCGGCCCATCTGGGAGGAGTTGTACCTCGCCCCGAAGTTATCCAGATTGGATTCGGAGTCGCGCTCCTTGCCCGTGAATTCATGCGTTGAGATTGAGCTGCCACCGCACGAAGTCAACTCTCCAAACGGATAGTAATCATCGCATTCCACGATGCTCGGAGTGGGATAACCCGTCAGAAGCCGGGTCGAGCCCAAATGATCTGGATGAACAAAGTAGGTCGTGTTGTTTGTGTAGATTCCTTTTAATGCGTCGTTTAGATAAATGTATCCCACGTTCCAGCACGTGTTGCAGCCATATTCCGCCATCACGTGCCCCGCCAGATCGTACACGTAGTTCGTCGTCACCCCAGCCGCCGTCTTCTGCACCCGGCGTCCTTCGGCGTCATAAATGTAGCTCGCCGTGCTCCCACCGTCCACCTGGGTGATCCGGTTCTCCGCGTCGTAGGTGTAGCTGTGGCTGGCGTCATGCGTCATGTTTCCCGCGGCGTCAAACGATACCCGGAAGTAGTGGGCTGGTTCGACGCATTGTAGCTCGCGCTCCAGGAATTGCACGTTCCTGAAGTTGGTGTCTGCGTCAATCGATTCCCCCATGTATCGTAGCTCCACGAGAGTCCTTTGCAAGTGGCCGCGCTTGCCGAGTCAGTCATTGCGATTAGCCGATTCACCCCATCATAAGCCGAAGTGCTGGGATAGGAGCGTGAGAAGGTTTGAGCCCCTAATTTTTTTGGCCGAATGAAGGGAAGCGTTTACAGAATTTGGCGGGTGAGATATTCCAGCAGTTTGCGAAATGCTTTGCCGCGATGGCTGCAGCGGTTTTTTTCTTCCTGGCACGCTTCCGCGAAAGTTCGGCCAAGTTCGGCGGAAAAAAAGACGGGGTCGTAACCGAAGCCATCCGCGCCGCGCGGCTGCTCCGTGAGCGTCCCTTCCGCGAAATCGGATGTGACCGCGAGCACGCGTCCGTTGCGCGCCAACGTCGTCACGCAAACGAATCGCGCGCGGCGTTGGTCGCCCGCTTTTCCTTCCATCTCGCGCAACAATTTTCGCACGCGGTCTGCGTCGGTCGCATCCGGACCGGCATATCGCGCGGAAAGAACTCCGGGAGCTCCTCCCAGGGCGGGCACCACCAGACCCGAATCGTCCGCCAGCACGAATTCAGGCGTGAATTGGCTGTAGTGCAGGGCTTTGCCGGCGCTGTTTTCGGCGAAGGTGGGCGCCGATTCGTCGAACGCAGGCAATTCGCGAAAGTGCGGGATTAAATCGATTTCCAGAGCGGCGCCGCCGGCCATTTGAGCATATTCGCGCAGC
>DATLST010000170.1:0-7176 GCA_035534055.1 Candidatus Acidiferrales bacterium | reverse complement strand
CACATTGCCTGATAAAACTTCTGCAGGGCGAAGCACTCCGCAAAAAAATGGGAGAAGCAGGGCGACAACGCGTAGAGCAGAACTACACCTTCGCGTGTTTTGAAGAAAAGCTGACAAGATTGTTGGACATCCCATTTTAACCTCGTCTCCCGCATTTTGAAGTGCGGCCCGAGGCCATGGCTTTTCAAGTTTGGTTTTTTTTCGGGCTTGCCAGTGTCGGCGGCATTCAGATTTCGCTCTACCGAGCACAGGCGAGGGGTTTGGCTTTGTTTTTCTGGCTCTATAGCAGTATTTGTGGGTAAAAGGGCGGTGGAAAAACCCGCTCCCTGGAAAAGTCCAAAGGCGGGACTTTCCCACTCCGCTTGGAAATCCCGCAGTGACGGCGGGATTCCCAATTTTTTCACCGCCCCGACCGCGGCGATTCCATTTCCCCTGGTTTCTCAGCAACAAAAATAGCTGACCTCCATCGGATCGATTAATCTGCAGTTGTCAGAAAGAGATTGATCGACCGAGGAGATCAGCTATTCAGCTCAAGGTTAAGACCATCTTGAATCAGGTGCAACATTTTGTAGGGTTCGTCTACCAACAGGTGCGCATGCATGGTCACCTCGGTCGTCCGCTCTCCATCGAGATCACGGTGGTACCGCACGACGGGATCCGCGGGCGCTGTTCGCAGTGCCAGCGATCGGCGCCAGGCTACGATCGCTTGGCCCAGCGGCGCTGGCTGTTTGTGCCGCTGTGGGGAATCGCGACCTATTTTCTCTACGCTCCCAGACGGGTGGAGTGCACCGAGCATGGAGTGGTGGTCGAGCATATTCCTTGGAGCGACGGCAAGCGTCCCGTGACCTATGCCATGATGGGTTTCTTGGCACGCTGGGCGCGGCGGTTGAGTTGGCGAGAGACGGCGCAGGTATTTCAGACGAGCTGGGAAGCGGTCTATCGCTCGGTCGAATGGTTTGTGCAGTGGGGCTTGGCCCACCGCCAACTGCAGGGAGTGCAGGCCATTGGCGTAGATGAGATTCATTGGGGTCACGGACTATGGGCCGACAACTTCCTGACCGTCATCTACCAGATCGATGCCCATTGCCGACGCCTGCTGTGGGTCGGGAAACGGCACTCCCAGCTCACCCTGCGGCGGGGACTGCAGGCGCTGGGACCGGAGGTGGTAAAAGGTTTCCGCTTTGTCTGTAGCGACATGTGGAAGCCGTATCTCCAGGTGATCGCAGCCCAAGCGGGACAAGCGTTGCATGTATTAGATCGCTTCCATATCGTCATGCACTTGAATCAAGCTGTGGATCAGATCCGCCGGGCCGAGAGCGCGCGCTTGCGGGTCGCGGGGAACGCCAGGGCCCAGCGGCTCAAGCATATGCGTTGGCCGCTGTTGCGTCGCGGCAGCCGGGTCCGCGGACGAGCTCGGCAAAAACTCAATGCTCTGTTGGCCAGCAAGATGGCCACGGCCCGAGCCTGGGAGTTGAAGGAAACCTTCTTCTACTTCTGGCACTACAAGTCCGTCATCTGGGCCGGAGCGTTTCTGGACTACTGGACCGAACGCGCCATGCGCAGCCGCCTGGAGCCGATGAAGAAAGTGGCCAGTATGCTTCGCGCCCACGAGGAACTCCTGTTGAACTGGTTCCGGGCTAACGGCGAGATTTCCGCCGGTACCGTCGAGGGCCTTAACAACAAAATTCGAGTGGTGACCAGACGTTCCTACGGTTTCCGCACCTATTCCGAGTTCCGAACTATTACCGAGTAATTTCTTTCTTACCGTATTTTCCGGCTGTAATCGACGCTGAGTCGACATAGTTTGGCCCCTTCAATCCCTCGGGATTGAAAGAAGGGGGTCAACTATGAAGTGCACGGTCAACAATGACGTTGTTCTCGCACGGCCATTGGAAGGCCCGCTGTCGGCCTACATTCCTGGGTTTGCGCAGTGGACTCGTGAGCAGGGATATGCTTTCCCCACCCGACGACAGAAAGTGCATCTCGCGGGTTGTTTTAGTCGTTGGCTTGGGCAACAAGTTGCCAACATGCACCGTCGGGTCGGACCTGAACACGCGGCTCGATATCTGCGATATCGCGCACGCCATGTGCAAATCCAGGCCGATGATGCTTTCACGCTAAAACAGTTCTTTGACTTCCTACGTCGTCAGGGCGTACTGCCTGCCGAAAAGATCCCATCGCCCCGATTGAGCCCGGTCGAGCAAGCCCTACACGCATTTAAGTGCTACTTACGCGAAGAGCGGATGCTGAGGGAGGCGTCTGCTATGAGTTACTTGCCGTCCGTCCGTAGGTTCCTTGCCGATCGGTTCGGTGATCGACCGGTGAGGTTGTCACGCTTGTGTGCGGGCGACGTGGTGCGATTTGTTCAGCACCAAGCCCAGCGCCTGCAGTCGCGGAGTGCTGCCCAAATGCTCACGACCGCGCTGCGATCGTTCTTGCACTACGCTCGCTATCTTGGACAGATCAAGTGTGATCTGGCCTCCGCTGTGCCCACCGTTGCCAACTGGTCGATGCCGTCGGTGCCCCGAGCAATTGCTGCGGGTGCCGCACGTCGGCTGTTGGTCTCCATCAATCGGCGCACCGCGACGGGCCGCCGCGACTACGCGATTCTGCTGTTGCTCGCTCGACTTGGATTGCGGGCGAGCGAAGTGGTCCGACTCGAACTCGAAGACATCGATTGGAATGCCGGATCGGTAACCGTTCAAGGAAAGGGCGGCCGGCGGAGTGTCCTTCCGTTACCCGCGGACGTTGGTTCTACAATCGTTATGTACCTGCGGCACGGACGGCCACGTTGCAGCTGCCGGCGCATCTTTTTGCGGACCAAAGCACCCATCCGGGGCCTCTTCGGTAACCAAGCTATTGCATCGATCGTTCGGCATAACCTCGTACGCGCTGGCATTCAGGCGCCTACCTATGGCGCGCATCAGTTTCGCCATGCATTAGCCACCGAGATGCTGCACCATGGCGCCTCGCTGGCGGAAATCGGCCAGGTGTTGAGGCATCGCAGCCCGGAAAGCACGAAGATTTACACCAAGGTCGACCTCGATTCCTTGCGCGCTCTGGCCTTGCCGTGGCCGGGAGGTGCACGATGACCACCCTCCGTGAAGCCGTCCGGGAATACCTGAACCTGCGCCGCAATTTGGGCTTCAAACTGTACAAGGCGGGCAAACAGTTGCCAGCCTTTGTGAAATTCCTGGAAGCGCACCGCACCTCCTACATCACAACCAAGTTGGCGCTCGCCTGGGCACAGCAACCCTCAACCGTGCAACCGATTGTGTGGGCGCACCGCTTGACTATCGTGCGCATCTTCGCGCGCTATCGGAGTGCGACTGACCCGCGAACGCAGGTTCCCCCGACGAGTCTGTTGTCCTACCGCCCCAAGCGAGCACGACCCTATCTGTATCGCACCAAAGAAATCAACGATTTACTGCGCGCGGCGCTTTCGCTGCCCGCCCGCAGGAGCCTACGACCCTGGACCTACCACTGCCTGTTCGGATTACTGAGTGTCACGGGCTTGCGCCTCGGCGAAGCGTGCAATCTCCAGCTTCAGGATGTGGATCTCAAGACGGGTGTGCTGACGATCAGGAATGCGAAGTTCGGCAAGACTCGTTTGATCCCCCTCCACCCATCTACCCGCCGTGTGCTGACCGACTACCTCGCGCGGCGGAATCGATGGTGGTCCCGACGTCCGGTTTCCTCTTACGTGTTTGTCTCCAACCGGGGAAACCAGTTGGCGAGCAGCGAGATCCGCCGAACGTTCTACGCGTTATCCCGCCAGATCGGCCTGCGCGGCCCGTCGGACAGCCATGGGCCGCGACTGCAAGACATGCGTCATCGATTCGCGACCATGACCCTGTTGCGTTGGTACCGCTCTGGCAAAGACGTCGAACAGAAGTTGCCTTACTTGTCCGCCTACCTCGGCCATGTCCACATTAGCGATACGTATTGGTATCTCAGTGCCTGGCCGGAACTGATGCGTGAGGCGATGTCTCGTCTGGAGCGCCGCTGGGAGGATCAGTCATGAAAACGACCACCCCCAATCTCGCTCCACTGCTGGAACAGTTCTTCACACAGCGACTCATGCAGCAGCGGCAGGCTAGTCCGCATACGATCAGTTCGTATCGCGACACCTTCCGCATGTTGCTGAAGTTTGTGCAACAGCGACTGCATACCCCGCCGGCACTCCTCCCCTTCGAGGCCATCGACGCCCCGTTGATCGTGGCGTTTCTCGATCATCTGGAGAAGCATCGAGGGCTGAGCGCACGCAGCCGGAATCTTCGGCTGACGGCAATCCACTCCTTCTTTCGATATGCCTCATTCGAAGTGCCGGACCGTGCTGCCCAGATTCAACGCGTGCTGGCCATTCCCGGCAAGCGCTTTACGCGGACCCAGGTGCATTTCCTCACCGGCCCGGAGGTCGATGCATTGCTCGCGGCGCCCGACCAACGTACGTGGTTCGGTCGGCGCGATCACTCATTCCTCTTGGTGGCGGCGCAGACGGGGCTCCGTCTGTCGGAAATGACCGGGCTGACACGCGGTGATGTCACACTCAGTCCTGGTGCTCATGTTCGTGTGATCGGGAAGGGCCGCAAGGAACGTTGTGTCCCTCTGGCCAAACCCACGGTCGCCGTCCTGAAAGCCTGGCTCCGCGAACCGCCGCGCGGCGATGGGCTGGTACTGTTTCCCAATGCCCGAGGCACGCGCCTGACTCCCGATGGCGTGCATTACCTGTTGGTCCGTCACGTTAAGGCCGCTGCCAAGGTCTGTCCGTCGTTGAAAGGCAAGCGCGTGACTGTTCACCGCTTGCGGCACACCATGGCGATGGACCTTTTGCAACAAGGCGTGGACCGCTCGGTCATCGCCTTGTGGCTCGGTCACGAATCTTTGGACACAACTCAGATCTACCTGGAGGCCACGCTGGCGATGAAGGAGAAGGCGCTCAGCAAGATGACACCTCTGAACGGCAAATTCAAACGCTATCGCCCAGGAGACCGCCTCCTTGGTTTCTTGAGCAACCTGTAGAGGCTCCAAACTATGCCGAGTGATTGGAGAGTCCCGTCTGTGTTCTCGCGGTGATTTCGGCCCGGGCGAAAGGCCCTCTCCGATTACTCGGTAATAGTTCGGAACTCGGAATAGGTTCGACTATTGTTCATGATAAATAGCCGCACCTACGATGCGATGGAAATGGCCCTATATCACACGCTCGGCCGACTTCCAGAACCTGAATCGACCCACAAATTCTGCTGAGGAGCCACTTTTCTCGAAGCAATGGCTTTTCGAAAACCGGTTATTGGTACAGCCGTTGGTGGAATTCCAGATATTGTTGAGGAGAGAGTCACCGGAATATTGGTTGAGCCGAATAATCCGCCGTCGCTTCCCGGTGCGTTGCGCGCTCTCTTGTCCAACGATGATCTGCGACTAGGAATGGGCCAGCGGGCCGGAGAAATTGTTCGCGCACACCATGGATTCGAATGTTTTAGTGCCACACTGGCTGGGTACTTCGGATGGAGCGGATAAGAATAGGATTCGCGCCTCCGCAGCCTTGGCGCGCAGGCGATTTTTGACCAGGTCGGCGAAATCGAAGAGCGATTGAAGGGGCGGAAGTCGGCCTAAGAAAAACAAACGAAGTGGTGTGGCGGATAAGAAGGGAGTACGCATTGGCGATGTCATCAGGAGCTATTCCACCGCTTCGTCGGGCGCTGGGTTCCCCGGTTGCTGCGATCGCTTTGTTAGGACGGCAAGATCGTCCTACGGATGGAGTGCGAGATTATTGTTTGCAGTTGAGCCGGGCATTTTCGCTTCGAGGGCAACAGCTGGATGTGGCCGAAGTGCGCTGGGAAACTCAGGGGTGGCTGCGTGCTGTTGGACAACTTTGGAGAGAAAGCCGGGCGTGGAAAGGGAAGTGGGTCCTTTTCCAGTATACCTCGCTGATGTGGTCGCGACGCGGCTTCCCTTTGGGCGCACTGGCAGTGCTCGGGATTCTAAGAATGCGTGGCGCGAAGCTTTGCATGGTGTTTCACGACATACGAAACGACCGGGCACATGGCTGGAAGAATCGGTTGAGGGTGGCTTACCAATATCAAGTGATGCGCAGAGCGTACACGTGGGCGGCACGCTCCGTGTTGACTGTACCTGCGAAGAATGTCCCCTGGCTTCCGCGAAACGCGAATAGAGCGATATTCATTCCCGTGGGAAGCAATTTCCCTGAGAGTGAACCGCAAAATCCGATTAGCGGCGTAAGATCTGCCAGCGTCCTGACTGTTGCCGTGTTTGGTGTCACGTGGGGCTCACAAAGCTGCGACGAATCGGCCGATATTTCTTATGTTCTCAGGCAGGTCGTGTCCGCAGTTGCGAGCCTGCGGCTTGTCGTGATGGGCAGAGGTGCAGCGGAAGCTGAGGCCACCCTGAGAAAAGATCTGGACGGATCTGGCGTGGCACTGAACGTCCTTGGAGTGCTGCCTCCAGAACAGCTCCGGCGACACCTCTTGACGGCTGATGTGTTGCTCTGCGTTCGCGGGCATATTTCCACCCGACGAGGGAGCGCGATTGCGGGAATTGCGTGTGGTCTTCCGATTGTTGGCTACCGCGGAGAAGAAACTGCGTTCCCGATCACCGAGGCCGGTGTTCTGCTAGTTGACCCCGGCGACCGCGTTGGCATTGCCGAAGCGCTTAAGCGCGTACTGTGCGACGCCAAATTCCGTGAAGAGATGCGCCAGCGCAGTCTGGCGGCCGACCAGAAATACTTCTCGTGGGACGCCATCGCGGAACAATTCTTACTTGCCCTGGGAAATGCCGCCGCTTAATTCCCCCGATGCAAACGAAACTATCTGGGAAACCTCGCCTCTGGTTGCCGAAAGCGACCGTACTCCCGCCGATATTAGCCGTCGCTTGCCGATGACATTAAGCTCGGAATCGGCGGCGAACGAGCGGCCCGAGACCAAGCAAGCCCGTGCCGAGGAGAAGCAGCGAGGATGGCTCAGGCGTGGCTGACCAAGTGCCGGGCATGCCGGAGTTGAAAGCGATCGCGGTGCCGAGTGATCCGGGCGTTGAGCCGTCAAACCCAGTTGTCGCAAACGGCGAAGGCATGCCAAATTGCGTATCGATATTGATTGTGCTTGACCCGCAGACTCCGCAAGCCCCAGCGAACCAAGACGCGATCTGTCCGGAGCTACCGGT
>DATLST010000169.1:0-6746 GCA_035534055.1 Candidatus Acidiferrales bacterium | reverse complement strand
GCGGCTGAAGCGGTCGCGTTGTTTTGCTACCAAGTCAAAAAATGGATCGGCGCATTCGCGGCCGCACTAGGCGGACTGGACACCCTGGTTTTCGCCGGCGGCATCGGAGAGAAGGCGCCCGTGGTCCGCGCCCGGATTTGCGATGGGCTGGGATTCCTGGGAATCGAAGTTGAAGAAAAGCGAAACGCGGCGAATGAGGGCGTGATTTCCGCGGCGGCCAGCCGCGTTGCCGTCCGGGTCATTCATACGGACGAAGAACTTATGATCGCCAAGACGGTTTGCCACGTGCTCGACCTTGGCTAAAACAAACTGTCGCTGAGCTGGAAGGCGTTGTGGCTACGCGCCGTTCGGGCGCATTGTAATTTCTCTCCGGTTGTGCCGGACGGGGCGCCTATCGAGGGCTTGTTCACTAAAAGCCCTGCGGACTGCTCTTCGTCTCGTTGACACTTCACGTTCCCGCCTCTCAACCTCCGGCTTAAGTGCACCACAGATACCGTAGCTTCGATGCACCGAATTGTTCTTTTGGCGACGCTCATGCCCAACGAGGAACTGCAATATCTTCGACGGCGGTGCTTGTTTCATAAGGCGTTCACCTATTTTGACCAGCCGACTCGTTTTGTAACTGATTACAGCTGATATTCGCGCCGAAATCGCTTGGGGCCATCGTTACGCACTGGTGACACTTTACGCCGAGTGTGCATGCGATGGCCATCAAAGCCGAAAGTCCTTCTTGTTCTCGAAAGCACGCCAATTGCCGATCGGGGGATGCATCGGATGCATCGGGGGATGCATCGGATACGCAGACTGTTAAAATAAGAACGCAACGCATTCGGTGGCAGCACTACAAACGGGTCCGGTTCGCGGATCTTGGAAACTCGTTCGGCTTACGGTCCGCCACTGAGGCTCCGTTAGCTCTCATGGATCAAAGAAAAAACCACAACGGGAAGCTGACGCTCGCGGACCAGCCGCCGATCTGCATTGCGGTATTTTTACATTCGGCAAATTCTGTCGACAACTTCGCAAACCTGACAGGCGGAATATCCGGTGATCGCGCTCTATTATGTAGTACTCACCGTCTTTCTGAGTCGGCAGGACAGGACTCGCCGGAATCGAAGCCGCTCGAATCCAGGAACGCAACAACTGGCGAGGCAAACAAGTGAACGACGGGCCGGGGAAAAAAGAGAATGAACGCGTGATTTCGCGGTGGCCGGGCGGGTGGCCGTCCGCGTCATTCATACGGATGAAGAACTCATGATCGCCAAGACGGTCTGCCGCGTTCTTGGTCTCAGCTGAAAAAGGAGAATTGGCCCATGAATACAGAAACTCTTTCTCCGGAACTGTTGCACAAAATCGATGCTTACTGGCGCGCCGCCAACTATATCTCGGTCGGCCAGATTTATCTCTACGAGAATCCGTTGCTGAAGGAGCCACTGAAACTGTCGCACGTGAAACCCTTGGTGGTCGGACATTGGGGCACGGTGCCAGGTCAGAACTTCATCTACGTGCATCTGAACCGGGTCATTAAGAAATATGACCTGAATATGTTCTACATCGCCGGTCCGGGGCACGGTGGCGCGGCGCTGGTGGGAAACGTCTACCTCGAGGGCACCTGGAGTGAGATCTATCCCAACGTCACCCAGGACGAGGCCGGGATGAAAGAGCTGTTCAAGCAATTTTCGTTTCCGGGCGGAATCTCTAGCCACGTTGCGCCGACGACGCCGGGCTCGATTCACGAAGGTGGCGAGCTGGGGTACTCGCTCAGCCATGCTTTTGGGGCCGCGTTCGACAATCCCGATCTGATAGTCGCCTGCATCATCGGCGACGGTGAGGCGGAAACCGGTCCACTCGCGACCTCATGGCAGTCCAACAAGTTTCTCGACCCAATTACCGACGGAGCCGTGCTGCCCATCCTGCACCTCAACGGCTACAAGATCAGCAACCCGACCGTGCTCGCCCGCATCGAGCACGAGGAGTTAGAGCAATTTCTGCGAGGCTGCGGCTGGACGCCCTACTTTGTAGAAGGTGATGAGCCGGAAAAGATGCATCAACTCATGGCCGCCACCATGGAAAAGGTCATCGAAGACATTCGGCAAATCCAAAACAACGCACGCGATAAAAACGACACCACTCGGCGACGTTGGCCAATGGTCGTCCTGAGATCGCCCAAGGGTTGGACGGGCCCGAAGTTTGTCGACGGCTTACAAATAGAGGGCACCTTCCGATCGCACCAGGTGCCGCTGCTGGTGGACCCCGAGCATCCGGACCATGTCAAGCTGCTTGAAAGCTGGATGAAGGGCTACAAGGCCGAGGAGTTATTCGATGAGCATGGTCGTCTAATACCGGAATTGGCCGAGCTGGCGCCCAAGGGTGACCGGCGGATGGGCGCCAATCCGCACGCCAACGGCGGCATTCTGCTGCACGATCTGCGCATGCCGGATTTCCACGACCATGCGGTGCACGTGCCTTCGCCCGGCGCCGTCAGCGGCCAGGATACGCTCGTGCTCGGCAGTTTTCTGCGCGATGTGGCCAAGCTGAATCAGGATAAGCGTAATTTCCGCGTGTTCGGTCCCGATGAGACACTGTCGAATCTGTTGGGTGCGGTTTTTGAAGTCACCGACCGTCAGTGGGATGCTCGCGAAGTAAAGAATGACGAATTCCTCGCGCCCGCCGGACGCGTGCTGGACTCGATGCTCAGCGAGCACCAGTGCGAGGGTTGGCTGGAAGGATATCTGCTGACCGGGCGCCACGGGCTGTTCAATTGCTACGAGGCATTCATCCGGATCGTCGACTCGATGTTCAGCCAGCACGCCAAGTGGCTCAAGGTGACGTTGGAACTGCCCTGGCGCAGGAAGATTTCGTCGCTGAACTATCTGCTGGCCTCCCACGTCTGGCAGCAGGATCACAATGGCTTCACGCACCAGGACCCAGGCTTCCTCGACCACGTGATCAACAAGAAGGCCGATATCGTGCGCGTCTATTTACCGCCCGACGCGAACTGCCTGCTGTCGGTCTTCGATCACTGCCTGCGCAGCCGGGATTACGTCAACGTGGTGGTGGCGGGCAAACACGCTCTTCCGCAATGGCTGACCATGGACGCCGCAGTTGTGCATTGCACCGAGGGAATCGGCATCTGGCAATGGGCCAGCAACGATCAGGGCTCCGAGCCGGACGTGGTAATGGCGTGCTGTGGCGATACGCCCACGCTGGAGATCCTGGCGGCCGTTTCCATCCTTCGCGAATATCTGCCTGAACTGAAAATCCGGGTGATCAATGTCGTCGATCTCATGAAGCTGCAGCCCGCCACAGAGCATCCTCACGGTCTTAACGAGAGAGACTACGACTCGCTTTTCACCCAGGACAAGCACATCATCTTTGGCTTCCATGGATACCCATGGCTGGTCCATCGTCTTACCTATCGCAGGACCAACCGCAACCTGCACGTCCGGGGCTACAAGGAAGAGGGCACTATCACCACGGCCTTCGACATGAGGGTCCAGAACGACCTTGATCGATTTCACCTGGTGCAGGACGTGGTGGATCGCCTGCCGCATTTGGGCGCGAAGGGGGCTTATCTGAAGCAGATGATGCAGGACAAGCTCATCGAGCACAAGCATTACATCGACAAGCACGGTCAGGATCTGCCGGAAATCCGGAACTGGAAGTGGAAGGATCTGAGTATTAGCGACGCCGCGCCGAGATCGCTCCAAGTGGACGCCGACGAGCAAGCAGCAACTCATGAGTAAGACAAGGAACCGTCATCAGCAGCATCAAGGTCCAGATGGCGATGGTGTTAGTTATGGCTTCCATCGTCCTTACTGGAAACATGCGCATCGTGATTGGCGTTTGTGGGTCGCGGTGGTCTTGATGCTTGTGGCCGTGACTACCTATGTGATGACTGATGACTTGTCGTGGCGGCCGCGTGGCCAACCGCAGCATCCGATTTCAGGTGCCGTCAGTAGATAGCAGCGCTCTACAGAACTTTTACAACCAAAGAATCGTCGCAAATGAATACGCAACGGCTTATCGACACCGCGAGGGCGCTGGTCTCCGGCGACAAAGGCCTATCGACACCGGCATTCCCACTCAGGGTTGTATCGCTGCGAATGCGCAAGCGCTGGTTCGCGCGCAAAGACCGAACAATATCCAAGGTCACCCGCGCGGTCGGATATTCGCCGACCTTCGAGACTCGCGACCGAGGTCAATCGTCGCTGTAAGTGAAAAGTTCGACTGGAGTTACGAAGATGGCTACTGAGAAGAGTTCCGCAGAAGATGCGAAGACCTTAGACGATTCAAAGGACTCTCCGCAAAACGGGTCCAAAGAACAAGTCGCCAAACCCAATGGGTCGAAGCCCGGCTTGGACGAACTTCGCAAGCGCGCATACGAAATATTCGAGGCGCGCGAAGACTTGCAAAAGGCGGAGGCAGCCCTTTACGCGGATGCGGCAAAGGCTGATGCGGTGAAACCGGATGCGCCCGCGGCTGATACGGCCAAGCCCGACTCGCCTAAGCCAGACGAGGCCAAGGCCGATGCATCCAAACCTGATGCACCCAAGCCCGATGCCCCCGAGCCTGACAAGGCGAGTGTCGCCAGACCGAATAGGTCAAAGCCCAGCGTAGACGAGATTAGCAAGCGCGCCTACGAAATATTCACGGAGCGCCAGGGTGGAAGTGCGCAAGGCGACTGGCAAAAGGCAGAGGCCTCGGTCTCCGCTGACGCGTCCAAGGCTGACGCGTCCAAGGCTGCCGACTCCAAGCCCGAAGCGTCCAAAGCGGATGCGCCTAAGGCAGATGGGGCAAAGGCAGACGCATCTAAAGACGCTGTGAAGGTACCAACTGATACCGGGACGATCGAGGAGGCGGTCACCAAGTTCAAGTCCAGTATCAAGGATGGGCTGACTCAGGAAGAGGCGGCGGCCCGGCTCAAGAAGGACGGTCCGAACGCCATCAAGGAAGTGCACATCAATCCGATCATGCGGTTCCTAAAGTTTCTGTGGGAACCTATCGCGTGGATGATCGAGATTGCGGCGATACTGTCCGCAGTGGTTCGGCATTGGGAAGACTTTGTCATGATCTTTTTCATGCTGGCGCTGAATGCGGTGGTCGGCTTCTGGGAGGAATACAAGGCCGACAACGAAATCCAGGCGCTGAAAAAGCATCTGGCAATGAATTCCCATGTCCTGCGCGACGGCAAGTGGAGCGAGGTTCCGGCCAAAACCCTGGTGACCGGGGATATCGTCATGATCAAACTCGGCAATGTCGTTCCCGCCGACATGAAGCTGGTCGATGGCGATTATCTCAGCATCGATCAGTCGGCGTTGACGGGTGAGTCACTGCCGGTTGAGAAGAAGAAAAACGACGTCGCGTATTCAGGATCAATCGTGAAAATGGGCCAAATGAACGGGCTCGTCACCGCCACCGGAATGAACACACTCTTCGGCCGCGCCGCACAACTGACTGAGAGCGTTAAGACCGTTTCCCACTTTCAGAAGGCAGTACTCAAGATCGGGAATTTCCTGATTCTAACAACCCTCGGGCTGGTCGCGGTGATCCTTATCATCTCGCTATATCGCGGCGACCCGTTCGTTCAAACCATACTCTTTTGCCTGATCCTGACAGTCGCTGCCATACCGGTCGCCTTGCCGGCCGTTCTGTCCGTCACGATGGCCGTCGGCGCGTCCGTGCTCGCTAAGATGAAGGCCATCGTCTCCCGCCTCGCCTCGATCGAAGAGATGGCCGGCATGGATATTCTCTGCTCGGACAAGACCGGCACGCTGACCAAGGACGAGCTCAAGCTGGGCAGTCCGGTGGTTTTCAAGGCGAGCAACGAGCAGGACCTGGTCCTGGCCGCGTGTTTGGCCTCGCCGGCGAACGGCCGGGATGGGATCGACGATGCCGTCGTCAAAGGTCTCACCGATCAGTCGGCGCTGAAGGCCTATCAGATAACCCATTTCACGCCGTTCGATCCGGTCAGCAAGCGAACCGAGGCCGCGGTCAAACATGGCAATTCCACTTTCAAAGTCTCGAAAGGTGCGCCGCAAGTAATTCTGGATCTGACCCATCCGGACGCGGACGCGCGCAAAAAAGCTGAAAAGCAGGTCAACGATCTGGCCAAAAAAGGCTTCCGCACCCTTGGCGTTGCCCGCACCGATGCCCAGGGAAAGTGGGAATTGCTTGGACTACTGTCTCTATCCGATACGCTCCGCGACGATTCCGCCTCGACTATCGCAGAAGCGCGAAAAATGGGACTGCAGGTGCGCATGGTCACCGGCGACAACCTTGCCATTGCTCAGGAGGTATCGCGCGAACTCAAGCTCGGACCGAACATCGCGGTGGCGGGCGATCTTTTTCCTGACGGGAAGGCTGACGACACCGACAAGATCGACGCGGCCGACGGCTACGCAGAGGTTTTTCCCGAGCATAAGTTCAAAATCGTCAAGGCCCTTCAGGCTGGTGGACATATCGTCGGGATGACCGGCGACGGGGTCAACGACGCTCCGGCGCTCAAGAAAGCTGATTGCGGAATCGCGGTAAGCGGCGCAACCGACGCCGCTCGCGAGGCCGCAGACCTGGTGCTCACGGCGAAAGGCCTCTCTGTCATCACCGCTGCCATTTCAGAAGCGCGCAAGATCTTCGAGCGCATGAACAGCTACGCAATCTACCGGATTTCCGAAACCATCCGCGTGCTGCTCTTCATGACGCTGGCGATTCTTATCTTCAACTTTTTCCCGGTAACCGCGGTCATGATC
>DATLST010000168.1:0-8586 GCA_035534055.1 Candidatus Acidiferrales bacterium | reverse complement strand
CGCAGCAAACCGAGAGCGGTGTGCGCGACCGAACAAAATCAACTGTTTTCGTGGGACATCACCTACCTGCCCACCACGGTGCACGGCTTATACCTGTATCTCTACCTCTTTCTTGACGTGTTCAGTCGCAAAATCGTCGCTTGGCAGATCTATGCCGAGGAAAGCAGCGAGAACGCCAGCGAAGTGATGAAGGATCTATGCCGGCGTGAACGGATCGCCCCCAGCCAGCTGATCCTGCATTCCGACAACGGCAGCTCGATGAAAGGTGCCACGATGCTCGCGACGTTGCAAAAACTCGGCGTCATGGCTTCGTTGAGTCGTCCCGCCGTCAGTAACGACAATCCGTACTCGGAATCCTTGTTCAAAACGCTGAAATATCGCCCGGCGTACCCGGTCCACCCGTTCGCGGATATCGCCGCCGCCCGCACCTGGGCCACCACGTTGGTCGAGTGGTACAACCACGAGCACCGTCACAGCGCGATCCGCTTCGTCACCCCGGCCCAACGGCATGCCGGCCTGGATCGGGCGATCCTGGCGCAGCGTAGCGCCGTGTACGAAATCGCCCGAGCTAAGAACCCGCTGCGTTGGAAACGCTCCACGCGAAATTGGCAGCGGATCGATACCGTGTATCTCAATCCCGATCAAATCGAAACCAAAGGAGAGCCAAAAAGCACACCGGAAATCACACTAAAAGAAGCTGCGTAAGAAAATCCATTTATGCGACAACTAGCTTGACAGCGTCCGCTTTCGGCGCGGGTGAATAGATATGTGCGAGGTATGCCGAGATTCCGAATCCGGTTGCCGGCGTGTTCATGAATGGATACCCTCCCTAGCGTGTAATCTTCCTATCTCGTGATCTTTCCATTCCGAAGCTTGCTATCCCAACAGTGCGTTCACCCTGTCACGCAGCGGGTCTAGCCCAGGATTACGGTCCACCGCTGCGCGCACGGCGAAGCGCATGCACTCATCCTCGGGACGACCCGTCCGAAGACCGAGCTGCCTCCAAGCCTCGTGAGGGTCGGGAAGGGCAGTGATTTGCTGGATATGCGTCCTCGCCTCGCCACGGCCGCAAGCCAACTGCGTCGACAGCGCATCGGCGTAGTCATCGAGTTGCAGCATCTGGATAATCCACCGTTCCGGGGAAACGTTGCCAGGGAGGGTCAGATGCCCAAAGGGCCACTGCCCTTGTGGGTCGTGTCTATTGAACCACCGCCCCACGTCGGCATCCTGGGTGTCTCCATCAAAAACGCAGAGCACGCGCCCTGGGTTGCCGCCACGAACATGGGACACTCCCTGGGAAACTATCGTCGCGCCGTCTCCGATGGGCACTATACGCACACGGGGCATCACCTCACTCGCCAAAGCAGTTCTGATAAAGGTTTCTGCCACGGTGTCCTCGCAAAATATGACAACCTCCGCCTGGGCGACACCTATCATCTTTGCGAGACAGAATCTTGTGCTTGGCCCTTCGATCACTTCGACATTCCCACCACTTCTGTTCAGCAGAAGTCTGGCCTGGCGGGGGATGGCATCTAGAAAGACTTCTGAATGGCTGGAACAGATGATCTGAAGGCGCTTGGTCTCGCAGATTCCAAGCAGTACCTGTGCAAGGCGAGCATGCGCCTGCGGGTGAAGCCCCGCGTCAATTTCTTCGACGACCAAGAGCCCCTCATCAGGCATCCGTTGAAGCAGGGCCAAAAGGCCTATAATTGCCGCCTCGCCCGCGCCCATGTTGAAACTCGAGTATCGCGAGCCGGACTCACAGCGCGCGAACATCAAATCGCCCTGCTTCAAAACCTCCGCCGACGTGTAGTTCCTGCCCATGATATTGCCCAGATGGGCGAGATAGCTCGCGTTCAGGGGTACGACTTGAAGCGACGCTGGCGGTTCTCGAAAAAGTTTCGCCAAACGCGCCATCTCTACCGCAGGTAGAATCCTGGCGAGGGGTAGGAAGTCGACGGGCCGTTCGGGACGACGATCATAACGAACCCAACGCTTCGCGCTTTTAACGGCCGTGAGCGAGTCATCCCCCTGTGGTCTCGCGTATCGCCATGTTACGGACACATCGGCGAGCGCGGGCTCGCCTGTGCTGGTCAAAAAGAAGTCCCCGAAGCGGTAGATGGTGCGATCGCCGATATCGCTGCGACCGCGTCCGACCCCCCAGTGCACGAACCATTGGCTCGGGGAATGAAACGCTAGGGCGGCGAGGGAAAGGATCGTTGTCTTGCCGGCGCCGTTCGATCCGCAAATTGCGGTAAGCGGATAGCGGAATGGAACCGCGATGCCGCGAAGGCCCCTTAAACCGCGATTGCCGGCTATTTCGATACCGGTTAGACGAGGTCCCCCATAAGCGGCCGGATTGGACCATTGGGCAACCAGGTGGCGTTCGGTGTCATTCAGTCTGCGTCCCGGCATCGAGCTCCTCCCGAAGTTGCTGCATCTCCGCTTCGCGCTCTTCCTCGTAAGTCCCCGCGCGCGGGCGTTGGCGCTCTTCCTTCTTGTATTGAACGAATCCGTGGCACATTTCACGGAAATCACAGATCCGACAGGCCTTGCGATGGATTCCGGTTTTCTTGAAGGCTCCCGTGGAAATATCCGTTTCTATGCGCCGTACCGTTTCCTTCACTTTTCTGCCGATGGCGCTCTGGGCGTGCGGCGAAATGTCGATATCTACCACGTCCGACATTCCCTGGTCGCGATCCACCTTGCTCAATTCCCTGGGCATCAGGAAATGCGCCCTCGCGCGGAGGGCATCCATGCCTAATGCTTGGCGCACGGCGACAGCATAGAGTTGCAGCTGTTGTTCGACGGCGCTTTTTGCCTCTTTAAAGCTCTCCATGTCCTTGAACCGTGTCGTCTTAAAATCAACCAGGGCCACGGGTACGCGCTTCACGTCGCCCGACGGCAGCTGCTCGATCTTTTCCAACAGGTCTATCACCCCTGAAATCAGGGCTCCGGAGTCCTTGTCAACGAATTCAAACGATTTTTCCGGTTCCAGAACCAGCTTGCCGAAACCCGCGTATACCCGTACGTAGTTTCTCAAGGCGCGTTTGGCGGCGTCCTTGAGGGCTGTCAGAGGCTTGTACTTGTCGCCGTCCTTGGTATATCGCAGGTGAAAGCGTGCATCCACCAGCTCGTCAATCTTCTGTTCGTCGAACTCTTCTCCGTCACCCGCGCGTTTGTGGAGCTCGGCCAGGATGTTGTGGATCTGCTGACCGTAGCCGTAGCTTTCCGTCACGCCTGGGCTGAATCCCATCACGGAGCGCAGTTGATATTCGTGCTCGCACCGCCAGAAGGAGTTCAGATCGGTATAAGTTGTCGGCAGTAAATCGACGGCGGCCGGCGGCTGCGGAGTGTCGGTCTGAGGTTTCGGAATCACCCCATCTCGCTGCACGGAGTCATGACTAATTTCCTTAAGGAACGTGGTCGGGCGCTTCCACTTGCGGTTGGGGGATGTGATGTTCAGAAATTTACGGCAGCGGGTAAGGGCCACGTACCACAGCCGGCGCTCACCAGCGTCGCCGGAGGCGTATTCACCGCGATCGAACAGCCGTTCTTCCAGGAACGTTGTCGGCCCATCACCACGACGCTGGCTGGGGAAATTGCCGCTGGACACGCGGGGGAGGAATACGACGGGCCACTCCAAGCCTTTTGCCGCGTGCACGGTCATGATCTGCACGGCGTTCGGCGTGAATGCTTCGTCGAGACCACCTTCGTCGACGCCTTCTGCCGCCCAGCCACCCAGGAAGATGCACAAGGACACCAAGTCCTGAGGTACGACCCACTGGTGGACTGCTTCGAATTGGGTAATCAAGCCGCTGAGTTGGCCCCAATTGAAAAGCACTGGGGTATCGAACGGATTGTCGGCCTTGTGAGCTCCCAGTGTGCGTAACATCTCCTGGAATATATCCTGAGGATATATGCGCCGAGGCAGCTTCCGCGCGGATTCGGGCTCCAGATTGCGCCGGTCAAGCTCTTCGCGCTTCGAAGCGACCCATTCGAGCAGCTCGTTGGCGTCGGCGCACCTTAGTGACGCCCCGCAGGCGCTGACCAGACTGCGAACCTCCTCCCGAGTTTGCAGTTCCTCCAGACGTTCGATGCCCGAGTCTGTGCGTTTCACGTAATAGGTGCGGGCCAGTAGGCAGAAACACGCGTAGATCAACTGCACCTCGGGATGGTCGAACAATCCGCCGACGCCCTTGATGACCACGGGGATGTCGCGGCCGCGGAGCACTTCCGCGAACACGTGTCCAGCGTTGCGAACACTGCGAAGCAGTATCGCCATATCGGCATAATCGATCGCACGCTTTGAACCGTCCCTTTCTTCGACTATCGCCCCTCTGAGTTCGAGCACGCGTTCCGCAATCCACTCTGCCTCCGCTCTTTCGTCGGGGAAGGTGCGGACCTGGATATCGCCCTGCTCGAACAGCCGTTCCGCGAGAGCGTCGCCTTCCGCGTGGAGAGGTCGACGGGCGATCATGCTCTTATCTAGGCGGATTTCTTCTGGAATCCGTCTGATTGCGCCGTTCGCGATCTCGACGATGCCGCTGGTGCTGCGGAAATTGTCCACGAGCGTAATTTTCTGCACGTTTGGATAACGATTCTCGAATTCCAATATGTTCTTGATTTCGGCGCCTCGCCAGCCGTATATGGCTTGATCGTCGTCGCCGACCACGGTTACCCCCACGCGACGGCCACTGTCGGTGAGCAGGGCTATAAGCTGTTCCTGCCGCTCGTCAACGTCCTGGTATTCGTCAACCACTAGGTGCTTGAGCCGGCTCCTGACTTGTTCGAGATGATCCGGCCTATCGTGCAAATGGCCGATCAGCCGGTCTATGATGTGGTTAAAATCGAAGAAGTAGTTCGGCCACTCATGGGCAGCGTCACGGTAGCGCTTGATCACGTCTTCCAGAATCGGATCTTGCAGTTGCTCGAGCGTGATGCCCTTCTGGTGCACGACGTTCAAAGTGGTGATGAACGTGCGCACGGTTTCCCAATATCCGCCGCCTCTGACCCGGCTGCGCAACCTGTCTAGGCCGATATAGGTAACTTCCCGTTCCGGAAAATTCGCGAATCGCGTCATGATGAGCGCGGCCTGCCGGGCCTCGTCCATCACCTCGTAGCGACGGTAACTTGGATCGAGCGCACGCAAGGTGTCCAGGCAAAAACTGTGGATAGTGCCGACGAACATATCGCCGAGTGGCGGATCGTTCGGATTCAGTTCCTCGAGATGCTGACGGATACGGGCCTTGAGTTCGCCGGCAGCCCGTTCGGTAAAGGTGAAGGCGACGATGCTCTCTTTCTTTTCGCCGTCACGCACCAAACCGGCGATTCTCCGCGAAATGACCTCGGTCTTACCGCTGCCGGCACAAGCCAGGATCAGAAGGTTCCCGCCTCGATGATTGATGGCGTTTTTCTGATCTTGCGTGTAGACGGTGTTAGCCACCCGATTTCCTTATCGCGGTCGCCAGCATCGGAGCCAACGCGCGTACTAATTGCACGGGGACGGCATTCCCGATTTGTCGGGCCATTTCGAAAGTGTTTCCGGAGAATCTATATTTCCGCGGAAAAGTTTGCAAACAGGCCGCCTCGCGCAGGGTAATACCGCGGTCGTCCCGTGGATGCGCATAACGGCCCTTCGTGATGTCGGTACAGCCGGTGGTTAGGGTCGGCGCTGCCTTATTCCAGTGCATTCGACCGTATACGTCCTCGTGGCCCCGCCGTCCATCGTGACAGCCGAGGCGTAGCTTTCTGGGTAGAGCGCTCCGGCTACCGCCGTTTTTAGGAATGTGCGCCAGGCGTTCCAGCGCTATGGGTGAGTGTTGCCGGGCAAAATGCAGCGGATCCCTTAGCCACGCTTTCCCCGATTGGAGACTTGGTAACCAGCCTATTGCATCCCGGACAGTCCGCCGCTTGACGCGTTTAGACGCGGTTTCCGGAATAGGCGGAGGGTCGGTCTTATAGGTAGCCACGAGGATGCAGCGACGGCGGCGCTGCGGCACTCCGAATGACGCCGCATCCAGATTAACGGGGTCGCTGAGCCGGTATCCGGCGGCGTTCAAGCCGTTGCGGAGCTCTTCCAATATGTGCGCCGCTCTCTTACTCGTGATCCCTGGGACGTTCTCGAAGAAAATCGCTCGTGGCTTTAAGACCTTCGCGAAACGCACCGCCTGAAGAATCAGTTTGGCGCGCGCGTCGAGCCGCTTCTTCCGATTTTGGCTGGAGTACGGTTGGCAGGGCGCACAGAGGACCAGCAGACCCAATTTTTTACGTCCCAGAAGTTTCTTAATCTCCTCCGGTTTCACCAAACGGACGTCACGCTCGAACATCTCGACATCGGGGTGATTGAGCCGATACGTGGTGCATGCTATTGGGTCGTTATCGATCGCGGCCACGACGCGGAAGCCGCCTTTCTTGAGGCCAGCGGAAACTGCTCCGCAACCCGAGTAGATGTCGACCGCGGTCAGCATCTGCTTTCTACTGCGCTGGCGTTTTGTTTTTCGCGCTGTCACCGTCGTTCTCCCCATCGCGTCGTGCCCTATCGCACCGATTGCAACCGCAACAATTCAAGTTGACGCGGTATCTCGTGCTCGCCGTGTTTCAGACGACTGAATAGCGCGGAGACGTCCATGACGACGGCGCAGGGAGGCTGGTCCTGCAAGGCGCCTCTCCGCAGCACCTGGCAGCGATCCGGGGTCATGAGGTACTGAAGCCCGCCCCATTTGAGCGAACTCTGCGCACGCAAGGATACCTGAAGCTCGGCAAGCGCGGAGGCGTAGCCGATCACGACGATGCTGGCTTCCTTCATCGCTTTTGCCAGCACAACCGCAACCAGATTGGCAGCGTCATAGTCCGCATGGACGCCGCTGCCACGACCCGGACGGAGGGGGACGATGACCCCCTCGCGGACCCACTGTTTAAGCTCGGGGTCAGAGCACCCAGTTATCCGTCGCAGGTCGCCAGCTTGCATAGGATATTATTATATCCTATAGGATAAGTTTTTCACCAACTTTTCACCTCCTTCTTTTGACCGCGCCGATGACCCGCCCCGCGCATGCCGCGGGATCTCTTTCCACGTCGCGCCCCCAGATGCGGATCACCTTCCACCCCACGCGCCTAAGCTTTGCGAAGTTCCTTCTGTCCCTGGCACGGTTGGATTCGATTTTTTCCTGCCGCCACGGTGACATCTTCCGTCGCCATGACGGGAACCTGTAACCGTGCCAGAATTCTCCGTCGGCAAAGACGGCGACCTTTTCCTTGCTGAAAACCACATCGGGGGTACCTGGTAGAGCGCGTATGTGCTTTCTAAAGAGGAATCCGGCCTTGTGTGACCGTCCGGAAATCCGCGTCCAGCCTGGCACGGGTTGTTAAAGAGTCCATCAACCGATCTGGGCGATGTTGGAATCGGCAAATTCAGTGGTCAAGGCTAGTATGCGGATTTCCGGACACATACATGAAATTCAACGTTCAGGGTACCTGGCTTACGACATGGCCTGCCTCTCTGAGTAGAGCAGGCAATCCACGCTCCCCATGCAGATGCATGGCGCCAACCACCACCAACGTCCGGCGACCTGACGACACGAAACCTTGAAGCGCTGGTTTCCATGCCGCGCCTGGAGAGATTCGAACTCCCGACCCCTGGTTCGTAGTTAAGCATCGATTCGATAAGTGTTTGTTTTCATTAATAACTGAATCGGGACGCCCGTTGCAAAATTGCAGGACAATGCACAACAATGCAGTACTGAATCACGCAAAAGTCCCACACAAACAGCGAATGGACTGTAATTGTAGTCCTTACCGGTTTCGGCATCGTAATACTGGCCGGGGAAACCTTGACCGGTTGCAATTTCCATGCGCAATGATTTTCCCCTTAGTTGTCAGCAAATTATCGGTCATTTTGTCGAAGACCTGGGTAACATTCAAGTTTTGCCATCAATGCGGCTTTCACCGTTGAGTAACGCTATTCTTAAGCTCTTCAAATGACTAGAGACCTCTCGTATGTCCAATGAAAATAAAGTCGATGACCCGCTTAAACCTGTATCTGAAGTCTTACATCCGGATGTTCGTATGGCGATGTTCTCAACTGTGGATCCGGTGACCTTGGCTCCATCAAAAGTGACACTCGAGATATACCATTCATGGATTGCTGAGATTACGCTCCACGAATCTGTCCCAAAAGAGGTCCGGCAGCATTTTGAAACAGGTCGGAATATTTTTCTTTACACTTGGTTCGTGTATCGTCACCAGTATCTTGAAAATCTCTGATAAACACAGAATAATTACACTAGATACTTTAAAGGCCCTCTTTGTGACCTGGTTGTGACCAACCAGAGAGGATTTCAGAGGAAATCAGAGCACTAACGTTTGGTCGGGTATTTGGCTTTTCCTTTTAGATCAGCCTCTTATATACTCTAGATTGCTCTGGAATCTGTTCGAAATGGGGGCAGTGTCGGTTCGAACCCGACTCCGGGCACCACACTCGATTCCGATACCGAATGAAATACTGCGGCCAATGCGGTCACGAAGTGGTGGTGAAAGCTCCGCCCGGCGATCACCTGCCCCGCCATGTATGCGAGCACTGTGGGG
>DATLST010000167.1:0-4131 GCA_035534055.1 Candidatus Acidiferrales bacterium | reverse complement strand
TGAAGTTCTTCTGCTCCGTGCGGATGGCTCGCGCCGCTTGGCCCCACCTCAAGCAGAGAAGAGGATCCGTGCTGAACATTATTGGCACCGGTGCCCGCACCCCGGGCGTTGGGTTCACCATCGGAGGCTCCGTCAACGGCGCTTGCCTGTCGTTCACGAAGGCGCTGGCGGAGATCGGAATCCGTGACGGCGTTCAGGTGAACGCGATCAACCCCGGCTGGATTCGCACGGACCGGCTCCGCCACTTGCTGGAATCGGAGGCTGCGCAGCACGGCGGCAACCTGGAAGCCGCGGCGGAAGAAGCGGCGCGCCGGGCCAATATCGTCCGGATCGGTGAACCTGAGGATGTGGCGAATCTTGCCGCGTATGTCCTGTCGCCGCAATCGAGGCTGATGCAAGGCGCGATGATCGATCTCGACGGCGGGCTGACAAAGACCATTTAGCCGGAGCAGACCGGAAGCTTAAGGCTGCGTCCATTGCGTGCATCGCGACGAGAAACAGCGTGGCTTACGGGCGCTGAATGAGCAGGAAAATCCCCATGGCGAGGATCGTCGAGATCGTCATGGTTAATATAAGAATCCACGCCGCGGTTCGATATTCGCGTGCTTGCTCGCGCTGGTGAGCCAGTTCTTTCGGATCGATTTGATTGGCTGCCGAATCCATCGGCCTATTCTAGCTCACTTCCGTCGCTTCGATGCGCGCAGGGAAAGAAAAACCCACGGTCGGCTTCGCTATGTTCCCACTTGCAGCGCGCGCGTCAGATTCGCCAGGGTGGCAAGCGCCGAAAAAGCGGCGAGCTGAGAAGTTCGCGGGTTCGCGGCCGACGGAACGTTTTCGACATCCACGGAGAGCTTTCCAAATTCCCCCTGGACGCGAATCTGGTGAACGTTCTTGCTTCCTCCCGGTACGGCGACCACTCGCACGCATACCGGGACGGCTCGGTCGACCGCCAGGCGCAGCGACGCGGCCACGTTCGACGTGGTTGGAAACGCCCGGGCGGCTTCTTCGGCGGAGCCATCGAAAATAACGGTCTCTTCCTGGAAATTTTCGAGTGCCAGGTTGTGTTCGACCACGTATTTCGTGCCTTTTAAAGCCGCGAGGGGCTTTCGGCTCGTCAAGACCACCGATTCCAGGCGGCCCACCGACGCCGACTTGATTCCGTCGAGTCCCGCGATGGCACCCGACGGAACGTGGATCCGGCAGCCCTTCCGGCCCGCTTCTCGAAACCATTCTTCATGGCCGAGCAATCCGCCTACGCTCATCACCAGGATGTCGCGCTCTGCCGAGAGCGCCTTGGGAACGAAATCCCGCAGCACCGCTTGGCCGGCGGCTTCCACCACCAGTTCCGACCGTTGGAGCAGTTCCTCGGGCGACACCACCGGGGGGCGGGTTTTGAGCCCCGCGGCAAACTTCGCCGCCTTCTCCACGTCGATGTCGGAAATCGCCGCCAGTTCGGCATCGACGCGCTTTTCATCGAGGGCCGTGGCGAGCGTTTGGCCAATCGACCCGACGCCCAAAATTCCCACGTGCAACACCGCGCCTGTTTTCATGCGAGCTCCAGCATTCGGTCGATCGCGCGCCGCGCTTTCCGGGCGATTTCTTCCGGCACGCGCACTTCGGGCGTGAGCGTTTCAAGCGACCGCAGCACTCGATCGAGCGTGATGGTCTTCATGAACGAGCACACCGCATTGGGATTCACGGGATAGAACGTTTTTTGCGGGAATTTCTTGGTCAGCTGGTGCAGGATGCCCAACTCGGTGCCCACGGCAAACTCGCTCGCGGAAGACTCGCCGATGTGCCGCAGCATTCCTTCCGTGGAAAGGAAGAATGTGCGGTCCTGCGGGAGCGTGCCGTCCGCGGCTTTCGCCATGCACGAACTCACGCAGCCGCATTCCGGATGGAGCAGGAGCTCGATGTCGGGATGCTCTTCGAGCAATTCCACCACCTGTTCGGGCCGGATCGTCTTGTGAACGTGGCAGTGGCCGGGATAGGCGATGATGTTGCTCCGTTGCGTTTGCCGCGCCACCACCGTGGCCAGGAACTTGTCGGGAATAAAAAGCACGGGTCGATCGGCCGGAATCGCGCGAACCACCTTGGCCGCGTTCGCCGAAGTGCAGCAATAGTCGCTCTCCGCTTTCACCGCGGCGGACGTGTTGATGTAGGCCACCACCACCGCGTCCGGCAGCTTCGCTTTCCACTGGAGAAGTTCTTCGGGCGTGATCGCGGCCGCGAGCGAGCATCCCGCGCGCAGGTCGGGCAGGAGCACGGTCTTGTCGGGGCAAATGATCGACGCCGTTTCGGCCATGAAATGGACGCCGCAGAAAACGATCACGTCCGCGTTGGTTTTCGCGGCGGCCTGCGACAGTTTCAGCGAGTCCGCCACCGCGTCCGCGACCTCTTGCACTTCCGGGCGCTGGTAGTGATGGGCCAGCACAATCGCGTTCCGCTCGGTGCAAAGCTCGCGGATGCGCTGCTGCTTTCCGCGGATTTCATCGGGCCCGTCGGTGATGGTTTCAACCTCGGGAAGCGTGTAGCGCTTTTCGAAAGGATCCTGAAGAACGTCCAGTTCTGGCATGGCTCTATTTCCCCCTGTGAATTAAATTATGAAATTCGTTGGCTAAGATCCAACGCGCGCGCCGAATGCGTCAGAGCGCCCACCGAAATCGCGTCCACGCCGCACTCTGCGTACGCTTCCAAATTTGTTTCGGAAATTCCGCCGCTTGCCTCGATCAGCACGTGCTCCCAAAGGCGTTCCCTCCGAAGAGCGTCGACAATGGAGCGAATCTCTTCGGGTGTTAAATTGTCCAGCAGCAGCAGGCACGGGTATTCCTCTCCAGCATCTTCTTGAAGCTTGCTGAAGAGTTTCCCGGCCGCCAGCGCCGCGGCCTCGCCCCGCACTTCCACCTCGATAAATGCGGATGCCTTGCGAAAGCCCCATGCGCGCTCGATCGCCATGGGCGCCGCTTCCTCTTCCCGGTTTGCCAGAAGCGCCAGATGGTTGTTCTTAATCAGGATCGCATCGCCCAGCCCGATCCGGTGTGTTCCCCCGCCTCCCAGGTGTACCGCTCGCTTATCGAGCAGTCCCCACGGCGTCTTCCGCGTGGCGACCACTCGAACCGACGGGCACCGCCGGCGAGCGCGGTCCTGCAGGCGGCGCGCCGCCGTGGCGATGCCGCTCATGCGTTGCAGCAGATTGAGGCCTACCCGCTCGAAAGACAGCAGCTTGCCTTGCGTGCCTTCCAGGCGAAGCAGCGCGTCCCCGCGCTGGAAGGACTCGCCGTCTTTTTTCTCGAAATCCGCCGCAACGCCAAGGCCTCGCAGCATGAACGCCCATTCTTCCAGCCCGGCAGCGACCCCGGACTCTCGGGCTAGAATGAGCGCCGAGGCCGGCTTGTCCTTGATCCCCAGAGCTTCCACCGTCAAGTCCCTCGGCCCGAGATCGACCCTCAAAAAGGCGTCGGTGAACGTGCGGACTTCCCGGACGTATTCGGAATTTTGAAGCGTGAGGCAGCCGCCTCGAAAGAGGGCTTTTTCGATTCGTTGCTCCCTTGTCGCGGTCATGTCTTGGGCCTCTGCCCGTTTACTTGAGCAGGAATCCATGGGCCCGGAGTTGCGCTCTCGCTCGCGAAATCATTTCTTCCCGCGAAGCTTCCACCGTGTGCAAATGAACGCCTCCCGTCAGGGAAGATAGAAGCGTCGCTCGCGTGGCCTTCACCTGCCGGAGAAAATCCTGCACGTCCGCTCGCGACTCGATCATCAAAGAGCCGCGCAGCTCGCCGTAGAGCGGATGTTCCACGATCACGTCGAGGATTTTGACGCCATGGTCCACCAGGGTCTGAAGCTCCTCCTCGGTTCGCTCGGCCGCATGCCGGCACGCCAGAACGGCTTGCACCGACCGCGCGGAGTTTCCCGGCAATTGATAGCCTCGCGGAGTCGCGAGAATTTCCTTGCCGCTCGCCCGCAGAATCGCGATGTCTTGCACCACGCATTGCCGGCTCACGCGAAACCGCTTCGCCAGCTCGCCGCCTTGCACAGGAGCCGGATGTGCGGTCATCCACGTTAGGATTCGCGTGCGGCGCTTTTCCCCGGAGTCCGCCCGCGGCTCCGCGCGGGCTTTCTTGCTGTAGCTCG
>DATLST010000166.1:0-4391 GCA_035534055.1 Candidatus Acidiferrales bacterium | reverse complement strand
GGAGGAGACATGGCCAACGCGGCGCTCGTCACGAAGCTCTACCGCATCATGAGCTGGGTGAGTCTGGCGGGACTGGCGCTGGTGCTCATTCTGGTGCTGCGGAAATCACCGCCTCCCAATGTGCAATACGATCCGAACGCGGCGGCACGCGTCCAGCAGAAATTCGCAAACGCGGACCAGGCCAAAGCTGCGGGCCAGCCGGCGCACGTAGAGATGGACCCCACCGAACTGAATTCCTACCTCAAGGACAACCTGCAGACATCAAGTTCGTCTCCGGACGGGTCCAGTGAGGCCATTCCCAATGCGGCGGCAGGGGCAACGGTGGCATCGTCACCGGCAGATGCATCTTCCGCGGCGTCAGGCAGCGCGTTATCCAGCGATCCGGCGCAGATTGCGGGATCGGATCAGGCAGCGCAGGAGACGATCGAGCAGGTGCAATCGTCGGTGAAGGACGTCAAGGTGGACATGGATGGCGACCTGGTGAAGGCGTACCTGGTATTCAACTTTCATGGCAAGGATCTGTCGCTCGAACTGGATGGGCATTTGAGCACGCAGGATGGCTACCTGAAATTCGATCCGGTGGCCGGGAAGCTGGGTTCGCTGCCGCTGCCGCAATCGACGCTGGAATCGGCGGTGGGAAAAATGCTGGCCTCGCCGGAAAACCGGGACAAACTAAAGCTCCCGCCGGACGTCAGCGACATCGAAATTCAAAACGGGCAGGCAGTTGTTTCCTACAAGTGACGATCCGCAGCGCCGCTTCCGCATAGTTCAGTTCCCGTCCCGTACACACCTGAAAGACAACGATCCGCTGGGACAGCGAAGCGAACAAGCATGGCTCAGATTTATCCACCAATCCGTCGCGGCTAAACGGGCAGGCCGATGGGCGTGTAGACGATGTAGAGGAGCCAGTAGATGATCACGCCGGTGACCGAGACGTAGAACCACAGGGGAAGCGTCCAACGGGCAATGGCGCGGTGACGGTCAAACTTCTTTCGCAAGGCGCGCACGAGGGTGACGGCTACCAGCGGGACGATGACAGTGGCGAGAATCGTGTGAGAAATCAGGAGCGTGAAATAGACCGGGCGAATCCAGCCCTGCCCGCTGAAGCGAATGACGCCGGCGTGAAAGTGAAAATAGAGATAAAAAAACAGGAACACGCTGGAGCAGACGACGGCGCTTATCATGCAGACCTGGTGCGCGAGGATTTTGCGGCGGCGGATAAAAAAATAACCGAAGATCAAAAAGACGGCGCTCGCGCCATTGAGGATGGCATCGACGGCCGGAAGGGACGAGAGTGGAAAGAGCGTCATGAGAGAGATTCAAGCTGTCAGTATGTTATCCGAGAAACATATACCAAAAAGCACCCCTGGCCTCAGGGGCTAAAGCCCCTTTGATTTTGCGGCCGTTATGTCGGAGCTGAAGCTCCGACCCCCTAAAAGACAATCGCAATGAATGTGCATGGTACAACAAATACCCCAAGCCGTAAATTCATTGACTTAGTCTTCGCAGAATCCCCTGGCCTCGGGGGCTAAAGCCCCTCTGATTTTGCGGCCGTTATGTCGGAGCTGAAGCTCCGACCCCCTAAAAGACAATCGCAATGAATATGCGTGGCACAACAAGTACCCCAAGCCGTAAATTCATTGACCAGCCTTCGCAGAATACGAAAAACAACCGTCCGGTCATCCGAGTGCGCTTATCGTACGCGAGGAATTCCTTTTACCTTGTGTTCAACAAAGAGAGAGCGATTGCCGAAGGACGAGCAATCAAGAATCGTTCTTCGCTGCGCCCAGGATGACGACCAGAAGGCTTTTTTCAGCAGCAAGCCAGATCAGCGGCACTGCAATTAATTAAATAACTTGCCGGGCCGCCGGCACCAACCTCCATGCAATGAAACTCACAGCTCAAGCTGCTAGCGGCTGACTTTATCGAGAACCATCCACACGAGAAGGATCGGAATGTGGGCCACGGTGGCGTGCATGAGCCATTTCGCGCGCGCGTTGGTGCGCGAACGATTGGCCCAGAGACCCACCTGCAGCAGGAGCATTCCCAGGATCAGCGCTCCAAAGAAATAGTAAATCCCCGCCATCCCCAGCACGGAAGGAAGAGCGCTCACCCAAACGAGAATGGCCGAGGTGCAGACGATCTGGCGAAAAGTGGCGTCGCCCTTGGGATCGACGACCGGAAGCATGCGAATTCCGGCGCGGGCGTAGTCCTCGCGGTACATCCAGGCAATGGCCATGAAGTGGGGAAACTGCCAGAAAAACACAATAGCGAACAGAACCCAGCCGCCCAGCGACAAAGAACCGTGCGCCGCGGCCCAGCCGATCAGCGGAGGCAGCGCGCCGGGAATGGCGCCGACGGCGGTGGCAAAGGTGGTGCGCGTCTTGAGCGGAGTATAAAGGCAGAGATAGAGAAGGCTGGTGGCGATAGCCACGACGGACGCAAGCGCGTTCGCCGCGAGGGCCAGCCAAGCAGCGCCGAGAACGATGCTGGCAAGACCGAAAATGAGAGCTTGCCGAGGCTGAAGCACGCCCGAGGGAAGAGGGCGCGAAGCGGTGCGCCGCATGACGGCGTCCATGTCCCGCTCAATGTATTGATTGAGCGCGGCGGTACCTCCCGCGACGAGCATGGTGCCGCAGAGGGTGTTCAGCAGGAGCATCCAGTCGAGCGGACCGCGGGAGCCGAGATAAAATCCGACGACCGTGGTGATGACGACCAGGAACGTGACATCGGGCTTGGTGAGTGCGACGTAGGCCCAGGGCTTTTCCAGGGCTGGGATCGCGTCGGCGCGCATCTCGTTCATACTATTTCTCAGACCCCTGCTCTTCCGGGAGTGCCTTCAGCCCGGTGTTGTGGCGCCCGTAAACGGGCTGCCGGTGAATCGGCGGACGCCGAAGCGGCCGGACGAATCAAGCGGAAACAGGAAAGCGTCAAGATCAGCGACGCGGCGAGCGTGAGCGCGCCGCCCAAAACATGCGCGACGGTAAGAGTAACGTAGAGCACCGTGGGCTGGAAAGCATTTCCAGCGGAAAGCACGGCCCACCAGGCCGCTCCGCCCAGCAAAATCTGCAAGCCAAAAAACGAGTGCAGCAGAATCACGGCCCGGCGCAGATCACGAACATGGCCGAAACGTTTTTTGGCGACGCGGCCGACCCAGACGACGAACACGGTGACGACGCCCGCGCCCACGAGATGCGGCGCGATACCGAAGGCCCCGTGGCGAAACGCGGCGCCGAGAACCAATTGCACGAGAATGGCGGCGGTGGTCCAGCAAGCCAGGGAGCGGACGGAGGGCGAGCCGGGATCGTCCAATTGAGGAAGATCGCTCCGCCACCAGGGACTCAGATACATCGTCAAGCCGACAACGGTGATGAAGAAAATCTGCGCCAAAATCGCGTGCGCGGTAGCCGAGATCGCCGGGTGCCCTTCGAGAACGCGGACGCCGCCAAGCACCGCCTGCGCAATGACGAGAGCAAGGGCCGTCCAGCCGAGGCGCCGGGCAAGCGGACGGCGGGCGGCGCGCGCCAGCCACACGGCCAAGATCAAAGTGAGGATGGAAACAAGGCCGGCGAGGACTCGATGGGCGTACTCAAAACGAATGCCCCCGACCAGGGGCGGGATCAGGCGGCCATAGGCGAGGGGCCAATCCGGAACCGAATCGGCGGCATCGTTGCTGGTGACGAGCGCGCCCGCCATAAGAAGAAGGACAATGCAGCCGGAAGTTGCGACCGCGAAGCGGTAGGGCGCTCGAAGGTTTGGACGGTCTGCCATTACGAATGCAAAGTCCCCAGCAAAGCCAATCAGAATAAAAGGTAATGAGAAAAAAAGCAAAACAGATTCTTGGGCGTGCGGCCGGCCAGCACAAAGTGAAATTGAGCGGCGACTTGGAAGCGAGTCGCACGGAAAGCCAACCAACCTAAACCGAAGGGGGAGCCTTCGCCGCCCGCGGCTCCTCAGGATGACGCGTGGCTTGGGGCATGGAAGGTAAAGGAGAGGGTTTTCGATTCGCGGGGGGCGAGGGTGACGCGCTGGTCCTGGACACCATACTTTTCCTGCCAGGCTTCGATGGTGTAGACGCCGGGCGGCAGGCCGAGGAGAGAGAAAGCGCCGCTGGCGGAAGTGACCGCGAAATACGGATGGCTAAAAACGAAGACGAAGCTGCGCATCCACGGATGGACGTTGCACATAAATGGAATGGCGAGCTCGGGATGAGAAAAGGAGGTTTCGAGCGGGGCGGAGCCGGCGCGCTGCGCTTTGTTCCATCCATCGTTGACCGCGGGCATGGAATGAACGTTGTGAATGGTGGGGTCGTCATTCCGAATCTCGAGCCGCTGGTTGGCCATGAGCGCGACGATGTGAGGCTCGTACATGCAGCCCTTCTGATCGAGGAC
>DATLST010000165.1:0-10005 GCA_035534055.1 Candidatus Acidiferrales bacterium | reverse complement strand
CGCCAAGGAATAACCCCGGATTCCAGTTGCTTGATGATTTGCGCGGTACTTACCTCGTAACTTGATGGCATGAGACCCGCTCCTTTTCCCGCCGAGTGTGTCGTGCGGGCTGAAAAGTACGAAAATGCAACATTACGACTCAGCGACAGCTCCGATTCCCTAGCGTGCAGGCCCAATCCAAAAGACTTGCAGACCGGAAATGCAACAGAACGGTAACTTTGTTGCATCCGCTCAACTTGTCTCCCCGTTCCATCGGCGTTCGGATTCGAGAAGTTTTGCCCGCACGGTAGCAGTAGAAATGCTGACCAAAGGCACGCCGACGGTGCTCCCGTGAGCATCCACGAACAGGAATAAATCGGGAGTAATGCCGAGTCCGCGTTGGGTGCCGAGCGGTTCCAAACCGCATGCAGAGACGATTTCCGCCGCTTTGATTTCTTCGGGAGACCTGCCGCGCTTATTGCGCACTACTGACCAGCCGCAATGACTCCGCGTACTCATAAGCCGATTCGTGGTAGCGACGCGGATTGAGAAAGCCATCCTCGATTGCTTCCGAGACTGCCTCATCCCACCATTCGAGAATGGTTTCGCCATCGAGGGTTTGCAGCGCAACCCAAGCGCGGTCACGCTCGAACCATGTCTCTAGCTGGGTTTCATCGATTGATGCGGGGTGTGCCGGTAGAATCCCTGTAGCTTTCATGAAGATATATCCTCCGTGTGAGTTAGGCTCGGCTGGCCTTCCTCACATTTCCGAAAAATTCGCGCCGCTAGTCAGCTGACGCTGACGATTCGCGCAGTTTCATTCATCGGAAAAATTCGCGGCCCAGACTACGGGCTAACTGATACATAACAAGGTAAGTAGCTAGCGTGGAATAATTAAGGCTTCAGGCTCGGGGCATGTCGCGATGCGTATGGTTCAGCCCGGCCAAGATTTTTGAAATTGAAAAAGTGGACCTACTGCGGAATCTTCAAGGCTGAGTGTTTAGTGGGATATGGCGAAGCTCGGAAAGTGGCGGGGATTCTTCTGACCGTGCCGTCATCCACCCGCAGTCGGCAGCGCAAACCCCGGTTGCCAAGCTCATAGATACCGTGGGTATTTCGATTTCCAAAATGCCGCTGAGCTAGTGAATCAGATTATAACCAACGGCTGCCCGCTGGTTCGTCGGTGCGAAACGGCGCTTTGTTATATGTTGCAAGCGCGGGGACCTGAATGCTCTTTTCAGTGCAGGTCCGCCTTTTATTAATTAACGGTCAAATTTAAGGACTCGGAGTGGTTCACCCCACTGGAAGTGCCTGTGACAGTTATGGTGCCCGAAGGCGTCCCGGCGCTTCCGCCACTGCTACTACCGCCGCCGCAGCCCACCATCCATACCAGGCTCATTGCGAGAATTGCCAGAGCAGGGACAAGGCGTCGTCTCGGATTCCGTGCGGCGGCTGACTCCGCAATGAACAGCGCGACCACGAGCACAAGGAGCGCTGGCAACACTGGCGGTCCTGAAGGTCGCCTGCTCGCCGGTGTCGAGTAAGGTCCCAGCATCGAGGCGGCGGTGGTCGTGACTGTCACGGCCAAGGCTGAAGCCGCCGTCCCGTTTACAGTTACGGAACTTGGAGAAACTGAGCAAGTGGATTTGGCGAGTGCGTCGCCACAGCTTAGTGTGACGGTTCCGTTAAACCCGCTGACCGGTGCAACCTGAAGGTTGTAGGTCGCCGCCTGCCCTGCGGTCACTGTCGCGGATGTAGAACAGTTCCCGCCGCTCGGGCAATTACTGCCTGTCGCTGCGGAAAGCGAGAAATCTGTTCCTGTCCCACTCAATGAAATGCTCTGCGGGCTGTTTGATGCATTGTCACTGATCGTTACGGACGCTGCCATCACTCCGGTTACGGTCGGACTGAATGTCACTGTGATCGTACAACTTGTATCGGGTGCGACGCTCGCCCCGCAGTTATTCGTCTGCGAGAAATCGCTGCTATTCGCTCCGCTGATGCCTATAGTCGAAATCGACAGCGCCGCACTGCCCGTGCTGCTGAGCGTTATGTCTTGGGAACTGCTCTTGGCTCCGATCACCACCGTGCCGAAATCCAGGTTCGGGGGTGTTATGCTCGCGGCAGAACCCGACTGTGTTGACCCAAATGCGAATTTCGCCACAAATGCGCCGACAGAAGAGGACGTAGCCGTGGGTTGATATGAACCAGCGGTGGTCGGGAAATCCGTAGAAATAGTTCCACCGCCTAGATAAATGTTGCCGTTCGCATCGAGGGCGATCCCGCCCACATAATCTTCGTTGCTTCCCCCCAAGTAAGTGGAATATAGGAGCGTGGAGCCAGAGGGATTCAATTCACTCATGAACGCATCGCTAACATAATTAGTTAAGCTGCAATTGTTGCACTGAGTCTGAAAGGCTCCCGATGTAACTGGAAAGTCGAGCGAGGTGGTAAGACCACCGACATAAGCATCTCCAGAACTGTCCACAGCAATGCTGGTACCAGCGTCGTAGCTATTGCCGCCGAGGTAAGTCGAGTATAGCAACGCAGACCCGGTTGAGTTCAGTTTTGATACAAACGCGTCGCCAAGTTCGCCGCTACAGCTCCCACCGCCGCAAGCAGTTTGAAATGCTCCTGGCGTCACCGGAAAGTCATTCGAGTAAGTAGCGCCAGTGACGTAAACGTTTCCCGAACTATCTAGCGCAATGCCTCCTGGAAAGTCTCCATCGCTTCCGCCCAAGAAAGTAGAGTAGACGAGCGCCGATCCGTTGGTGCTGAATTCCGTTACAAAAACGTCTTGGAGCGGGTGTCCACCGGGATCGGTGCCAGGACCGCACTTGTTACAGGTTGGGGCAAATGCCCCTGGAGTCGTCGGAAAACTTGGCGATTGTGTCCCCCCTACGGCGTAGGCGTTTCCTGCTGAGTTCACTTTGATCCTTACGCCCTCACTGTTGGCTCCGCCGAGATACGTAGAATAAATGAGCGCCGAGCCCGCCGAATTCAACTCGGTTACAAAGGCATCGCCACCGGTCTGGTAAATTGGTTGAAACGACCCCGCAGTCACCGGGAAGTCGCTTGACCAGGTTTCGCCAGTCGTGTATGCGTTGTCAGACGGGTCCAAAGCAATGCCAAAAGCGATCTCCCTCGTGCTTCCGCCGAGGAACGTGGAATAGAGAAGCGCCGAGCCCGTTGAATTAAGTTTGGTGACGAAACCGGTTTGATAAGAGCCGTTGCCGCCGAAGCAGGCATGACACACGGTTTGAAATGCTCCGGTTGTGATCGGGAAGTTGGCCGATCCAGTCTGTCCAGTCACATAGGCATCGCCTCCAGAATCCACCGCGATATCTTCCCCGAAGGCACCACCGCCATTACTTCCGTCGAGATAAGTCGAGTAGACGAGGGCGGAACCTGTGGCGTTAAGTTTGGACACGAATGCAGCCCCCGCAGGAAAGCACCCGCCAGGACAGGTTGTTTGAAAGGCTCCCGGCGTCGTAGGGAAGCCGGTTCCAGTGTTTCCTCCGGTTACATAAGCGTTCCCAGAAGTGTCTACAGCAATGCTGGATACGCCTCCGCTCGGGCCCAAATAGGTCGAGTAGCTCAGTACTGGATCGATCACCAGTGGTCTGCGCCGGTCATACGACCCAACGGCGAGGCTAACTTGTTGCCCGCCCCCCAGGATGTAACGGGCTTCGACGAAATGTCTGATTCCAGAACCGCTCTCCTGATAGGCGACGGGTTTGTGAAACTGAACCTCGCCCCCGTCCATTTTCACGATGAGGTCACCGTTAACTGCAATCTCTACGGGTCCCTTACGATGCTTGTTGACCGGCTTTCGAACACCCGCAAGACTAAACTGTATCGGGCTCGGGTCAGCATCTGGCGCTACAAGAAAATCGTATTCGAGTTGACGTTGGCTCCCATAGTAGACAAGGTCCACGCCCGGAAAAACTCCCGTATACTTCACTTTGGCGTAATTGGAAATGTTTGTGCGCCATTTCTTGCGGTCGTTGCCGACGAAGTAGTTGCTCTTGCCAGGCAACTCATCAAGTCCGCTGATTGGAGCCGTCGGATCTGCACCGACGAGCTTCATACGCAAGGTCGCGTTCTTCGTTTGCTGTTCCGATTCGTTGTTAGGCGACTGACGACCAACAACTGGTGACTGTTGAACTTCGTTCCTTCTATTTGTCCGTGGCCGTTTGTCATTGCCCTTGTTTGCCGGTAACGAAAGGACTGCCTCATCCGCGGTTAGAAAAAGCGTGTAACCCGCGCCGCGAGAGATGAACTTTACTCGTGGATCGATTTGACCTCGGTTTTCCTCGAACGCAAGCGGGAGCTTGCCGTAGTTTTTAAGAATCCTGAGTTGAGTTGATGGATCGGGTTTTGAAAGCTCACTAGCGCCGCGTTTTGCGCTCCCGGGAGACACTGGGGGCTGCCTAGCTGAAGTAGACGCCTCGGCCTGATCATGTTTGACAACTGTGATTGCGGTGATCAACAAAGCCGCACAGAAAAGAAAAGCAAATTTCTTCCTCATCGATGCCCCTCTCGATCGAGTCGACAAATTGGTAGTGTGCCTGCATCCAGTTTGGCGGGTTCGGGATGTTCTGTCGCCCACATGTAGGTAAACCGTTAGTAACTAATTGGCGCAGACCGTTTACGGCGTGTGCTGTGGAGGGACTCTGGGTAGATGTCTGAAAGCGCGGATTTCGGGCCGTGCAACTAAAAAGAGAAGTATGCGCCGAAACATGGGGCTCCGAAGAGCAGAAGTTCCGGCGCGACCACACCAATGGCGCTAGATTGCAAACACGTGTCTGGACGAGGTTGAGCGCGAACTTTTCAGGATCGCCGACCACGAGGAGCCACCAAGCCGTGCGGCCAAAATCGTATCTTACTGCGGTGCGTCTGTACGTTGCTGATTCTATAGTGCGTTGAGGGCGCGAGGAGAATCAATATTCTCTGCGTTTCAAGCGTAACTCATTCCATATAATAAACTTAGGTAGCGCCTAGGATGCGTCAGGGCGTCGCGTATATATATGACCGGTAAAGCCTTACGATAGAATATGTCTAAATAACGGCAAACGAACGGCTTAGCTCATTCCACCTCCTAGTGGGTCCACTTTTATATCGGGGCTTACCGAAACGGTACAGAGAGCTGGAAGCCATTCCGCTCGTCGGAACCTCAAATCTCCACCGCCAGTGTTTCCGAAACCCCGAGGACCCCTTTCGAGGTGGAGCTAGGAGGTGCAAGCTAGAATGGTCGGACTGCATTTTTCGGTGGCGTCACGCAACATTTGGACTTGACATTATACCCGATGGGTATCATAATACCCTCGCGGTGTATATATGAACGTGGAATCAAAACCTTTCCCGAGGCTTTTCGAAAGTGCCGAAGTGACGGCGATAGTCGGCATTCAGCCGCTCTACTTGAACAAATTCGTCGAGCGGAAGCAGTACGGAATCGAGGCTTCGCTTCGCGCCGGGAGAGGACGCGGAAGCCGGAGGCTTTTTAGCGAGGAGGATGTTTTTGGCGTGGCCTTGGTTTGGTGGCTCTTCGAGAGCGGACTGCGGTCGGGGGCGATTCAATATGTGCTGAACCAAATTTGCGGGGGAACACTGAAATCTAAGGCGAGTGCTGCGTCGACAATTCTACTTGAGCGTAAAGCCGAGGTGCTCGTAGTGAGGCGTGAGCCGAGGAAGAATAACGATATGAACCGCAAATATCCAAAACAACGAGTGTTTCTGGTTGACCGGCCGGGTGCCTCGGAACTTACCGCGGACACTGACGATGCCAGCTTGCTCATTATTCCGGTGGGAAACCTTTTTGCGGCTCTGAAAGAGAGGATCCGGAAACTTCACTGAAAGGAGCTAACAAGAAGAATGGCGTTCAACGCTTGAAGTTTAGCAGCAGAGAAATCTGACTATGGTGGGACCGTGCGAGGGACCGGACGAACCTGCCAGTTTTAATCGTGCGCAGTATGGTTTGACTTCTCGGAAGGCCACCGGGAGACCATCTCGCACGACAAGACTGTAGAGTCAGTGCACTGGCACTAGAGACGGGAGTAGTGTGCGCGGAGGGTGTATATATAACGGCTAGTCTGTATAGACTGACGTTATAGACAACTCTAGATAAATTCGTTTCGCGATTTGGCGATGAGGGAACCAACTCTCATCGCCTTTTTTTATGGGAGGACGAAGGGTTATGGCGTAGCACAACACGAGACAAGAAGTGGTTTTAGAAAATTTAGAACAGTCAGTCGTCACTTATTCGGGCGAGGAGAGCGCAGCTCTTTCTCGCTTTTTTAATTTTTGCAGGGCACAGCGTCAGATTTAACTAAATTCAATAGGAGAAAAAACACATGAGTGAGCATTATCCAAATAAAGCGGTCGAGAATATGTTTCGTAGTCGCAGCGTCGAGCAATTGATTTCTGCCTTGAAATGCCCAGATGAACAAGTTTGCGCAAAGGCAGAAATTCACCGTCGTATCAAATCCAATCTAGCTACGCACCTTGCCGTCAGGTACCTGACCGGAGAACGCGACGATGCCTTTGACGGGTTGGTGGCGCTTTGCTGGAAGGCAAAGGGAAATTTGTATGTTCCACCGATGGTCAGCGAGGAAGCACACGAGAACTCAATCCACCAATGCACTCGTGAATTCATCGAGGATTTCGTCCTCCAGTACTTCGACCCATATACGGGGCGTGATGAGTCTGAAATTCTGAAGGCCGCCTTGGCAGACAAGTTTCGCTATATAGGACGCAGACTTCACTCGCGGATGATTGACGTGATACGGAAGCGAACCGCATCGAAAAACAAAGAACTCGAAACAGTGAGGCTCGACGATGTGGACGAGGATTCTTTAGCGGCCGGCATTGACGGTAAATGGTATGGGTCGGAAGCGAGACTGGAACCCTCAAATTCCAACATGTACTTCGAGTTTCTTGAGCCGCGTCGAGAAAGGCTCTCCAATACGTTGGGGAAATTAGGATGCGAGGTTCTACACTGCTGTTTCGAAATCTATCCTGACGGATACCTAGGTACACCTCGCCAGTGTGAGTCCGCACTCACGCGAGCGATTCAACGGCATCGGCGAGTGTCGGAACAGCAAGCCCGAAACGACAAACGACAATTCCGCGAGGCGGTCCGCTCCGAACTGAAGCGGGACAACAAGGACCTGCATGAAATCTATTCGCGCATCGACAAGGGTGACGATGACCATACGTTGAGAGTCGAATGGATTACTGCTAAGGGCCACAAAGGTTCGTTCAAACTTCCCTTTTCACTTTCGTTTGGTCGTGAGAATCCGGAAAGGGATAGTGTGAGGGGATAGAACTTCAATCGCTGACCCCAAAACCGATGACGGGTCACTTCGAGAGATTAGGAGCATCAGGACTCTGGGTCATCGGCAGGCATACCCTACGCGTTTCCTCCAAAGGGTAGTCAAAACCGTCACTTTTCGCCAGGGCCTACCTTCCGGGGTAGTGGCGTCATTTGGTTTTTGATTTCTCGATTTTGCGTTCGCTTGAGAAATTGCAGCCTAAGCACCTTTCTCTTTCCGCTGCGTGACATATCGCTCCATCTCGCGTTTGTAAGGATTCAGGAAGAGCGTTCTGGTCCGTTTATTCCAGCTTACATTCATGCCTTTAGCTACAATTTTGATGCTCACGTGTGGCCTAACAACGTGCAGACGCGCCATGTTTCCTCCTTCGGCAAGGTGGTCAGGATTCTGACTGTCCGATTCGCGCGAGGAATATATATGGAAACTACTTGCCGTGTCAGCATGAAAATTTCAAATGACACCACCACCCCTTCCGGGAGTATCGTTTCATTCTTCCGCCAATTGGCATATTCGGACGGGATATCCGCGCGAAGCAGCTAGCAAAATCCTACCTTCCCCTCTTGTATCAACCGAACTAGAACATCTTTTTTGTGGATTTCCAATAATGACGGCGGGAAAGACCGCAGGAGAAACAGCATGAAACTCGTAGATCAACAGGTCCCTGAGGGCTATGTCGAATATCTTGAAGACTGCGCCATAAGCGCAGAAGAAGCGTACGCCGAATGGGAGGAGCGTGAATTCTGGGAATATCGAGAACGGGAAGCACGCGAATCGCTTGCATCGTTGGACCAGCGCGTCGTGAGGCGATCTGGCGAACTTGAACTTCTACATAACCGTCTAGCCAAATGGCTCGTCATACCTGCTGAAGATCGGGATGTGGTGGAGTTTGCTCTCTCGGTTTATAAAAGCCATGAACTTCCTGATGCTGATCCGATTTGGGGAATGATCGTTGGCCCTTCCGGCGGCGGAAAGAGCGAGTTGCTGCGAATGTTCCTTGATCTGCCAAAGTCATTTCACTTGTCAAAACCGACTCCTGCTTCGCTTGCGAGTGGATACAGAGGTAAACGCGGTAACGCCGCCGATCCGAGCCTACTGCCGCTTATGAACGACAAGGTCGTCATCATGCCGGATTTCGCTCCGATCCTATCTGCACGTCCTGACGTTCGTAATGAAATACTCGGAATGCTACGAGAGGCGTTTGACGGCACTATCGCTGTCGGCAAGGGCAACATCGGCCATATAATCTACAGATCCCGATTCTCCATGCTCGTCGGGAGCACCTCCAAGATAGATACGATTGAAGGCGATGCCAATGAGCTTGGAGAACGTTTTGTCAAGATACGCATGCGCGGTCAAGACGGGTTGAAGAAAGCTCGGCGCGCTTCGGACAATGTGCCTCATGCGAAGAACATGCGCGAAGAACTGCATCAAGCCATCAAGAGCTTTCTAGAATCGCTCCCACAGTTCGTTGGAGTTGAAAACCCCGATCAGGCGAAGGAAGCTATCGCCGCGATAGCGCATTTTACCGCCCAAGCTCGCACCCACGTCGCACGCAATTGGCGAAGTCGGGAAATTGAATATGTACCCATCCCAGAAGAAGGCGGTCGGTTGTCAGTCCAACTCAGTAAGCTTGCTATGGCTCTCGCGATAGTCCGCGGCCGGACAGTCGTAGAAGACGAGGACATAGAAACGATTCAACGAGTGGCGGATGACTGTCTCCCTCCGATCAGGATGAAGGTGATTCAGGAACTTCGGGCGGAATCCCTGTCGGCGGCTGATGTTGGGAAAAGGACCTTGATACCGGAAACCTCCGTAAGACGTGTACTGGAGGACTTGACCTTGCTACATGCGGTAAAGGAGGACGATAAAAACAACAAGTATAGTCTGCAAGTCTCGTAAAATCAGTAAGTAACAACCTCCCGGACAGTGATATGTATATCTTGAAATTTTATTAGCAGTGAGTCTGGGGGTGATAACACGGGCGGAAAAACACCCGCATCCCCCACCCGAAACGGAAAAGAAAGGAGGCAACTGGAGGTTCTGGGACCACCTGTAGAGGGTCTTAGCAATTTCAGTGAACGCAGTTTTGGGTTAGCTGTGCAATAGCGGTCAACGATGTAGCTTTTTCCACCACCTAGCAGTCTTGGTCTCCAAACCAGCAGGGTCAGAAAACGAGAAAAAGTTGTGTCTTCAGAAGATGTGTGTCCGGAAGTAGCATGTGCTAGGATCGCGTTCGCAACGACGATAAGGCGGAAACGAGGACCATCCTTGTCTCGCCGAATTGGTCAACGAGGTAATGTGTTTCAGCATAGCAAACCGTGGAATCCAGCAGCGCCCGCTTACGGACGTTTCTGGATTGACGTGCCGGGTGAAAAGCGCCAACGGAGAACTGTTTCTCTTGGCGTTTGCCGCACACCCAGTCTCGCCAAACAAAAGCTCCGCGAGCATATGGAGTCCACGGGTGTCAATAGCAAGGAATTCTTCACAATTAACACAGCACCGGCCACGACATTTCGCGCCCAAGCAGAGAAGTGGATTCAGTCACTTTCCATGCGGCGGCGCAAGCCGGTCAAACCCGCTACGATTTGGGGATGGCAGCACGCTTTGGGGAAATGGCTATTGCCGAATCTTGGCGACATGCCCCTTTCAGATGTGGGGAATGCCGCGCTAAAAGGGCTGATTGAGAAAATGG
>DATLST010000164.1:0-4949 GCA_035534055.1 Candidatus Acidiferrales bacterium | reverse complement strand
GAAGCACTCCGCAAACCACAAATCAGTAGCAACGCGGCCAACCCGAATACTCGTTGGGATCGACGGCGATCCGGCGTACAGGGCGCGACACTCGGTGCATACAGTCGCATGCAGGCGAAGGCTGGCGGAGAGGGTGGGATTATCCATCACAAATAATGCTATCCCTCGCCCTCTCATCACCTGCCAAAGAACCCCACTAATATTGAGCATTTACCGGATTCCGCCACTTCAACCATCTCTTTGGCTTAATCGTTTTGTACTATATTTCGCCGGTTTCCAGACACCAAAGACACCACGGGGCCGTTGCAGAAAACGTGAATTCGCTGGCGGGGAACCGCTTCCAGCAGCGATTTATCGAGCCCGCCACTCCGCGTCCTGTGAAGGGCGCGAGCGAGCCATCGAGCACAAACATTTCGCCTTCCCCCGACCAAAGAAGTCGCGAATGTTGCCTTCGTGCAACTCCCTTCGACGTGCCCCGCTCCAGATCCTATGCAGTGCGAGACTATAACGAAAGAGATTGTACTTGTCCGATTCATCCAGGATCACGGTTTCGTTTTCAAGGCGAACGCCGACACCTACTACCTTGCTCGCCGACCAAAGATGAAGGTTGGCTACAAGCTATTGCACAACCCTCCGTAAGACGATCATGAAGCAGGCGATATGAAAGAACGCGTTGTAGATGGTGAGCGAGCGGTCGTAACGCACCACCAAGCGCCGGAAGTTGCCCAGCCAGGCGTTGGTGCGTTCGACGATCCATCGTCTTCGGTAGCGCCGTAGCGCTCGGCCATCCTGCGTGGCGGGTCGAACGCGATTCTTCTTGTGCGGGCAGATCAGTTCGATCCCGCGCCGCCGCAATCGCTTCCGCAGCGGATCGCTGTCGTACGCTTTGTCGGCGATCACCCGCACCGGCTTCTGCCGCGGTCGCCCCGCCCGATGGCGTCGGCCTACGCGGACCGCCGCGAGCGTCGTTTCCGCGAGCCGGACTTCCGCCGGGGATGCAGAGTGAAGCTGGTCTCCCAAAGGAATGCCCGCGCCGTCGACCACCACCATCCACTTCGTCCCCTTGCCCCGCTTGGTTTTTCCGACTGCATCGCCCCTTTTTTCGCTGGAGCGAAACTGCCGTCCAGAAACGATTCGCTCCACTTCAATTGCTGGCGCTCGTTCAACTCGCTCAGAAACGCCCGCCAGATGTTCAACCAAACGCCCCGCTCCTCCCAGTCTCGCAGTCGCCGCCAGCACGTCGAAGGATGCGGATACTTCTCCGGCAGGTCCTGCCAACGAGCGCCGCTGCGGAGAATCCACAAAATCCCTTCCAACACACGGCGGTTCTCGATCCACGGACGGCCGCCCTTGCGTTGTTTGGGCGGCTGGGGGAACAAGGGCGCGATTTTCTTCCACTGCGCTTCGGTCAGCAACGGACCGGACCGCGCCATCGCCCCTCCTTCGGCGCTGCTGACCTTGCTTATCCCTCATTTCACAGGCTTGTCTCAGGTTGTGCAACAGCTTCTAGACACTCCTGAGATAGGCGGAAGATGGAGATTCCTGGTCGGCCGCCAGACCCGGAAGATTTTCGGCGGTCTCCAAGCCTAACCGTGATTCTGCTCCTTCGAGCGTGCGAGCGAATGGCCACCAGCAAAATATTCGGGGACACACCTTCTGTTGAAAATTGGGGTACTCACAGCTTCGAATTCAACCACAGCCACCGGCCGGAGGCTAGTACAACCGTGAGGTGCCAGCGGCTCTAAATTGGCACCGCTGGTTTCAAATCAGTGGGCCGCGTCGACTGGCGGTGCTTTCGGTAGCATGAAGGTTCCGGGTCTGCAGGCATCTTTGAGATTGGCGTGTGCGTGAGTCTCACGACCAGGCTGTGCTCATGTGCTTACAAAACCGAGCACAACTCACATCTTCACCGCGTATCTATGAATGTTTGATAAAGATAGAAAACACTTTGGCACTTACCGGGACAAGTTTCATTAGTCGGAGTTTGGCTAAGAGACAGCAAGATTCTTCGCGGGTGGCCCCCAATTCCAGAATCGTCTTCTTTTCCACATTAAATTAACAACAATTTTACGTACTCCTCTTGACATTATTGTGTATTAAAGCTACAAGGCCAGATCGTTCTTGTGGTTTCTCAGGGGAGAGAATCACCCGACGACTACTTTTGGGCGGAAAGCCGTCACCGCGGAGGTGTTGAAAGTGAAAAATATTGTTGTCGTCATCGGCGCGTTGTTGGTTTTCCTGTGCGCGCTAAGTGTCCGGACTCAAGCCCAGGTCAATCCTGCCTGCACCCAAGAGGTTGGGAACGGGTGCATCTGGGGTTACAACTCTGCTGGTCCTTGTCCAGGCTGGTTCAATTGCCTTGTGGAAGGGCCATGGCTGGTTACCTGTTCAGAGATGACCTACGCTTGTCCTCCTCCCGATGCAGCACCTGAAATTCGAAATCACTGCCCGCAATGCGGCCAACCTGTGTCCTTGCTGACAGGAGACGTGGACATAAAGCAGACGGACTTCCGGATACCCGGTCTCGGAGGGGGACTTTCCCTGACCAGAACGTGGAATAGCATGTGGCCGTCGACACAAGCGTCAAGTCAGGTCGGCATATTCGGACCCAATTGGCGGTCAGGTTTTGAGGAGCGGATTTTCGTTGGCAGCGATAACTACATCAAATATGCCCGCGGCGATGGCAGTTTTTGGTCCTTTGGCGCAGGCGGCCCAGGCTGGGAGGTTGCAGCCCCCGCAAACGAATCCGCGACCTTGGTATCCGGAAACCTGTTTTGGACACTTACGTTTCAGAACGGGGAGCAACGTCTATTCGACAACACCAGCGGTGATCTCATAGCGATCATCGATCGAAACGGTAATGAGACTCAGCTTACTTACGACGCAGTGGGACGGTTGGTTACGGTCACAGATCCTGCGTCGCGCCATTTGTACTTCCATTATGCAAATGACTCTAGCTATCTCGTTACGAGCGTAACGTCAGATGTGGGGATAACCACATCCTACGCATATGATAGTCAGGAACGCTTGTCTCAGGTTACCGAGCCTGACGGCTCGACGCTGTCATTTCAATATGACGCCAATTCCCTCATATCCGCCGTCTTGGATTCCGATGGAAAAGTCCTAGAGGCACATACCTACGATGGCAGTGGGCGAGGCTTGACTTCATCACGGGCGAATGGCGTTGAGGCCGTCACCCTTGCGTACGGCGCACCGTGATGCAGGACAGTTGGTCGTTTATCGCTCGGAAATTCGACTCTAGGACTGCTCTCCGCGGAGGTCCGGATTAATCAATGCTCTCTCTGAGAAAGTGGCTAAAAATAGGCGGCTTCGCATTGGCACTGTGTCTCGCGCACTCTGTGCAAAGTTACGCGCAGGCACCGACTATTACAAGCATTTCGCCTAGTTCTGGAGCCGTTGGTTCCGAGGTGGAGATCTCCGGAACCAGCTTCGGGCCCGCTCAGGATGGAAGCACCGTTTCACTGAACGGCACGAATGCTACAGTCGTTTCCTGGACCGACACCGCAATTGGGGTTGTGGTGCCGACCGGTTCATCGTCTGGATCGTTTTCCGTTACCGTCAATGGACAAAATGCAACCAGTTCTTCGTTTGCCATCACACAGCTGCCTTCAAGCTGGTCCGACACCGACGTAGGGTCAGTGGGTATATCCGGAACGGCAACTTTTGCCAACGGCGTTTTTACCGTGAACGGTTCCGGTACGGGGATTTCTGGAACCTCTGATCAAATGAATTTTGCCTATCAGCCGCTTTCTGGTGACGGGTCTATCGTCGCGCGCCTTGCGACCGCGACCGGTTCTAACGTAGAAGCGGCAATCGTAATCCGCGAAACGCTGAACGCAAATGCGACTTTCTTCGACATCGACTACCGAGGGTCTCGCCTGTATGTGGAAGATCGCACGAGCACAGGGGCCACTGCATCTGCCAATCTCGCCAACACATATCTCAGTAGTGGCCTGCCTTATTGGGTGAAAGTTCAGAGAAGTGGTAGCACGTTTAGCGCCTATATCTCTCCGGACGGAATGAACTGGACTCAATTGGGATCAAGCCAGACGATCACCATGGCGCAAGACGCATACGTAGGACTCGTGGTGAGCAGCGACAGCAACTCTGCATTGGCGACTGAGACCTCTGACAGTGTTTCGATATCGTCGACAGCGTCCCCGATGCCCACAATTACTGGCTTGTCTCCGACAGCGGGGCTGGCCGGGAGCCAAGTGACGATCTCCGGTTCAAGCTTTGGCGCGTCTGAGGATGGCAGCCTCGCGACTCTAAATGGGGCACCATTACAGATTGATTCGTGGAGCGACACGGCAATCGTGACAACGGTTCCAACGGGCGCTTTATCTGGGCCGATTGTGGTGTCGGTAGCCCCGAGCATGAACGACAGCAATCCCATGAGTTTTCAGTTGGCGACGCAGCCGCTGGCCTCGTGGCTGGACTTGGACATCGGTTCTGTACCGTCCGCCGGCAATGCAAGTTATTCGAACGGGGTGTTCACGGTCAACGGAGCGGGGCAGATCGGCGGCACTTCCGACGCCATGCATTTTGTATACGAGCCGTTGTCAGGAGACGGTTCCATTGTGGCCCGGGTGGTGAGCCTCACTGGTTCAAGCGCTGTAGCCGGTGTGATGATCCGCGAGACGCTCAATTCGAACGCCAGCGATGCTGATGCCTTTTACTGGCCATACGACCGTGGCGTCTACTTCTATGACCGTCCCAGCACTGGTGCCAACCCAACAAACCAGGGCTCTGTGAGCATGACGACGCTGCCCTATTGGGTCAAGCTCGTGCGCAGTGGCAACACGTTCAGCGCATACGCCTCGCGAACCGGTCTCTACTGGACGCAACTCGGATCGAGCCAGACGATCACGATGGCCCAGAATGTTTACGTTGGGTTGTGGGTGGACAACTGCAGCAGTTGCGGTCTG
>DATLST010000163.1:0-12941 GCA_035534055.1 Candidatus Acidiferrales bacterium | reverse complement strand
TCCTCCCGATATTGAAGTCGAGATAGATCCAAAATCCTGGCGCGAAGGCCACGATCCCCAACTCGAGAAAGCCGTGCAGACACTCCTCCAGGAGATGAAAGAGCATCCTCAGCCGAAGCCGGTGGTTCCTCCATTCCCGGTCTACTACAAGGACGCTCATTAGGAGCCTGTCGAAAAACTCTCTGCGAGGTCTTAGGAAGTTCAAACCCTTGAAGCAATCAAGCGGCTTATGGCCGGCGGCGCGAGCGTTGACAGCAGTCGGACGCAACGCGTGATTGGATTGGAAGAGCCACAAGTGATAGAAAATCACGTGCTGAATGGTCTCTTAATGAAATATATCTATTGAAAGATTGTATGACAGATGCTCGCTCACAGATACTTACACAGCAACAAAACTGGGCGGCGAACCAGAAGGTCGCAGTCCGCTCCGGCTACACTGAAACCCTCGACGCTAATCTGTTCCAGCCGTTACACCGCGATACGCTGGCGGACTTTCAACGGGGTAGCGGAGACGAACTTGGCAGAAACGGAAATCGTGGAAAAATGCTGGCGCTGCATTCGTCATCAGCGCTCGCCGTTAACGTTTTCGACTACTGGCGGAGCCGGTCGCTGGCTTGGGTTGCGGGTGCGCTGTCGCTAAGTGCGGACCCTGTACTGCTTCGCTTTGAGGCGCAATTTCCCACCGGGCTACCAGGAAACCCGCCAAATCTCGATTTGGAGTTTGTGCTGGTAAACGGGCACAGGATAGCCGTGGAGTCCAAGTTCACCGAACCATACACTTACGCAAACCATGCGGAGCCATTCAAATCCAAGTATTTTCCGACTGCAAATGGGCTTTGGTACGACTGCGGCTTGCCACGTTGTCAAGAAATCGCCGACCGATTGCATCGGCGCGAGTCGCAGTATCAACACCTGAATGTAGCCCAACTTCTCAAGCATGTTCTCGGCCTCGCCCGACCCTCAGTGGGTCAGTTCACCCTTTTCTATCTTTGGTATGCCCTCCCTTCTGACGAAGCGAGGCGGCATGGAGAAGAAATCAAGGCTTTCGCTGACGATATCGGTTCCGAAGTGGATTTTCGAGCCCTCTCCTATCAGGAGCTCTTTTCCTCAGCGTTACGCGGTCTCGATGCCGAGCATGTGGCGTACCTGAACTACATTGGCGAGCGCTACTTCCCGGCGGCGCGGCCCTGAAGGCCGCAGGTAATGTCGGGGGGACAAGGGCGCGATTTGTCATTCGGTGCCATTGAATTCGGATTTGGTCAGTGTGAAACTTGTGACGCGACGCGCCCAATCGGAGTAATCCGCACACGGCGATAGGTCAGTGAGCTCGTACCAGCTTCCGGCAAAGGCTCGTGCGAATTTCCTCCCCGAGTCAAGTGTCTGCAGATAAAATATGCCTCTTGACTTTGCATATTTTATGCATATAGTCCCTCCCTTAGACGCATTTGCGTTGTGGGTATTTCTTTGAGCCGACCACGAACGGCCGTTTCGATCAGTTTCCTACCTAATAGCACTGTCTCAATTCCAACCTTTGACGGAGGGGCGTCATGACAAAAATATACTGGCGAGTTGTGCCCGGTTTAGCGTTCTTCTTGTTCTTCCTTGGGCTTGCTAGTGCGCAGGTCGCAACGACAGGAAGTGTTTCGGGCATTGTTACCGACCCTTCCGGCGCGAGCATACCCGGCGCTACCCTCACCATCACAAACCCAGCGACCGGCTTCAGTCGAACCATGACGTCCAGCGGATCCGGCGCGTATACCATTCCTGGGTTGCAGCCGGGCACGTACCAGCTGCAAGTGACCGCGACTGGTTTTTCAAAGGCGGTCTATACCAACCTCGTGGTCGAGGCGGCGCAAACGACGAACGTGCAAGTCAAAATGAAGGTCGGCTCTGCCAGCCAGACGGTGGAGGTCTCAGCGCAAGCAGACGTGTTGAAGACCACACAGAATACGATTTCCACCACGATCAATCCGACGCTTGTCGAGAATCTTCCGCTTAACGGCCGTGACCTGCTCGAGTTCGCCACGTTGGTGACAGGCGCGGCGAATCCCGACAACCAGCGGTACACGACCTTCGATAACTTGCCCAACGCCGCCCTCAACATCACAGTGAACGGGACAAACAACAACTTCCAGCGCTACCGCACCTTCTCGACCGGCTTCTTCACCGCCGCGCCGCTCCGCGAGGGCGCCTTCGAGGAAGCGACGGTGTCCACCAACAATCTCACCGCCGACGCGGGCGCGGAAGGCGCGGCCCAGATTCGATTCGTCACCAAGCGCGGCTCCAGCAAATTTCACGGAAGGGGCTTCTGGGAAGCGCAGAACAGCTTTTTCAACGCCAACAGCTACACGAACAATGCCTTGGGAAGACGGCTGCCGAAAAGCCGCAACAACTTCTACGGTGGCGACCTTGGCGGCCCATTGTTGCCGCACAAAAGAGCTTTTTTCTTCGTCCACCTCGAATATAACAAGGTCCCTGGCGGGAACTATCCGATCAACAAGGTACTGACTTCAAACGCGGCAAGCGGGCTGTACACCTACGATGTCACCTCAGTTCCATCTTCGACGCCACCCTGGGTCACCGGTTGCGACGCAGCGGCACTTACCTGCACAGCCAACTTGTATACACTGGCGTCGAACAGCGGATTTTCAGCAACTCCGGATCCGACAGTGGCGGGAATCCTCAGCCAGATTGCCGGCTATTATTCGAAAGGTACTCTGGTCCCGCTGGCGACAACCTCTTCCGCGCTATACACCATTAACCAGCAATACCTACAGAACCTGGTATGGTTCCGACCGACGAACACAACGCAATGGTATCCAACCACGCGCCTCGACGTGAACATTACTCCGAAGATCCACTGGAGCGATACTTGGGACCTCTACTGGCGCAACATTGCCAACGTGCCGAACTGGCCCGGGTCCGCATACGCCGGCAACGGCTTCAAGTCCACCTACTACACGTGGTCGAATCAGGTGGATTGGACCATCTCGCCCACCATGTTCAACACAGCCAGTTTCGGCATCGAGAGCACGGTCGAGGAGTTCAATCCTGGCGCTGTCTCGGATCCTTTCGGCAAGGGCCAAGGAGGAAGGCTCGTCGGCGGATACAACTCCCTCGTATTCGGTGTTCCAAGTCTGGTTCCCGGTTTCATTCTTCCAATTCCCCGAAACAACCCATCGTTTAATCCCTCGGACATGCTGACGTGGACGCACGGGAACCACACCTTCAACTTCGGCGGGGATATCCGCTACTCGAACAGTCATGAGCTGCAAATCAATGACCCGCCCACTTACTCCATGGGCATCGCAGGCGGCGACCCCGCAGCGAGCATGTTTGCGGCAGGGAATTTCCCCAACATTAGCGCGGCAAACGGTAACCGCGACCTGAACAGCGCCGGGCAGCTCTATGCCACGCTGACAGGTCGGCTCAGCGGCGTTTTTGGGAACAACTACGTGAACCTGGCCACGGGCCAATTTGCGCCGGGTCAAGGGCTGGTGGCCAAGGAAGCACAAACGGTGGGCGGCCTCTATTTTCAAGATTCGTGGCACGCCACGTCTCACCTGGCGTTCAACTACGGTTTCCGCTGGCAGCTCTCCGGCGCCGTCCACAATACCAACGACTCGTACTTCGACCCAACCCTCCTCGATCTGCTTGGGCCTTCCCGGACCCTCTTTAATCCGGGCGTGATCGATGGCGTGGCGAATCCGCAGGTGGTTTTGCGACCGTATCCCTATAGCGGCGACTTTATTCAGCCGAATCCCAATTTCGGCTTTGCTTGGAATCCGAATTTCACCAAGGGCTTCCTGGGCAAACTCTTCGGCGGTGACAAGACCGTCATCCGTGGCGGCGCTTCGATCGCGTCTTACGACGAGGGCTGGGAAACCTTCGAGAACGTCAGCATTTACACGAATCCGGGAGACACAAACAGTATTGCCTACTATCCCGGGATATCAACCGGCACTTTTTCCCCAGGGTCGCAGTTCCTTAGCGACCCGACCCTCGATACTAGGGTGAGCGCGACCTCTTTCCCAGCCACATTCCAGACGGCCGTCCCCATGTCGGCACTCACCTTTACAGGCCAGAGCTACGGCACAGTGGACCCAAACATCAAGACACCCTATGTCGAGCAGTGGAACTTCGGCATCCAGCGGCAAGTGCCGGGCAACACCGTCGTCGAAGTCAACTACGTGGGTAACCATGCGGTGCACATGTGGCAGGACTTCAACCTGAACGAAATCAACGCCAGCCAGCCTGCGTTCCTGAACGACTTCAAGAGTGCGGCCAACAATCTCATAGCCAATGGCGGCACGACATTCGCCGACAATACCGGGAACCCGGGCGTTGTTTCCACGCCAATTTTCGACGCCGCGTTCAGCGGCAACGGCGTGACAACGAGCGCCACCGATTCCAATGGTTACGCGAATTCGGGCTTCATCTTCGACTTGCAATCCGGCCAAGCCGGGAGCATGGCCACCACGTTCGCCGGCAGCCCCATTTACCTCTGCAACGTGATCGGCGCTAATTTCTCGCCATGCGGGAACAGCGGCGGCACTTATCCGATCAACTTCTTTGAGGCCAATCCCTACGCAGCCGGGGCGCAAGCGAGCATTCTTTCCGACCCTGGCAGCTCCACGTACAACGCTCTGCAGATATCAGTGCGGCATCCGGTCGGCCACGGGCTGTCTCTGGGTGCCAACTACACGTTCAGCAAGTCGCTTGGCAGCCGCTTCTTGAGCTACTTCACCGATACCGCTCAAGAAAATTACATCTCGCTGAGGAATATGGGGCTGAACAAGGGGCCATCCGACAACGATATGCGACACGTGTTCAACACCTATTTTTCGTACGATCTGCCAACCGGCAAAGGCCAGCGCTTCAGCACGAACAACTCCATCCTCAACAACATCGTCGGAGGATGGAACGTCGGCGGGATCGTCACGATTCACTCCGGCATTCCGTTCTGGCTCCAAGGCGGACAGAGCAGCTTTAACGGCGAGGACGGCGGCGTGGTTCTGAACGGTGTGAGCTACAGTCAGGTGCAGAAGAACATCGGTGTGTACACAACGTCGAACCCGTCTGCGCCAGTCTATTGGCTTAACCCGAACTTCAATTCCAGTGGGATCCAACCGGAGACGACACCCGGCGTCATTGGCAACTTGTTGTTTTTCCATGGCCCGAAGTTCGTCAATACCGACCTGTCGCTGACCAAGAACATCCCCATCTACGAACAGATTCGCCTCACTATCAAGGCGAATTTCCTGAACGCGTTCAACCATCCGAACTGGAGCGTAGGCAGTAATGGCGCCCCAGGTTATATTGCGTATGCTAATTCCTCGCTGTCCGAACCCTCGGCGATTCTCGCGAGCGGTCCGCGGACAATTCAGTTCTTGATGCAGCTTGCGTTCTAAAACCGGTTTCTTGCTGCGCTTTAGGATCCTCCGCTCCCGCGCGATGCGCCACGGTCGCGCGGGGACGGCCAGTGAGCCGGGATCAGGTTCCGGCACGGGCTTAGGCATGTCCGCCGCTTGTAACGAGACACCATTTGTCCCACTGTGGGAGGTTCCATGCCGGAATATGTCCGAACGAGTGAAGCGCGGGCGAGGAAACATTTCCATCTTGGCTTTGCAGTTGCCGTATGCTTGCTTCTTGCCTCAGGCATTCAAGCCCGTTCCCATCAAGCGCCGTCGATGGACATCCGCCTCCTTCGCGGTCTCCAGTGGCGCTGGATCGGCCCTGCCGTCATGGGGGGAAGACTTGACGCAGTAGCCGGCGTTCCGGGAAACCCAAACATCATCTATTTGGGGCATTCCTCGGGGGGGCTCTTCAAGTCATCCGATGGCGGCATGACCTTTCGGCCTGTTTTCAATTCGGGCGAGACTCTTTCGATCGGCGCGATCGCCATTTCTCCCAAGAATCCAGATGTGGTGTACATCGGCACAGGAGAAGGCTTTCCCAGAAATAGCGCATCGTTCGGCGATGGGATGTACAAAACGCTGGACGGCGGAAAGACTTGGCGGCATCTTGGTCTCGAAAAAACCGAACGAATCGCGCGCATCGCCATCGATCCCGAAAATCCGAACGTTCTGCTCGTTGCCGCGATGGGTCATGAGTGGGGTCCGAACGCGGAGCGAGGCATTTTTCGCTCGAACGACGCAGGGGCCACGTGGCAGCGAGTTCTTTTTGTAAATGAGACAACTGGTGCGAGCGACATCGAATTCAACCCGCGAGATCCAAACATTGTCTATGCCGGAATGTACGATTACATGCGAAAGCCTTGGTCGCTCCGCAGCGGGGGACCCGGCAGTGGGCTGTATCGCTCCTCGGACGCGGGAAAGACTTGGACCCAGTTAACCGACGCGAGTCTTCATAGTGGCCTGCCTACGGGATTGATTGAGCGCGTCGGAATCGCAATCAGTGCGAGCCATCCCAACGTCGTATATGCGTTCCTGCCAAACAAAGATGGCTTGCTGTATCGCACCACCGATGATGGCCAGCACTGGGAAATGGTCAACGATCATCGCAACATTGATTCGCGTCCGTTTTATTTTTCACAGGTACGCGTGGATCCGCTCGATGAGGACCGCGTGTATGTTCTTTCCGGCGCATTCCTCGTCTCCGTCGATGGAGGCAAACAGTTCCGCCCGATACGCGCGGGAGGGGACAACCACGATTTGTGGATCGACCCCTCGAATCCGAATCGTCTACTGGAAGGAAGCGACATGGGCGTTTACATGTCAAATGACCGCGGCACCACGTGGGATTACATAAATACCGTTCCGATGGGCCAGGTCTACCGCTTGGGTTACGACATGGACGAGCCATACCACGTGATGGCCGGCTTCCAGGACCATGAGTTGTGGTGGGGCCCAAATGAAAAGTGGTCACAATCCGGCGTAACCAAAGGAGATTGGCGTCACTTGGTCGATTGGGGGGACGGCCAGTATGCTTTCGCTGACCCGCGCGATTCGAATATCATCTATCTCGACAGCCATTATGGCGACATCACGCGTGTCAACTTAAAGACCGGGGAAGCTCGCTTTATCACGCCCTATCCAGTTTTGGAATCGGGCACTGGCGTCGGAAACTTTAAATATCGGTTTAGCTGGGATGCACCCGTGTATATGTCGCCGCACAATCCTGACGTAATCTATTTTGGCGGCAACGTCCTGTTCCGAACGGCCGACGGCGGCGGCGCCTGGTCGATCATCAGTCCGGATTTGACGACGGATAATCCCGCGGAGATGAAGAGCAGTGGCGGACCAGTCACGCCCGATAACAGCAACGCGGAATCGCACTGCACGATTTTTGCTATCTCCGAAGACGCTCGGGATCCCGATGTCCTCTGGGCGGGCACGGACGATGGCAATGTTCAGATCACGCGCGATGGCGGCAAGCACTGGACCAATGTTGTAAAAAACATCCCGGGGCTGCCGCCCGATTCCTGGGTTTCAGCCATTCACGCTTCCCGAAGCGCGCCCGGCCGTGCCTTCGTTTCATTCGACCGGCACCAGCTCGATGATTTCGCTCCTTACGCGTACGTGACTGACGATTACGGAAAAACGTGGAGGAATATTTCGCGTGGCCTTGCCGGCTATATCCACATGGTTCGCGACGATCCACGGCAGCCGAATTTGCTTTATGCTGGCACGGAGCTCGGCGTCTTTGCCTCGTTTGATCGCGGCACAACCTGGACGGATCTGCGGCTCGGGCTTCCGCATATCCCGGTCTATGACATCAAAATTCAGCCGCGCGACAACGACCTTATCATCGGCACCCACGGTCGCGGAATTTATATTCTCGACGATGTTACACCTCTCCAGCGTCTCGCTGAAGTGAAGAACGACCCGGCAGCCATTTTCCCGCCCATGCCTGCCACGCGATTTGTTCCCGCGCCGTACGTGAACACAGGCCGGGATTTCGTGGCGGAAAACAAACCCTATGGCGCATTAATTTCGTATTATTTGCAACCGTCAGAGGAACTTTCGAAGGAAAAAGTCGAATTCGACATCACCGATTCGGCGGGCAAGCGCGTCCGGATACTCCCCGGAACCAATCATCCCGGAATCAACCGGGTTGTCTGGAATCTTCGTGAAGACCTTCCCGGGAAAACCAAAGCGGGACAAAGAGTTCAGGGTACTCCCACGTTCTTTGCGCTCCGAATGCAAGGAGCGCAAGTTCTGCCTGGCGAGTATAGGGTTAGCTTGATCACTCCAGACCGCAAATCTTCGGCGAAACTCGTTGTGAAGATGGATCCGCGGCGGCCTTACAGCCGTGCGGACCTCCTTGCGAAACAGCGAGCTATTCGGCGTTTGCTGCGGATGGAGGAGAATGCAGGCTCCGCACTCCGCGAAATCAGTTCTCTGAATGCGCAACTATCCATCCTGAAAGCGAGACTCGACAACGCCGACTTGTCTGATGAAGCTGGCAGATTGCAGGAGCAATGGGAAGGCATTGTTAGGAAATTGCGGAACCCTGTACCCGGCAAGCGCGCAGCCTTGCTTCAACAGATTGGTTTCCTAGGCCACATGCTGGAGACCTATGATGGAGCGCCCACCAAGGCGCAAAGTGAGTGGATTGATCGTTACGACCAGGAGCTATCAGAGGTTATGGCCCAGCTCGGACAGTCGCTCAAAACCGGCCTGGCACAATTCAACGCCCGTCTTCGGGCTGCTGGCATTCCCTATGTGACAGCACCGAAACAATGATTGCAGGTAAGTCCAAATCGACGGGGGAGAATTCATGAATCGCACGCAGCGAGCTGGCCTTGCGGCGGCAGTTGCCATTGTGGCTACGAGTTTACTTTGGGTTGGGGGCAGTGCGCTCAATTCGGCCATGAGATTGGGGACAATGAGCGTCGGTCCGGTGGTAGTTCATCGCGCAGCGAAGTTTGATGTTTCGCGTCCGCTTTTGTTGTTGCGCACCTCCGCCGCGGCAATGGAGTCTCTCGATTGCCAAGGCGAAGCGTGCGGCGCTGTTTCCAGATATTCGCCAGTTCGTTCTTTCGCGGATTCTCCGGGCGATTCTCTTGGGCGTTCGAACGTGCAACAGCAGCAAAAGCCCGCGGAAGTGCCACCGCCGCCAGTAATCACCGAGGCGGGAGCGGCAGTCGAGCAAACTTCTCAAGGCCAGCGGCCGCCTGTGCCACTGCTGGAAAGTTTCGACGGGCTGGGCGCAGGATTCAAGGGTCCTCAGGGAGCGACAGGCTTCTATCGCGATCCCTCCGACAACAGTTTGGCAGTCGGGCCAGATGATGTCGTGCAGATCGTCAATGCGCGGCTCGCCGTTTACACAAAAAAAGGTGCGCGGTTTAACAACACGGGAACGGTTCTATACGGTCCAGTGCCGACGAACACGATTTTCGCCGGCTTCGGCGGGCCATGCGATGAGCGCGACAACGGCGACGCCGTCGTTCGCTACGACCAGCTCGCCGGGCGCTGGCTGATCGTGATGCCAATTTTCTCGCCGATTGCGCCCAGCGAGTATCAGCCTCGAACCGGACCGCCGCCTACCGGCGTGCCAGCCAAGCCCGGTGAGGCGTCCAATCCTGGATCGCCCGCCGCGCCGCCAGCAAGTGCTGCGCGCGTGCAGGGAACGTTCGCGATGTGCTATGCGGTGAGCGTCAGCAGCGATCCGCTCGGCCCGTATTATCGTTACGCGTTTGAACGGTCGCTGTTTCCCGACTATCCGCGCCCCGCCGTTTGGCCCGATGGCTATTACATTCCAACGAGCACTGGCGACACCGTGATCCAGAAACACGTTTGCATCGCCGACCGGAACAAAATGCTGAAGGGCCTGCCCGCCACCGAGCAGTGCATGGTCATCGACGGCGTGAATTTTCTGAACAACGCCGACGTCGACGGCCAAGGGTTGCCGCCCGCCGGAGCGCCAAACATCATGATGGCCACAGGCGGCACGCAACTCAAAAAGATATTCGACGATGACGGAATTTATTTCTGGAAAGTTCACGTGGATTGGGAAATGTCTGCGAATACGGAAGTCATTGGCCCGGTGAAGATTCCCGTGGCGCCGTATCACTATCTTTGCGACGGCCAGTTGAGCAACTGCGTGCCGCAGCCGGGAACCGACGTGCGGCTCGACGCGCAGGGCGACAAATTGATGCAGCGGCTGGTCTACCGCAGGATCGGCAACCACGAATCGATTGTCGCGGCGCATTCCATCGCCACAAAGGCGGGACGTGGGGGAGTACGCTGGTACGAGTTCCGGCTCGACAAGAATCGCGATCCCTACCTATACCAGCAAGGCACGTACGCACCGGACGCGTTCTACCGATGGATGCCCAGCATCGCGATGGACAAGAAGGGCGACATTGGCGTCGGCTATTCGTTCGGCGGCACTCCGAATTTCGCGGGGCAGCGGTTTGCCGCGCGGCTGGCGGGCGACCCGAAGGGTCAACTGACGTTCCATGAGACGGTGTTGGCTGACGGGCAAGCCGCGCAAACGAACACCGTTCGTTGGGAGGATTACACGACAACGGCGATGGACCCGAGTGACGACTGCACGTTCTGGTACGTTGGCGACTACCTGAAAACAGGCGCCCCGACGTATAGCACGAAAATCGGGTCATTTGGCATACCTGGCTGCGCTGGCGGTCACTAGCTAAGCTAGCGCGCAATGCGGCGACTCAGTTTGGATTTGCCGTCATGGAAGCGCGGCGGCCGGTGGCGATGGAGAAAAACTTCATCCACTGCAAGCGAATGCCGTTGGTTTCGTTGATGAGCAACGGAGTTGGTTTCAAACCGTGCTGAACGACAATCACCATGCCCGTGTTGAAGCGGCGTTGCGAGTGGTCGACGTCGGGTAAGCGCGGCCCTTCGGCGGCAATCACATCTTGAATCGTCACTTTGGTTCGATCCGCTTTGAAGATGCGATGGCCATTGGCGTCTTTTCCGGCGCGGACAAGATGGCGAAGAATGAAAAAGTCGGGCACTTCAACGGGAGAAATCAAGCCCATGAGGTAGAGATCGAGATATGAATAGCCGGTGGCAGGAACGTAATAGTTGTCATCGAGCTGAGTGTAGGTGCCGTCGAAATTGTCCTGCCAGACGCCGCCGCCCATGATGGACGCCTCCGTGGGCCGTACATATGGGAACGGCACACGAGCCTGCAAACCCATGGCCCAGTGAACAGGGCCGAGAGGAATTGTTTCGCTGCCAACCTTTGCGTCAACAAATGCCGCCCAGCGGTGGCCCATTTCGTGCCCAATTTGCGACATCGCGTACATGTAGGGAGACATCTTGCCGTCCTGCGAAATTTCGGCAAGTTGCTTCTCATAGAAAGTGATGTCGTGATCGTCGCCGGCGGGCGCGTCGGGCGGAGGATATTTCTGCATCTGGATGGAGCCGGCGTACACGGGTTGAATGAATCCCCATTGGAACCGGCCCTGTGAGCAGTAGGAGGCAAGGCCGCGCTGCTCGGCGCCGATCCCGGTGACAGCCCCGCCGACGGCTCCCAATGGGCCGTCGCTGGGAGTTCCGGCTTCCTGATTATCAACGCGGAAGTCCGAGTAGTAGGCAAGGAAGTCGAACTTGTCGCCAAGCGCTTTGATGACGGTGCAGGAGAGGTCGCGATTATTGGGCAACGCGTAATAATGGAAAGCTTCGTAGACGACCGGGAACGGTCCGGCATGTGGCCTGAGAGATGAGAAATGGACTTCAGGATTGCGAATACCGCTCAGCGCGACGAGGCCAGCGGGGATTTCCGAGACAGGCTGGCGCGAGCCAGAGGTAAAGGAGTCGGCGGAAACGGTGATTTCGCGGGCGCGACGGAGGGTCAGAGGAAGGATTCCCTGCATGGAAATGGTATTGCCGTCCACTTCGACGCGGCGGGAGAGACCGGGGCCGAATGCCACGTAGCGTGGAGTCCCGTAGGCGCGGTTGCGGGGCGCGAAACCGAAGATTGTCCAGTCAGCGGCAACAGACGCGGGAGCGGTGGAAGTGGCGGGAGGTTTTGGGGCATTGAAGTGAACGCGATAGGCGATGCCTGCGATACCGGGGTCGCCTTCGGCCAATACAGAACCCGCGCTTTGGAAAGTCACTTTGAGGAAAAGGCCGTCGACGACGGAGACATTCAGATTCTGGAGATCCAGATTCGCCGGTGCGGAAGTATTTTGCTTACCGGCGAGCGTTGTGAGCTTTTTTCCCGCGCCGCTGGCGACGAGCGGATAGACGCCGATGATGGCGTCTTTTGCGGCAAGCTGATTATACGACAGCTCAATCGCGCCGTCTTTGAACAGCACGGCCTGGAAGCGGTTGACGGTTTTAGTCCAGGTGAAGTCCTGAATGTTCCCGTATGGTTCAGTCAGATTCCAGGTAACGACGACGCGATCGTCGAGTTCCTTCACGTATCGGTCGCCGGACATGCGCGGCTTAAAAAATACGCAGATCGCCGGAACGGTGTTCACGAGATTTCCCGCTGCTTCGGCCAATTGGTCGAAGCGGGCGACAGAAACGCCGCCCTGGTCGCGAATACGGAAGCCGGGAGGCGCGCCGACCGCGGATCCGGACCCTGCTGGCGGACCGAAACGAATCGAGCCAGTGACGCCGACGGAAAGTGAATTCCAAGCTTTGCCGGAGAATGGGAATGAGAAGTTGTGCAGTGTGACTTGCGGGCTGGTGAGCGGCTGGCCGAAGTCGGCATCCCAGCGCAGGGGAAGATTTTCGACGCGATAGCCGGCGCCGTCGGGCGTGAAGCGGAGCGTGCGCTGTTCGAGATTGAACAAATTTTGTTCTCCGAAGGCGCCTTTGTTTAATTCCATCAGGATGAGATTGGCGACGACGGAGACTTTGCCGATCGAGTGGCCGGGCTGCGCCCGTTCTTGCGCATGGGCGACAAGTGGCGAGAGGAGGGCGATGGAAAGTATCAGAAAGACTGAGAAAAGGCGGCGGAGATTAGTAGGCATGAAGGACTCCTAAGGAAGG
>DATLST010000162.1:0-12418 GCA_035534055.1 Candidatus Acidiferrales bacterium | reverse complement strand
CACGATCTGCCCCTTCTCGACGACGATCCTGCTGGCTTTGTCCTTGAGCGCCGCCTCGGCGTTGGCGATCGAATCCTGTGAGTAATAGACCGAGAAGTCGGTCAGCTCGACGGCCGCGCTGTTCTTCTTGACGTGCGGCTTGACCTCGATGGCGGCAACGTCGTGAAAGACTACCTGGTTCTTCTCCACCGCGCGCTTGTCGAACACCTCGGCAGGGATATATTTCGGGGCAATGTCGATGCCTTTGGCGCGGGCTTCGTCCAGCACGTTCGGAAACAGCCCCATCTCGAATTCAAAGCCGAGAATGTCCACGCGCGTGATGTGCTTTTTGCGGCATTCCAGGATCACCTCTTCGACGAACAGGCGCGTCACCGGCAAGTTGACCGGGCCGACCGCGACGAGCCGCCCCGCCTTCTTTCCGCAGAAGGTGACAAACCCTTCGGTCCGTTCGGCGCGGTACGCGCTCAGAATCAGATCGACGAAGGCGGCTTCCTTTTGTTCCAACTGCTTTTGCTGTTCCGCCTCGCGCAGGTTTGGATTCACGCCGATGTAATGCTGGCGCTCGTACTTGCCCAGGTTGAGGATTTCGAATGCGCGATAGTCCTTGCCCTCAGCCTTCAACTCCCGCTGCACGCCGATCAGGCGCTTGCGTGTGGTGTGGATAGCGAACTTGCCTAAGTCGGTGGCGATCCACTTGCGCCCCAGCTTCTCCGCGACGGCGACGGTCGTGCCGGAGCCGCAGAAGAAATCGGCTACCAGGTCGCCTTCATTAGACGAGGCTTGAACAATGCGTTCCAGCAGGGCTTCCGGTTTCTGCGTGTCGTACCGCGTGTCTTCGGTCGCCTGGCTGTTAACGGGAGGTATGTCGTCCCATAGGTTTGGAACAGCGACTCCATCGCGTTCGTCCAAGTACAGTTTTTCGCGAGGCCAACCGCCATCTTTCTGCGGCCAATAGATTCGTCCTTCACCGTCCAGGCGATCCAACTCGGAGGGCAATTTCCCCCAATGTCGTTTTATTGAATTCGGATCGAAACCGCGCCACAGCTTACCTGTTTCTCCTTTGCGAGTTCCGGCGGCTGTCAAACTGCTCGCAGAGAATCTTCGGGCAGTGGCCTCTTCGACCATGCTGTAATGACTTTCAATATATTCCGCTGTGAACGCCCGCCTGGGATTGTTCCAGATATACGTTTGGGATTTGGTGAAGAATAGTATGTCGTCGTTAATAACTCCCCACCATTTGGAATCGCCATGCGAACTTGTTCGTTGCCATGTGATTTGGCCATTAACAGAGTCACCAAATAATTCGAGCATTATCGCACGAATATAAAAGCTGACCGCAGGTCCCATATGCACATAAATACTGCCACTCTCTGCCAGCAAATCCCGCATCAGCACCAACCGCTCGTAGATCATGGCAATGAAGGAATCCGCGCCTTTGCCCCAGGTGTCGCGGTAGGCGATCTCTTCAAGGATGTTGGGCTTCTTCGTGAACGTATCGTCGCCGATTTCGATGTCCATCGAAAAATCAGCGCCCACGTCAAACGGTGGGTCAATGTAAATCAGCTTGAGGCCGCCCTGCTTTTCGATCTCCTCGCGCAGCGGGCCGTTTTTCAACGATGAGAGGATCAGCTTGTTGTCGCCCCAGATGAGCTTGTTCGTCCAGCCCTTGAGCTGGCGACCGCGGGAGTCAAAGAGACCTGCTTGCAATGCCTTGTCTGCCGGCTTCTCGGCGCGCGGCTCATCCACCTGCTCGATCACCTGAAACGGCAGGACGATATTGCAGACCTCGCTCGTCTTCCCGTTCCAGACCAGTTCGACCTCCCGCTTGTCCTCGAACAGCAGAAACCGAAATTTGTCCGGCAGAGGTTTGTCGGCTTCGATATAGCGGATGATTTCCTGTTGTTCCTGCTCGGTCAGTCGCGCCATTGAAATTCTCTGCTTCTCGATGGCTCGTCGAAGGGCGAGTTGAGGATCGGGTTCTCGATGACGACTTGACTCATAGTGTTCCGGCCCTTTGATGCCCGGTATTTTGTTCATCCGTTGCTCAATGCACCACGAAACGCCATGCAGCCCTAAATGGCAAGACTGGATGTTATCAGCCCAAGCGAAAGTTTTCCTTCACATCCGCCTGGCGGTTACGACTCTCCCTTCCACGGGTCTCCGGGCAGGAGCGCAATAAGCCGCTCGGATACGTTGCGCGCGGCTTCCTCCATGTTCCAATCGTAGCCGGGAGCGAGCAGAGGGCCGATGTCGGCGGCGAATTCCGGCATGCGAAGCTTGGCCGCAAGATTGCGCTCGAACATCGCGCGGGTGATGCGGCCTTCTTCCTTTTGCATGTATCCGGAGAAGGCGTCCAAGAGCCGTTTTGGATTGACAGCTGAATGTTGCAATGCGGTCGCCAAATCGAAGAGGTCACGGCCTTTCCGGCGCTGATAGAGAGCCCGCAGTTTGGTCCCTAACATCTCATCGAGCTCAAAAGCCTTAATGCCAGCAGAACCGTTGAACCAGCGCGAGGATACCGCGAACGGGGTCACCACGTAGCCGAGCAGAGCGAAGTGCTCGCGGGAATTGATCTCGACCTTGAGGCGCAGCCGGAGGGGCGGATTGTCCTCTGAGTCAAAGCGATAAACGAGCGTGACGCGTCCCTCGTTCTGCTTCCATTGGGGTTTGCCGAGCCAAGGATCAAGGACTTCGCGCAACGCGTTCAGTGTCGCACCGATCGGCTCTGCTCTGACCTGCACGAGGTCGATGTCTTCCGAATACCGGGCAGGCGGAGTGATATGAAGCTTGTAAAGCGCGGTGCCGCCGCGAAATGCCAGCGCCGCGGCGAGGTCGGAGTGCGAAAAGATTTCAACCAGCGCGCGGCTGATGACCAGATCCTGCTCGACCTGAAAATCCTGAACCCACGGCGCGCGTGCGCGCCATGCGGTGATGTAGTCGCGCGGAATCACATCTCGGCCTCCACCTGGGTGTTAACGAATAGGCGCCAGTCGTTCACGCGCGAAACGTTCTTGTGCGGGACTGCGGGCAAGAGTGGCGTCACATTCTTTGCCGTCGTGCGCACATAGTCCTTCAACGGTGCAAGGTGAGCTGCGGCGCCGACAAGCTCGAGGATGTAACCGAGGCGTTGCGCCCAGGAGATGGGTGCGGTGTGCGCGGCTGCGACCAATTTTTCCGGATCAATTTTTTCGGCGAGTTCCGAGAGAAGGGTCGCCACCTGGTCGAGGCCGCCTACGATGCGTTCGTAGCCGACAAGGTCGAGGGCCGTCGCCTCGACCGTCGATACGAGAATGGGACCGCGCGGCGTATTGAAGCTTTGGACGGGTACTTCGATAATGCGCTTTCGGGCGATGAAGGAAACCCTCACGGTGCCGCAATTTATTGACCGCCGGTTTTTCGCTACGAGGACCTGAAATTCCTGCGGCCGGTGGTGCGCGGCCCCGTGGTATTGGGCGGCGGAGAGAAGACCGGCATAATAGGTGAGCCTCAATCGTTCCATGAGGGCCGGGATGAATTGCTCGGCCGGAAGGCAGCCGAGGCGTTTGTACTCCGGCGGCACGATCACATCGAAGCCGCGCGCCGGGCTTGCCACCAAGCCGTGCTTGGCCAGTCGGATCAGCGCCAGTTTCGCGGCAGCATGGGACACGCCGAGGGACTTGGCCATCTCCGCGACGGCAAAGTGATGCTGGCCGCTGGCTGCCAAGTTGGCAATGTATTCTCGGGCTTTTGACATAGGAGGCTCTGTTCCAAGTTCGCTCGCATATAGTATCGATTTCTAATACTTTAGGCAAGTTATTCATGAGTCCGCAGTTGGCTGAATTTCTGAAGGATGGTCCGGGAAGGGATCGTGGGATGCATACGGAAAGCGAGTTCAAGGAGATAGGTCACAGCGGTGGGCAGGTGATTTTTCACGTCACTACCAGCCCAGATGGCGGCCGTTCGTACCAGGTGACGTACCGGGGGGATCGGCCTGTCCCGACCGTTATCTTCGCTATCTACGCGTTACTTCAGGGCATTCCAGTCGGGTCGATTCAGTTAGGCGGCATCGGCCAGCCCTGGAACGATCCTCCATTTCCGGATTGTGTCCCCGTCTTCTACGGGTCTGATAGTCATGGCAAGTTTGGTCACCACTGCCCGCAATGTCGCGGCTACTGGAGGAGCAATGGCTCACCTTCCGTGTGCCCATATTGCGCCGCGTGGGGCGAGCGGCACGATTTTCTAAGCGACGCACAGAGGGTGTACGCCCAACAGTACTGCAAGGTTCTCTCCGATGCGCTCAGGTCCGGCGAAGACGGCGAACATGTCATCGACATGGATGCCGTGGCTGACGCGGCCGGGAAGAATATCGAGAAGCCGCCTTTCTATTACGCGGAGGAGAGCCAGCAAAATAAGTTCACGTGCGGGGCCTGCGGCGAGTTCAACGACATCCTCGGCAGGTTCGGTTACTGCAGCGCGTGCGGTACGCGAAACGATCTTCGAGAATTTGAGGACAAAACAGTTGTAGACATCCGCAGGCGGATTAATGCGGGCGGACCCTATGAGGCCTGCGTCAGAGATGCTGTTTCGGCATTTGATTCGCTGGTGGGGTCCTACGCAAGGCAGTTCGCGCAGCGTATCCCGATGAGGTCTGGCCGAAAAGCACGGATCGAGAAGATGCGCTTTCACAACCTGGAGACAACAGCCAGCGAAATAAAGGCGGCTTTCGACATCGATCTATGCGAGGGAATGAAAGCCGACGAAGTCTCTTTCGCAAAGCGGATGTTCTATCGCCGGCACGTCTATGAGCACAGGGGCGGTGAGGCCGATGAAAAGTACATCGCTGAGAGCGGCGATAAAACGGTTCGACCGAAGCAGACGCTGCACGAAACGCAGGAGTCCGCTCACCAGCTGGCCGACATTGTCGTGAAGATGGCGCGCAATCTTCATGATGGCTTTCACGAAATTTTTCCTCCGGAAGCTGAATCCATCCGGCGATTCGAAGAGCGGAAAAAACGCGCCCGGCGGTGAGTAGACCTTCTCGAGCGCAGGCAGATCCCATCGCTTGCAGGTGAGCTTTGGTCATGCGACAGCCTCGATCCGCGTTACCCTCAATTGTTCTGTCATGTAGCCTCCTTCGCGCGCTGCGCCCGACCGCGGGTCGAGGACTTCCTTTCCACCCGCTGACGCGTCTGGACGAAAGCGCGGAGGACCGCGTTGATGCGTGTCTGGTAGCCTCTGCCGCGCGCCTTGAACCAGTCGAGAATATCGCCATCGAGGCGAATGTGAATATCCTGCTTGGCGGGCGGCAGTCCAACCATGACCGTGCTTTCCCAGTTTGCGGCCAAGGGGCCTTCGTCCTTGTCGGCGAGCCCTTCAACCTCCGCATGGGACATCGCATCGACGCGCTTCCAGTCTGTCTTGCTCTCGCCACGCGCAATTTTCCGTCTGATCTTGTCAGCCGAAAATCGTGCGATATTTTCGTTCTTCCGCATCTCTTGCCCTCCGGAAGGAAATCAGCCGGATCGCCTCCACGCGCTCGGTCCACACGACTGCGAAAAATCTATTCGTCAACAGCCCGACGGTGACAAAGCGTTCCTCGCCGTGACGTGGAGACGGGTAGGTGAATACCGGGCGCCCGTCGAACAGCGGGGTTGCGTCGATCAGGTCCAGGCCGTGCCCGGCCAGATTTATCGCGCGCTTCGTCTCGTCCCATTCAAAGTCCATCGGTTTTTGTATCCACAACTATGTACATAGTCAAGAAAATTAAACAAGAGGTTGAGGAGGCTTTTTCGCGGGGCGCGAAGAGCGAGAACCACGAGACGCAGAAAGCCGTGTGGCCCGATCCGCGGCGTCGGAATCCCCGCACGCAATCCGCGCGCATATCGCTCACCCCAAAATAGGGGATTGATATAGTTGACGCACAGGCCCTGCTCCGATATGGTGTTTTTCGACGCCACGGACTTTTAAGATTTCCGGCGGGATTTACGCTGCGCCCGTTCGTCCGCGAGCAGTTGTTTCACTTCGTCCTTCGGCACGGCGGCAATTCGCCGGAGTGCCATGCGAAACTTGGAAAGGGGCAATGATTTTTTCTTCATAGTGGGATACCTCGAAATGGAAAACGAAAAGAATGCGGGAAATACAGGCAGTGGGGCGGCAGCGGGAAATCAACAGCAGCAAGGGCAACGCGTTGCGCCGGTAGTGCCTCCTGCGGCAGCGCCTCCTGTTGCCACCGATCCTCGACAGACCCTGAATACGGAGCAGAAGGGTTTGAACCCACGCGATACGCTGAACACGTCGCAACACAACAACCAGTCAGAGGCGCGGCGGGCGCTGAATATAATTCAGAAGGGTGGAAAGGGCGGGAAGTGAGCGTCGCTGCGACAGCAAGGGCTAGGGTAATTGCCAAAAGGATCCCTGCCGCTGCGACTAGAATCTGAGCCGTGATCATTTGGTCAGCCTTGCGATTTGCGATCCGATGATTGTCCTGTAGGACTTGGTGCATCGCGCTGATATAGAATCTCTTAAGTGAATCAGACCCTGCCAATACCCTGTCCTCTGGAAACCAAGTTTTCTCACTCAGTTGGCTCCAATTCTGCGCGCCATGAAGAACCATTAGAGCGAAGAGACACGCGAATCCGGCGGTGATGGCTGCCGCTACGAGTGAAATCAGTTGAGGCCACGAACGTGTCCAAGTAGCTCCGCGCATTAGCAAGAGCGCCAGTATCGCGCTGCTATACCCAACAAGCGTGGTGGCCTTAGAATCTATAAGTCCAATACGCTCCTCGTTCGCCGTGAGCAGCATCTTTCCGAAGTCGAAAAGCTCTTTCGTTACACTTTCCTCTGAATATTTTGCGAGAAGTGCATCGACTTCGGACCCAGGCACTTCTATGGTCTTGGTCTTGCCCAGAACGGAATTTCGTAGCCATCGGCGCAACTCAGAAAAGTAGTTTCTCATTGGGTCAATTCCTTATACGTAAGTCTCCTGCCATCAGCCTGAGCGAGCGCTAACGCGAAGCGTTCCCCATCGCCGATTTTTCGCTGATTGAATCGAAACGTAGCGTCGTCAAGATAGCGGTCTAACTGCCACGGCATCACAAAATGATGCGTGCCGTAAACCGTCCGCTTGAAATTCGCCCAGAAACTTTAGATCCCGTTCGTATGGACGGTGCCGCGAACGTATTCTTCGGAATGATTGATGACTTCGTGCGCGTAATCCGCGTTCAGGCCGCGAAAGGCCGCTGCTTCATCGGTATAAAGAATCGCGCCTGATTCGACGTTCCGGCGAATCAAACGTTGAAGTGTCTCGGCCCGCTCATCGGGTACGCGCTTCGCTCGAATCTGGCCATGCCGTGCGAGCAAGCCGAATACCACGGCCTTACCGACGTTGCCCGTTCCACGATGTAGTCGCTTGCTACGATGTTTGTTCTTTTCTAGTCCACCGACGCCGGTAGTATCCCCTTCAACCGGACCCGACATAGGCGTCTCGAAGTTACCCGCCCGTAACGCGAGCCGTATGCGATGGAGCATAAACCATGCGCTCTTCTGTGTGACCCCCAAGGCCTTCGCCAGCCGATGGGAGCTATAGCCCTTTGTCGAACAAGTGAGTAGCCAGACCGCAGGGAGCCATTTGTCCAACGTGATCGGAGAATCCTCGAAGATGCTCCCAACCTTGACTGAAAACTGCTTCCCGCATGATTTACAGCGCCAAATCGCGCGCGTGCGGATGAACCACACCTCTTTCGACCCGCAACCTTCGCGCGGGCAACTTACGCCGTTCGGCCAGCGGCATTCGGCCAGATAGTTGCGGCAGACTTCCACATCCGCGAAGTATCGAATCGCCTCAATCAGTGTCCGTGGGGTCTTCATACGTTAGATACTACACACACAACACCTGTGTGTCAAGTATATCAATCCCCAAGATAGCGTAGGCTCGCGCCCACCCAAAGCTGGTCATCACGCCAATCATTCGCGGCGCTGCGCTGTGAGACGCCCGCTCGGGCTCCGCAAGCTGCGCCGCTCGCGCCCATCCCGTAACCCCACCTGACCCATCCCGCGTCTTCGCTTCGCCGCCGCTCTCATTGGTGGCGTTCGCTGCGCTAGCACGCCCTGCCAGCCCTCCGGGCCGCTCCGCTGTGGCACGTCCTGCCGCCCGCTCCGCTCGCGCATCTCAAGATCTGCGCACGGCTCTCCAGTTCGGGTTGAGAGAGCCGCGCGGAAAAAAATTGCGCGGGATGAAAGCAAAGCGCAGCACGCCCTGCCGCAAAAGCGGAAGCGGGCGAAACAAAACAAGGAGATGGAGGTAACGGCAATGGCAATCAACAAGGTGATCGTGATCGGCAATCTGGGAGCTAACCCCATGGTTCGTGCGCTGCCGTCCGGGCAGAAGGACGCGAATTTCTCGCTGGCGACCACGGAGCGGTTTACCGACCGCAACGGCGACAAGCAGGAGCGCACCGAATGGCACCGGATCGTCGCGTTCGGACGGCTGGCCGATACGTGCCAGCGGTTCCTGAGCAAAGGCCGCCAAGTCTACGTCGAAGGCAGGCTTACAACCCGCCAGTACGAAGCCAAGGACGGATCGGGCAAGCGCTACCGGACCGAAATCGTGGCGCGGCAACTCCGCCTGCTTGGCAATCGCGTCAATGGCAACGCGCCCAAGGCGGAAGCTTCCGCCGACATCCCGTTCTAGCCGACCCACCCAGGGAGAACCGCGCAAGCGGTTCTCCCGCAACCATCCAAATCACATTCGGAGATTACGGAAATGGACGTTTATCAAATCATCACCGACAAAATCATCAATTTGCTTGAAAGCGGCGTGGTGCCGTGGCGCAGGCCGTGGACCTCGACCGGTATGCCGCGCAATCTGGTATCGAAGAAGCCATACCGGGGCATCAACTATTTTCTGCTATCCGCGTCGAAATACGTGCCGCCGTTCTGGTTGACCTACCGCCAGGCTAACGAACTTGGCGGCCACGTCCGCAAAGGCGAGGAAAGCACGTTGATCGTCTATTGGAAGGTCGAAGACCTGAAGCAGAGCAGCGAAGACCTCGACACCGAGGAAACCGGCGAGAAGACCCGCCGCCGATTCCTTCTGCGATATTATCGCGTGTTCAACCTCGAACAATGCGAACTGCCGCAAGCGGTACTCGAAAAACTCCCGAAGATCGAAACCCACCAGCACGATCCGATCGAAGCCGTCGAGCGGATCATCGCCGGAATGCCCAACCCGCCCGAGATAGTGCGCGCCGGATCGAAAGCGTTTTACTCGCCGATCACGGATCGCGTCACGCTTCCGCCGCGCGAGCTTTTCATCAGCGCTGAAGAAGAAGCCGCCACTGAAACCCACGAACTGATCCATTCAAGCGGCCACGTGAAACGCCTTGGGAGAGAAGGCATTTGCGAAGCCGCGCCGTTCGCTTCGCCCGTATACTCATTCGAAGAGATGGTCGCGGAGATGGGAGCGGCTTACCTATGCGCCGAAGCCGGAATCTCGAACGCGGTTGTCGAGAATCAGGCCGCCTACGTCGCCGGCTGGTTGGCGAAGCTTCGCGATGATCGCAAGCTTCTGATTCACGCCGCAGCCCAGGCACAGCATGCGGTCGATTTCATTCTCAACCGCACCTGCGCCGACTAAGCGCGCGCGGCGCCCGAGCTTTCGCTCGGGCGCCGCGTTTTCCGGATTACCAGCAGTCGGACAGACCGAATCTCCGCAAATTCCCTAGTCACTCCCGGCCGCCGCAACCCAAGGCGACCTGTTCAATACGTGCGCGGGGCGCGATGCTTCCCACGAGGAATTGCCCCCGACGCCCAAATCCTTGCGGCGCCCGCGCCGCCGCAATCGCTCATCCTCTTTGGATCAAATTTCAGGCGCGGTGCCGCACGCCGGTGGGACTTATGGTAGCTGACGCGAAGAAATCGGCCACTTGGACATCGAGGGCCTTTGCCAGTTTCACCATCGTGGCCAGCGACGGGCTGCGTTTGCCTCGCAGGATCTGCGACAGGTGCCCTTTCGAGAAGTCGGTTTCGAGGTAGAACCGGTCCAGCGAGCCGTATTTTTCCATGACCAGCACGCGCAGCCTTCGGCGGAAAAGAGCTTCCTCGTTCACCACATTGAACGTGTAGCAAAAAGGACACGGAGCGGCGTTTGCAATTGCAAACGCCTAGGAGCTAGGGTTGCGTGGAGTCAAGCGTCTGAAATCGCACGCTGATGCGTTTCACCAATTACAAAAGAAGTCTCAACCGCCGACAAAGCGTCTCGCCTCAGACTCAACCGTCAGGCGACCCTGCGAATGCAGCAGCCCGACAACAAAGGTCGCTTTCGACCGTGGTCGAGCCGTTGTCCTGCCCCGAATGCGGCTCCTCTCGCGTATCACAGACATTCTGCAACGCGATCGGCGAGGTTGTTGGTGTCGGCCGGGATGTGCCGCTGAGGGTTGAGATGCTTCACTGCGAAGACTGCGACCTTACAAAATTCACGGGCAGTTGGACCATTGCCTCGAATGCCCACAGCGTTGGCCACAGGAACTATCTCGGGCGAACCGACACGACCCAACACGGGCCTCATCGCTGGCTAGTGGTGTGGCGCGCGAAGCGGAACATTGGGCATTCATGATGGACGAGTTTTGCCGTTACCGAATGGACGGCCGTTGGCGCGGCCATTCGTTTCATAACCGTCGTAGCGTTCGAGGCGGCCGTAAAGCGTGCGGCGGCCAACACCCAGCACTTTTGCTGCCCGGCTTTTGTTACCATCCGCGTATGCGATCGTGCGCCAAATCAGCTCGTCCACGACCTCTCTCACTGAACAGCCCAGGTGAACGGTGAAGGAACTGTCCGGCTGGTTGGTTGCTTCAATCTCTGTGGGCAAGTCGCTCACTGCCAATCGCGTCGATTCACAGAAAATCACGGCGTGCTCGATTGCGTGCTTCAGTTCACGGATGTTGCCGGGCCACCAATAGCCGGCCAGCGCGGTGAGGCAGGCGTCATCGATGCCGGTGATCTGCCTGCCATGCTCCGCGTTCGTTCTCTGAACGAAGTGGTCGGCCAGCAAGGGCAGATCCTCGATACGTTCCCTGAGCGGCGGAAGATGGAGCGAACAAACCTTCAGACGATAGTACAGGTCCTCGCGTAGATGTCCGTCCCGAATCGCCCGCTCGATCGGTCGGTTCGATGCCGCCAGTACCCGCGCGTTAATCGGTATCTCTTTCGTACTGCCAACAGGCAGCACCTTGCGCTCCTCAATCGCACGCAAAAGCTTGGCCTGCGTTTCGCATCGCATCTCCGTAATTTCGTCGAGGAGGATTGTGCCGCCGTTCGCGCTCTCGAAAAATCCTTGCTGTCGGCGGTCCGCGCCGGTAAACGCGCCCTTTTCATGGCCAAACAGGTAGCTCTCGATCAGCGTCTCGGGAATCGCGGCACAATTGACGGCCACGTACGGACCGGCCTTGCGCGAGGAGAGCTTGTGGATGAGTTGAGCCGTGACCTCTTTTCCGGTCCCGCTTTCACCGGTGATCAGGACAGGTACATCGGAGAAGGCGACCCGTTCGATCAGGCTCATGAGCTGACGCATCGGTGCGGACTGTCCAATCATGACAAACTCCCATGCGAATGTTTTCCTCCAACCCCTCTCCGCGCCCTCACCTGTGGACAAATAGTCGGTCCGACCCTAACGCGTCAACAGCTTGTTGAGATATTAGAAGATGATCCGGCGAACAGGTAGAGCAAAGAAAATGGCCCGCAACGAGACATGTCAGATTGTAGGTAAATATAACTTCCTTGATTTCGTTAATATGCAGTTCACGAAAAAGAACGGATGTTGCATCGATCCGCTGCGCGGTTTTCAAGAACTCATCGACTGGCTCTTTGCCGCGGGGCTTATAGATCGAAAGCAGATGCAGCGCGCTCTGAAGTTGTGGGGCAGCGGCGCGGCGGCGAAGCGCATCTATCAAAGCGCGATCACCTTGCGCGAAGCGCTTCGCCTGATGGCCGAAAAGCTTGCGGCTCAGAGGCTGGTGCCGCGCACATCGATTGAAGCGATCAACCGGGCGATTGGAAAGCGGCCCGGTTGCGTGCTGCTCAAGCGCGGCGCGGGCCGATTCGAGGAACTGACCCGTTTGGACTTGAACGAGCCCGAGCAGTTGATGGTGCCGATCGCGCAGTCAGCGAGCGATCTGCTCTGTCACGGAAATCTTGCGCTCGTAAAGCGATGCGCCAATCCGGCCTGCGGCAAGTTTTTCTACGATACGTCCAAAAACCACACGCGCCGGTGGTGCAGCACGACCGGTTGCGGCAATCGTATGCGGGTCGCCGCGCATTACCGCCGCACCCGTGCCGCTGGTTAAGCCGGTACTGGGTTCCGCGATTCTGTGCGGAGGCTGAATTAAGGCATTGAGGCCTCGCCACGGGAATGAGTCCACTCGGCGACGCGTGCGAGCCGGTGCCT
>DATLST010000161.1:0-16524 GCA_035534055.1 Candidatus Acidiferrales bacterium | reverse complement strand
AGGCGAAGAGAAGCTGCCAGTACTCGTTCTTTCGAACTCGCTCGGTACGGACACCGGCATGTGGGCCAAGCAACTGCCTGCTCTTCTTCCGCACTTCCGTGTTCTGCGATACGACACGCGCGGCCTTGGCGCGTCCGACGCGCCCATTGGCGATTATTCGATGGAGGTGCTGGGGCGCGACGTCCTGGCCTTAGCCGATGCGCTGAATATCTCTCGGTTTGCTTTTGGGGGAGTTTCGCTCGGCGGCATGATCGGCCAATGGGTGGGGGCCAATGCATCGGAGCGTGTGGCGGCTCTAATACTGGCCAACACATCTCCCCTCGTTGCCCCCAAATCGAATTGGGAAGCCCGCCGCACCGCCGTACTCGAGCGCGGGATGGGGGCCATTGTCGAAATGGCAATGCAGCGGTTCTTTTCTCCCGAGACGCTGGCGCAAAACGATCCCTTCGTGAATTCGCTGCGCGAAACTTTTTTGGCTATGAACCCCGCTGGGTATGCGGGTTGCTGCGCGGCGATCCGCGATATGGACCATACCGGATTATTGCCAAAGATCAGGGTGCCTGCCTTGGTGATCGCGGGCGACCGGGACGTCTCCACACCCTGGGTGGGCCACGGTGAGATACTGGCTCGTGAGATTCCCGGCGCGAAAGCGGTTCATCTGCCCGCGGCCCACCTCTCGAACATCGAGCAGCCAGAATTATTCAACGCGGCCGTGGTCGATTTCCTGCTTTCCCAAAGGGCGGCCGCCGGGAATCATCCGTAATTCGGCGGATTCACCGACTTGTCCATTCCCATGCATTTCTCACCCGCAGGCCGTACGGTTACGCTGATCAAGGTCGGTTTCTTGTGTGCGAATGCATCCCGGAGGGCGCCTTCGAGGTCTTCCGCGCGTTCGACGGCGCGAGCAGCCAGGCCGTAGCCTTCGGCAATCTTCACCATGTTGATTCCGGGCAGGTCGATCCCCGGCACATTGGGGCCGACATTCGTAAAGTTCTGGAATCCCTTGAGGGCCGAATAATTCCCGTTGCGTATCACCAGGAAGATTACCGGTACATTGTATTGCGCGGCCGACCATAGCGCCTGGATCGAATATTGAGCAGAGCCGTCCCCCACAGGACAGACGACGCGCCTTTCCGGATGAGCGAGCTGCAGCCCCACAGCCAGCGGCATCCCAAAGCCTAAAATTCCGCTGCGAGCCGAATAGAAGGAATTGGGCTGGTCCAACAAGATGTGCCGGTCCAGATCCCCTTTCGACGAAGGACATTCTTCGGCAATGATTGCGTCCGGGGAAAGGCACTTACTCAAGACAGCAAACACATAGTTTGCAGTGATCGGGTGTTCCGGTTTAGGCTCCGCCGTTTCACGCTTGTGCTGTGCGGGCAGGTGGCGTTGACGGGGCTTGACGCGGTTACGGATATAGTCGGCGGCCGTGCGAATATTGCCCACGATACTTGTTCCCGCGAGAGCGCTGGAGGCATCCAACGGCGAGTTCGTAATTTGAAAAAGCTTCACCCCGGGCTTGATGACATCGCCTGGAACAAAAGCGTAGTAGAGAAAAATGGGGGCGCCGAACACCACAACCGTATCGTATTTGCTCAACTGATCGGAAAGCGGCATTTGCGCAGGCAGCAGAGCACCGCGAAACAGGGGATGGCTGCGCGGGAACGCCCATCGTGGAGCGATCGGCTCGTCGTAAACATCCGCATTCAGGTGCTCGACGAGCGCGATCACCTCTTCCCAAGCGCCGTCTTCTTCAATCTGCGAGCCGGAAATAATAGCCAGGTTGCGGCTGCACTGAATTGCCTCGACCACTTCATCCAGCGCTGCGGGATCGGGCTGAACGGTTCTCGATAAGCGGCGGACGGCCAGGGGTTCGCAGGGCTTGTTCCAGTCGTCCATGGGAATGGAAATAAAAACAGGCCCCATCGGTGGCTGCATCGCGAGATAGTAGCCGCGCGCGATCGCTGCCGGGACGTCTTCGGCGCGGAACGGTTCGTAAGCCCATTTGACGTATGGCTTCACTGTTTCGACTGCGCGGCTCACGAGAAATGGCTCGGCTAAGGCCTGGCGCCGGTCTTGCTGGCCGGTGGTGACCACCAGCGGAACGTGGCAGTAATGCGCGTCAACGAGGCTGGACAGCCCGTTTCCCGCGCTCGCGATGGAATGAAGGTTGGCGAACGCCGCGCTGCCCTTTGCAATCGCGTATCCGAGCGCCATGCCCGCCGCGGAGCGTTCGTGCAGCGCCAGGATGTATTTGAAATCAGAGGGTATCTCCCGCAAGAAAGGCAATTCCGTGGAGCCGGGATTGCCGAAGATCACGTTCATTCCCAGGTTGCGCAACACGTCGTACGTGACTTCCCGCACCGTGCTCACTCTAGATAAGCCTCCGTGGTCGAATTGCTCTCCCAGAAGTTTACATCACGAAAGCGCCTAAATTGGGCGGGTTCGTGGCTCGATTAGCTCATTTAGGGCCCAGTTTATACGCCATTTGTGACAAATACGGAGTTTCTTGCGCAAGGGCTGCCTCCGGCGAAGATATGCCGTGCTGCGGCTGGATGAATTCGCAGTGTTGCATTCCGGAGATCGGGTCCGGCAAGGTAGCGATGTTAGCTAGCGGGCTTAGTCAATTCCTTTGAAAGGTAGATGATCTGGCCGACGTGGTGATAGGCGTGCGCGGCACAACGGAAAAAGGCGCTGAAGCGGTCTTTCGAGTGTGGTTCGCGCTCGGCGGAGTACGGCGCCAGCCAATCTTCCGGTGACTGGTTTCGGATTGTCGTCACGACCATGCCAACGGCCCGGTCGAAATCAGCGATCACCTGCTCTTTTGGTTTTTTCACCATGTCGTTAAATTCACGGTCGCGGTCACGGACGTAGCCGGTGCCCGCGATACGCGCTCCGATGTAGTAATTCAGGTTGCCCGTTAGATGCAGGAGCAGGTGCCCGATACTATTTCCGTAAGGGTACGGCTTTCTCCAGACCTGCTCGGTCGAGACGGTCGCGGTCCACTCGTGTACTTTCGTTCGAATCTCCTCGTAATAATTAGCGAGCGTTGTTGCAACAGTTGAAGAAAGTTCTGGCATAAAACATCCCCCCATGTGCCGATGAAGCCAAGTATAGCAGTGAAGCGCGAATCATTAGCGTTGCCCGGGGAGGCCAATCGCGTACCGCTGTGATACTCTCGCAGGTCATTCAGCATGCAAGGAGAAGCTGGCCTATGAATGTCGGTGTGAATGAGAGTATGGTAACCACAACTTTTGAGCTTCCTGGGTACCGCGTAATGAAAAGCCTGGGACTCGTGCGCGGCGTGACGGTGCGCTCGCGCAGCATCTTCGGAACGCTCGGCGCTTCGCTTGAGACTCTTGTGGGAGGGAACATTACGCTTTTTGAAAGCATGTGTGAAAAAACGCGCGAACAGGCGCTCGACGTGATGATGGAGCACGCGGCTGAACGTGGTGCGAACGCGGTGATCGGTGTACGTTACGATGCGACGGACGTGATGCAAGGCGTCACCGAGGTGATCGCGTACGGCACGGCAGTGCAGGTCGAACGGGCATCATAGATCCGCCCGGCGACATCTTACGAGCAAGATGATTCCTCGCAATTTTGGGAAGGACATTGAATGAAGTCGAGCCTTAAAACAGTTTTGACACTTTTCCTTCTTGGCTTGCTGGCCGCGATTTCGGGTCGTCCCGCTCGTGGGGAAACCACTGGCGCGCCCACGGGAGAGATGGTCCAATTCCCCGCCGGAGTAGCCGGAGGAAAGGATACGGCAAGCGGTTTCATTGCGGTACCAGTCAAGACGGGGCGATATCCGGCGGTTGTGGTGATCCACGCATGGTGGGGACTGAACGACTGGGTGAAGGAGCAAACGGATAAGCTCGCGGACCAGGGATTCGTCGTCCTGGCGGTTGACCTGTACGACGGCCATGTTGCGACCGATCCATCCGAAGCACGCGAATTGAGGCTTGGATTGAAGGACGAAGACGCGATGCGAGATACAATGGCGGCTTTCTATTATCTGGCGACGCGCAAGGACGTGGACCGGGATCACATCGGTGCCTTAGGATGGGACATGGGCGGCGGATACGCCCTGAAGCTTGCGGTGAACCAACCGCACCTGGCGGCTTGCGTGGTGAACTATGGCGCCCTCCCCACCGACCCCAACGATATCCAGCAGATCCTCGCACCAGTGCTCGGGAACTTCGGTGCGCTTGATCGCGGCGTCCTCCCCTCGGATGTTCAGTACTTCGAAAAAGCGCTCAAGAACCTCAATAGGCGCGTAGATATCAAGATTTACGATGACGCCGGACACGGGTTCGCGAATCCCGCGAACAAAGATAGCTACCAGCCCGCGGACGCAGCCGATGCGTGGTCGCGCACCATCGCCTTCTTCAACAAGACCCTGAAATAAAGACGTTTGAAAAAGTAAAGCACCTCTGGCGCGAATTTGCATATCAAATGGTGTTCCGGGTACGATCCTTAACTTTGCAAACTGCTCGTTTCACCTTTCATCGCTTGGAGCGTCCCTCCCCCCAACGTGAAAACGACCTCGTTTCAAATCGAATCCTGTGACTCCTAGCGTTGCATTTGTACTAATAAAGGCCAGCTAACTGATACAAGGCAATAGCCTTGGGTATTACACAAGTATTACAAAACCCTTGGTCTTGCCCTGCTATTCTGGTCCTGTCGAACGAGAAATCAATCTTCGAAATACAGAGGTCAAACAACGATGCGATTCGATGACCTGGGAAAGAAGCCTGCCGGCGAAAACGAGATTAACTGGGTAACCGCCACATTTATGTTCTTGTTCCATGTCGGTGCCGTAGTGGCCCTGTTCTTCTTCACTTGGAAGGCATTCTTCGTCGCGATCTTCTTGTACTGGGTCTCCGGAAGCCTGGGAATCGGCATGGGCTATCACCGGTTGCTTACGCATCGAGGGTACAAGACTCCCAAGTGGGTTGAGTATTTCCTGACGCTGTGCGCCACTCTGGCGCTCGAAGGCGGTCCCATTTTTTGGGTGGCAACGCACCGAATCCACCACCGATTCTCTGACCATGAAGGCGATCCTCATTCGCCGATCGATGGCAAGTGGTGGGCGCATATGGGCTGGATCCTGATGGGCAAGTCAATGCACCACGATACGTCCACGCTAGCCCGTTACGTTCCTGACCTGGCCAAGGACAAGTTTCACGTCTGGATCACCAAATTCCACTACGTGCCAATGATCGTGTTGGGGTTGGTGCTTCTTGCTGTGGGAGGGGTTCCGTACCTGCTCTGGGGCGTCTTTTTCCGCACGGTCCTAGGACTTCATTCCACATGGTTGGTGAATTCGGCTACACATTCCTGGGGGTCGCGTCGCTTCGTAACTCGTGATTTGTCCACAAACAGTTGGTGGGTGGCCATGTTCACGTGGGGAGAGGGTTGGCACAACAACCACCATGCACATCCTACCTCGGCGCGGCACGGGCTGGCGTGGTATGAGATCGACCTCAATTGGTACGGCATTTGGGTTTTGCAGAAGCTCGGTCTCGCACGCAACGTTTATCGAGTTAAACTCTCGAACTTGCAGCGCACCAAAAATACATTGCCGAACGAGGTCGTGGCTGCCGAATCATCGAGCGATCTGGTATCTGTCTAGGGTATGTCATCAATTGATCCGGATGAGGAAACGGCGAGATAGATGGCCGCGAAGAAGTTGCGGGCGGTTTTGTCATAGCGCGTCGCGATGGCGCGGAATTGCTTCACTCGGGCGAAGAATTGCGTGAAGAAATTTCAATGGCTTTGGGCTTTTCCGTTGAGCGACAAACCTACGTGGAAGACTGCGAGGTGAGTTGTAAATCACTTGAGATCAGCTTTACCGTGGAAGATGATGACCTTAGCTTCGACACTACCTCCCAGTTTTGCTCATGCTGCATAATCCTGAGAATGAGATGCTCTTGTGACAAAATCGAACCTGAAATCGTCGCAAAACGAATTCTTCAACAAGCTCCAAGGTTCTCTCCTTTTCGCATCAGACGCTCTCGCGCTACGAATGAGCGCCGCACTCGGTTCAATTTACACAACTATATAATCCTTGTGCCGCCAGCTTTCGGCTTACAAAGCTCGCCGTTTAGAAGTAGATAGGCTCCAGGGGGGTTCTGGTGGCGGGCCGTATTTGCCTGTGATAGCGTCGGCAAGGCAGGGTCGATGCATCCCGATCGCCCCATGATAAAATTTTCTGGCTGGCAATCCGTGCCTGCAATCGCCCGATTCCGGCAGACGCTCTCATGAATGACAATGGCGATTGTTCTTCCGCGCCCCTTTCGGATTTTGAATCTGTGCGCCGCGACATGGTGTCTCGGCAGATTCGTGACCGCGGCATCCGGTCAGCACGCATACTCGACGTAATGGAAACTGTCCCGCGTCATTTGTTCGTTCCGGCCGCCCACATTTCCGCCTCCTATAGCGACGAACCACTTCCAATAGGCGAAGGGCAAACGATTTCGCAACCTTTCATGGTTGCGGCCATGGCCGAAGCGCTCCTGCTACAAGGCACGGAGCGTGTGCTGGAAGTGGGCGCCGGTTCTGGATATCAGGCCGCTGTGCTTTCACGCCTGGCGCGCGAGGTAATCGCCATTGAATCGTGCACTGCTCTTGCTATGCCGGCGAGAGAACGGCTAGCGCGACTCAAATATACCAATGTGCGTGTTGAAACGGGTGACGGTTCACTTGGATGGCCTTTGGATGCGCCCTACGAGGCGATTCTGGTCACTGCTGCGGCGCCCGCCGTTCCTCCACCGCTCCTTGAACAATTGAGTTTGGGCGGTCGTCTCGTGATCCCCGTTGGACCTGCCCAGCAGCAGGAACTGATCCGTGTGGTAAAACGCGAGAGCCGCACGACTGAAGAATCGCTCTATGCCTGCCGGTTCGTGCCACTGACTGGTCGCTACGGCTGGCCCACGGTCCCCACGGACTCAATCCGCGGATGAGCGAACAAACGCCGGATCTTTCGATTATTATCCCCGCTTATAACGAAGAGAAGCGGCTTGCGCACACGGTCGAGCGTATTCGCGATTACTTTGCCCATTGCCACATGGGAGCGTGGAAACTCGAAGTAATAATCGTCGACGACGGTTCGACGGATGGCACGACGCGCGTCGCCGAAGAATGGGCTAGGGAAATTCCTTTCCTCCACCTTGTGTCGAATGGACAAAACAGGGGAAAGGGTTACAGTGTTCGGCGTGGGATGCTCGAAGCAAGTGGGCGGATCGCACTTTTTACAGACGCCGATTTATCTTCACCCATCGAGGAATCGCAAAGGCTGCTTGAAGCCATCGAGTCTGGAAACGATGTGGCTATCGGTTCTCGCGCGCTCGATCGCACTCTCATCGATGTCCGTCAATCGCGCTTCCGCGAAGTGGCCGGGATGATCTTCAACGGGTTCGTCAGACTCCTCACAGGGCTGCGTTTCCATGATACACAGTGCGGCTTCAAAGCTTTCCGGCGCGAACGGACACGGATTATCTTCGAACAGCAGCGGATTGAACGCTTTGGGTTTGATCCTGAAATACTTTTCCTGGCACGACGTCACGGCTTGCGCTGCATCGAAGTTCCGGTCCACTGGGCAAACCATCCGGGCACCACAGTTCGCGTGTTCCGCGATAGCCTAAGAATGTTTGCCGATCTTATCTTGATTCGATGGAACTGGCTTTCCGGCCGCTATCGGAAGCATGCCAAGAATGGCTGATTTCCTTTTCATACCTTTGCTAACGAGCATCTCCCAAACTTCTAGGGCCAAACAGCCCAGTTACAATCCGACCATCTCTCCGTAACTTTGCGCTGCAAAGTTCTTGACAACTTTAGGGCTGGTGATAGTCTCCGCATGATGGCTCACAGGCCCGTGCAATTGACTCCCACCGACCCTGTCGCGCTCGACGATCGGGCTCGCGATAACATCCGCTTCATACGCGAGACCATGGAACGAGCAGGAGCCTTCACGGCGCTGCCGGGGTGGGGCGTTATCGCAATGGGCATCACGGCGATCGGTGCAGCCATTGTGGCATCTCAGCAAACGTCGCCGTTTACGTGGCTGCTTACTTGGGCTGCCGAGGCGCTCGTAGCCATTGCGATTGCCGGTTGGACAATGGTGTCAAAGTCTCGTGAAGCTGGCACTTCGCTGTTGTCCGGTCCGGGGCGTCGTTTTGTTTATAGCTTTGCGCCGCCACTTTTTGCAGGCGCGCTTCTAACGCTCGTGCTCGTCCACATTGGATTTACGGGCGTGATTTCGGGAGTGTGGTTGTTGCTGTATGGAACGGGCGTCGTCACCGGCGGCGCTTTTTCAATTCGTATCGTGCCATTGATGGGACTTTGCTTCATGGTGTTAGGCACGGTTGCGCTCTCGTGTCCTCCTGATTGGGGGAACTTTTTTTTAGGAGTTGGATTTGGGGGCCTGCACATTCTTTTTGGAACCGTGATTGCGAGGAAATATGGCGGCTAAATCTGGAGCATTTCGCGCCCCACGGGAAGAAAGACCAAGGCGAGTGGCGTTGGACATGTCAGTGGAATCCTCCGCCACGGGCCTTGACCGTTTGATCCACGAACGCACGCGGCTCGCAATCGTAAGCGCGCTTGCGGTGAACCCGTCGCTGACCTTCAATGAACTCAAGGACCTCATTCGCGTAACCGATGGAAATTTGAGCGTCCACGCGCGAAAACTGGAGGAAGCTGGATATGTCGCCTGCACGAAATCGTTTGTGGGGCGGTTACCCAAAACCGAATATCGTCTCGCAGTCGCCGGTCGTCGGGCGCTTGAAAAGTATCTCGATCATATGGAGGCTTTGATCCGCGCGACGCGGGAGAGGTAGCGTCCATGGCGCTTCAGAACCGCGCTAGAACTCATTGCCAAAAGGGTCTTTGCGAGTGATTCCAAACTCGAAGCTGCATGTTGCCATTCTGCTCGACGGTAACGGTCGTTGGGCTGCGTCCCGCGGTCTCCCCCGTTCGGAAGGCCACCGAGCCGGTGTGTTTGCGGTTCGCCGTATCATGCGTGCTGCTCCGGGATTGGGCATCGGCACCCTCACGCTGTACGCTTTCTCCTCAAATAACTGGGAGCGCCCTGCCAGCGAGGTGATATCGCTGCTAGGTGTGCTCGAAGATTTTCTTCGGAACGAGATTGCCGCGTGCATAGCCGACGGTGTCCGGTTACACGTGATCGGACGGCGTGATCGCATTCCCCGTTCGTTGGTCGAAGCAATCGAGCGCGTCGAGCGCATGACCGCCGAGGGCCGCGCGCTGGATATGCGAATCGCGCTCGACTATTCCTCTCGCGAGGCCATCCTTCGTGCTGCTTGCTGGATGCTTTCAAGTTTGGAAATCTCCGAGCGCGAATTCGCTCGAAGGCTTGGCCAAGTGACGCATACGGATGTGCCGGCACCGGATGTAGACCTTCTGATACGCACTGGCGGTGATCGTCGGCTGAGTGACTTCATGCTCTGGGAGTCGGCGTATGCCGAACTTCTGTTCACGCCGCGAATGTGGCCAGAATTCGAGGCCTCGGACCTCGCAGCAGCCGTCGAGGATTTTCGAGGACGCGAGCGACGCTTCGGCCGATTGCCGGAGGCCGCCGCGAGCTAGACGCCCGAACAGGTAATCCAGGCTCGATCATCAATGCGAATACGCTTCGTGCTCCCGTGCGATATCGAAGGCCTTCTGAATGACGCGCTTGGCTGCTGGCGCAAGCGCGTATCGAGAAAGCTCCGAATCGGTAGTCCAGGCTACCTCCGTAACGTCGCTTCCAGCGCGCGCATCTCCGCGAATCACTTCGCAGAGGTAATCAAGAACGACGAAGTGATACTTCGGTAGGCCGGCGGCATCGAACGATATGCGCTCGAACACTTCGATCAAGTCAAGCACCCGCACTTCGACCGCCGTTTCTTCCGCGAGTTCGCGCTGCACTCCTTCCAGGAGTGTTTCTCCTAGTTCAAGCATGCCGCCGGGTATCGACCACTCGCCTTCGAGCGGTGGCTTGCCGCGACGCACCAATAGCACGCGGCCACCCAAAATCACGACTCCTCCTACTCCGACGACCGGGCGATCCGGATACTCGCGGCGAATGATCATCTTTACGCGATCCTCAACAAGAAAGCTTGACACCGGCGTTATATAATACGTCTTCCAGTGGAAAGTTTTCCTAGGAAGGAGAAGCCCTGTGACCAGATGTCCGGAATGTGATGCTGAGATCGACTTGGACGAAGATGAAGTTGAAGAAGGCGAGATCCTAAGTTGCCCGGAGTGCGATGTTGAACTCGAAGTGACGCAGACTCATCCCATACATGTCATCGTCCTATCGGAGGACGACGAAGATGAGGACGAGGAGACGGACGAAGAATCAGGCGTGAAGGAAGAAAAGGAAGAAGAAGAGGAACAAGAGGAACGAGAGGAAACCGAGTAGTCTCATCTTTGCAGGTGATCGAAGATGATTCTGTGTTCTGTCGAGTTCGATTCGAACGAAGGTCACTGAAAATGTCTTGTCTTTCCCATGCGATTGCTCGCAAGCAGCATGCGAATATTCGGTGGGCGTTCTGCGTGACGCTTGTGTTGCTGCTGGGAATCATTATCTCGGCCCCCGCCCACGCGCAAAATGATAAGAAGGCCGAGGGGCAGCTTCGCATCGTTCACGGCAGCGTTGTGGATAAGGATGAAAACCCGGTTGCCTCAAGCATTGTGTATCTCGTGAACGTGAAGACCCAAGCGATAAGAACCTACGTCGCGGACGACGCCGGTAATTATCGATTCAGCGGGCTCGATCCCAATGTGGATTACAACCTTCATGCCGAACGTAACGACTTGACCTCCGCCACTCGCACCATCTCCAGTTTCGATTCGAGCCGAGATCTTGAAATAATCCTGAAACTCTCGCACAAAAGGAAGGGGCGGTAGCGCGTTCCGCACGCATCGGCGCGCACGAACATGTTGACGGCGGACGGAGCCAAATGCCGGAGGAGGCATTCTCGATATGTATAAAAGGTCGCACCATCTCCAGTTTCGATTCGAGCCGAGATCTTGAAATAATCCTGAAGCTCTCGCACAAAAGGAAGGGGCGGTAGCGCGTTCCGCACGCATCGGCGCGCACGAACGTGTTGACGGCGGACGGAGCCAAATGCCGGAGGAGGCATTCTCGATCTGTATAAAAGGTCGTCTGCTACATTCGGAGCTGTCGCAAGAGTTCGCGCGGCTGTCGACAGCACGGGGGAAGCCGTTACGGGCTGCTGCAAGTACCATACATGGTGCACAGCGGGCGGCTGCGGATGGGACAACTGGGCCAGAAACAGAGGATCGAAGCCCTCGGTGCGGGGGGCCAGCGCGGGGACGCACTTCGAAGAAAGTTCCAGGTAGTAAAAGAAGTAAACGGTTGCTCGTTAGGCAAAGCTCACCGAAAACTCCCCGCCATGCAGAGTATTCGGTGCCAATATAAATATTGGGAGTCTGCGATGCCAGCATTGGAACTGATACAAGGAAACCGAGGAAAGACGTTTACCAAAGACGAAAAGTTAGCAATTTGCTCCGGCTCCGCCTCGCTGCGTCCCGAAGATCGCGTTGAGTTACTTATCACCTTTGCCTCCGATCCCGATCCAGCCATCGTCGAACGCGCCCGGAATGCGCTGCTGAACCAGCCCATCGAACACTTTGTGATGGCGCTGGCGCGCGAGCACGCGGATCCTCCTCTATTCGCGTATTGTTCTGAGAATTTGAGCGACAAGATGGGCATCGCCGACGCGCTCGCTAAAAATTCCGCTTGTTCGGCGGAACACCTTACGAGAGCGGCCAATCATCTGACAAGCGAGGGAATTCAATCGTTGCTCGATAATCTCGAGCGATTCACCGCAGCTCCTGGCTTGATCGCGGCTGTGTTCGCTTCCACAGCGGCTACTTCCGAACAGCGGCTGCTGCTCGATGAAATGCAAAAAGGCGCGTTATCTCGGCAGGAGATCGAGGAAGCCGCAGAGTCGATCGAGCCAGACGTTGCAAAGCGAGAATCGCTTATGCAGCGCGTTGCCCACATGAACGTCTTGCAGCGGCTGACTTTGGCTTTGAAAGGCGGCCGTTCCGAACGAATGTTGCTGATCCGCGACCCCAATAAGCTTGTACAAAGGTGCGTGTTGCAATCTCCCCGCTTGACGGATAGCGAGGTCGAAGCGTTCGCATCCATGACCAACCTCTCGACCGAGGTACTACGATCCATTTCAATGATGCGCGTCTTCATCAAGAGCTACGCCGTGATGCGCAACCTGGTCAATAACCCGAAGACGCCGCTCGATGTGAGCCTGCACTTGTTCCCACGCCTTACCTCCACGGATCTCGTGAAACTCACCGCCAACAAGAACATTCCGGAAACGCTGCGATCAACCGCCGTCAAGCTGCATCGAAAGCGAAAAATGGGTGGCGCTGGCGCGTAGCACGGCTACCTATCGGATCATAATGGGTATCCGTCGTGTTCGCCGCCGACTCAGCGTATGAATAGCCGGCCAGGTTTGCTCATCTCGCCAAAAGATTTGATAGAACGATGCAGGACAACTCTCGTTTGGCTCAGCCAGCAGCCTCTATAGGATTCGGGTACACTTTAGTCAAATATTAGCGTCCGATCTGTTTGGAAATACCGCATCGTGAATTTTATGGTTTATTTTGTTCTTCTCTTTTGTTGAATGTCTTCCTCCCTTCTAAGGCCAACAAGCACGCTTTGGCTTCAAGCCCGCCCGCAAATCCTGTTAATTTACCGGTAGACCCGATGACGCGATGGCATGGAGCAATAATGGAAATGGGATTTTTCCCATTGGCTGCTCCTACGGCGCGGACTGCTCTGGGTTTTCTGATTTGTTTCGCAATTTGCCCGTAAGTTCGAGTTTCCCCGAATGGGATAGTCAGCAGCGCCGCCCAAACCTTTTTCTGAAATTCGGTTCCTTTGAAATCAAGTTTCAGCGAAAATGATTTTCGCTTTCCGGAAAAATAATCATTCAACTGGCGTTCAGTTTCGAGAAGGACGGGATGATTTTCGTCTTCCGAAACAGGGCCCACACGAACACGACGCGGATTATCCTTTTCCCAAAGAATCGCGGCCAAGCCCTCATCGCTTGCAATAAGTTTCAATTCGCCGACAGGCGATTTCATGGCTTTATAAAAGTAAGTCATTTTCTCTCTCCTTAAGGCTAGATAGTGATTACGAGGAGTGCCTCCACAGATACAGAACCGCATAGGAACGCCATGGCCGCCAAGCTTGTGACATTTGTTCGGCCTGTTTCGCGGTAACACCGCCGAGATTGTTGAGAACGGCGATATCCTCTTTCGGAAAAGCGTCCGGCCAGCGTAAGGCGCGCATGGCGATATAATGCGCCGTCCACGGGCCAATGCCGGGCAATTCAGCAAGGCGTTCTATAGTGACGTCCGGGTTGTGATGGACACCGCTATCAAGGGACAAGTTGCCGGAAACATGTGCCTGCGCCAATGCAATAATGCTTTTGCACCGCACACGTACAATACGGTGTTTGGCGAGATCGTCGACGCGTGCCTTGGCGATTTTCGCGGGTGAAGGCGCTAAATAACTCAATTCTGGGTATGGCGTAACAATGGGTTCGCAAAATGCCTCGACAAAGCGGCAGGCAATCGTTGTTGCGGTTTTCACCGTCACTTGTTGCCCAAGAATTGCCCTCAGGCCCATCTCGAACCCGTTGAATGCGCCCGGCACTCGCATGCCCGGATTGGCTTTGATCAGCGGGCTTAAAATCTTGTCCTTGCGAAGATGCTTGCTAATGATATCGGGACGCGCGTTCAAATCGAACAAGTCTCGCACCCGACCCAGGAGCGCGGGCAAAACTGGACTCAGATCATGGGTGAACTCCAGCATAAGCGCATTTTTCTTCTTCGCCTGCGTAACCTTAATCCATCCCTTACGATCACCCAAGTGCACGGTACGGGCATAAAAATCGTCCGTTGCGCATTCGATGCCTTTCAATTCACGGGCTTTGAGAAAAGCCAGAATTCCCGGCCAATCATACGGCGGGCGGTAGGAAAGTTGCAGGGTTGAGGTATCCGTACCGAGGGATGCTCCTATGTCATTGACCGCCTTTTGGCGCAGGCGAGAAGGTGATACACCGTACCGGCCGTTAAGGGCGTCATTGAAACGGCGTAGACTCGAAAAGCCGCTGGCGAAGGCAATCTCCGTAATTGGCAAACTGGTTTCAGTGAGCAATTGTTTAGCGAGTAACAAGCGGCGCGTGAGAATCAACTGAATGGGCGATACGCCCAATTCCTTCTGAATGATGCGGCGGATCTGACGGGAGCTTAATTCGAACTGGTCGGCAATGGCCTCAAGTCCGTCATTATCATCCATCACGCCTTCTTCAATGCGCTGGACAATTAAATGGGCGATACGCTGTGAATCGTCCACCGGCGCGCTGCCAGGGGCCAGTTCAGGACGGCACCGCAAGCACGGGCGAAAACCTTCTCGTTCGGCTTCCTGCGGACTATTGAAAAAGTGACAATTGGCTTCTTTCGGCGTTTTCGCCGGGCAAATCGGACGACAGTAAATGTCAGTAGATGTGACCCCCACGAAAAAGATACCATCAAAACGTGGGTCACGAGTGGTGAGAGCTTTATAAAGCATATGGGTTTCGTGTGTCACGGATCGACTATATGAGGTTTCGCCTCATTGTACTAGCCATATTCGGACATAATAATTGATGTATTCGCATGTCCGAAAACGGCGAGAAATAATGTCAGCGTGCGGTTATTTTGAAGCGAAAAGAGACTTGGTGTGGGCAAACAGGCAATTGCCGGTAAGCGACGGCGAATAACTCGTACCGGTCGGCATATGCTATCAGGGCTGTTTGTCGATCGATGTAGGTAGGTCTTCGATAGAAAATTAAGTTACAACATATGCGTCGAAGGGGCGATTCATTTATCGAATGCAGCGAGAAGAATATCGCGAACTCCGCTACCATCAGGGTGCGACAAGGTGAACGATCAATGCTAGGCAGAGCGAACGGAGTTGTAACTCTGAAGAATCAAACGCTTCGTCTACCCGCTAATTTTGACAGTCAGGGTCTCCGAGTTTAGGTCAGTTGCAAAAGCAAAGAAGGCCTCGTGCGGAGTGCGATTTTGGACTCCGCGGTGAGGTCGGTCGTGATTGTATTCCTCGATCCAACGAGCGATCGATGTTCGCGCTTCTTCCAAGCTCCGATACTCCGCTATCCAGACTTCCTCTTCTTTCAAGCTGCGGTGTTGACCGTTCGATGTAGCTGTTGCCTTCCGGGTGATGACACGCTGTCCTCCGATGGGTGATGCCGAGCCTCCCCAACCGGAATGGACCAGTCGTTCAGGAATAGCCTATATTTGGCGCACGATTCGAGACTGGCCTTTCAAGTTTGTGCTATGGAGCCGGCCTCGGGGCCACACTGTCTAAAGCGCGTCGGAGTTTTTCATTAACCTGCTGCGCCAGTCCTTCCATTTCTGGGTGATTGGCCACAGAAAGCATTCTCACAGCATCAACGACGCCGACGTGAACTTGGTTGCCTTCTTCATATACCACGGCGTTGCAAGGCAACAAGAGCCCTAGGTGGATGTCTCTTTGGAGAGCTTGCAGCGCGAGTGGCGGGTTGCACGCGCCGAGGATGACATACTTCGGGAAATCAATTCCGAGCTTTTCTTTCAGCTTGGCCTGTATATCGATCTGGCAGAGGGCGCCAAACCCTTCGTCTTTGAGCGCGCCTTCGATCCGCGCGACCGCATCGTCGAAGGGCATCCTCACTATGCGCACATCGCCGTATCCACAGCTTGTTGAGGTGCTCAGGTTCGAGGGCATGGGTTAACTTCCTTGTTTTTTATTTTTGTTGGGCTGGCTTCACGGGACACGTGTTGACCCCAAAGAGCGCCCACGCTGGACAGAAGCGTATCAGGCCTGACAAAAACGAGATCGCTCCAACAATATAGCCAACGATAGCCCACCCACCCGTCACCACATGAACCAATCCCAGAACCACTAGAACGATGCCGAGCAGAATCCTCACCGCGCGGTCTACCCCTCCTACGTTGCAGGTCATTTCCTCACCCTCCATCTACGAGTGTCTCTTCTCACTTCGGCTTTGCAAGCCTGCCCTAAGTACCCGTGGAACGCTGGGAGCGCACGATTTCGACAGAACAAGGAGCGTGAAGAGCTACCGCCTGTGCCACCGATCCCAGGAGGAATCGCTCGGCGGGCCCATGCCCGTGCGACCCGACTATTATTAAGTCGGCCCCCCAATGCTCAGCCTCTTCGACGATCATCTTTTTCGGCGAGCCTTCGAGAACTTGCGTTGATACCTGCAAACCAGGCGCCTTCTTGGCGATTTCGTCGGCCACCTTAGCCACATCACCGGAAGCGCGCAGATGTTCTTCCTTGAGCGACTCAACGTGGGCGGCCGTCAGAACCATAAACGGGTCTGTAACCAATGGCGTCGGGTGAGCCACCGAAATAACCCGAACCGCCGTCTGGAGAGGCCACGACCGAGTAATCAG
>DATLST010000160.1:0-8441 GCA_035534055.1 Candidatus Acidiferrales bacterium | reverse complement strand
CTTCCGGATCTCCACCTTTTGAACCGCGGCGCATTTTTCTAATTCATCTGTGCCGATGCCGTATCCATCCTCAAGGAAGTCAACGCCTTTGAAGCGGGGAATATCGAGAAGCACGCCCCTGCCGACCATCTTGTCTTTGGTTTTTTCAATTCCATTTTTATGAGCGCCATTGGAATCGACGAGGCGCGCATCATAACCGTTCCACATCTTATCCCCGAAGAAGATATGTCCCAGAGCGTCCCATTGCGTGCCGCATTGCAATGGCATGGTCACAATGTCGTCCGCATGGCGCAAGCCAATCGCTTCCTGGCGGTCGGCAATGGCGTCCACGCCGGAAGCGGTCATCGTGTGGATGGGATTGAAACGATTGCCCCATAAGCCGTTCTGGGGGCCGTTGCTATCGAAATTCAGGGCGAGTGAGAACGCTTTTCCCCGGCGGATCAGACGGGCGGCGTTAACGATGTCCAGCGGAGAAATATTGTTGAGGGTGCCGAGTTCGTCGTCAGCCCCCCAGCGCCCCCAATTCTTGAGCCGCTCGGCGGCAGAGTGGATGTCTTGGAGTGTCACTTTCGATGTGGCATCTTTGCTCATCGGAGACCCTCCTCTGCGCGTATGGAATTCGAACCCGAAGCGGACCATAGTACCGCACGGCTGCATATTCGTGCACGTTTTGCCTGTCGGCGCCTAATAAAATTCACGGAGAAATAGATCGATGTGGCGCGACGGGCTTGGAAGGGCCGCCAAGAAGGCCTGATCGGCGGGATCTGCGAACTGTTTTCGGTGCCCGGTGCGATTTCTCAATTTTGCCCTGCAAGAGGCAAATAATCGGAGGACGTTACAAGTCCTTCCAGGCCACAAATGCGGCCCCTAGCAAGGGGCACTCTTCGTTCAGGACCACGTAGATCGGTACGTTCGCGAGAAACTCTTTCATCTTTTCCTTGTCTCGTGCTGCGGCGACGAACGCCCCTTCCTTCAATTTGGGCAGAACCTTGACGGCGATTCCTCCGGCCATGTAAATTCCTCCCCGCGCAAGCGTGCGAATTGCAAAGTTCCCCGCCTCCGAGCCATAAATTTCGGTCCATAAATCGAGGGTCTCGGCACACACGGGACACTGGCCGGAAAGTCCTTGTTGTGTAATTTCGGGTGCCGGATCTTGCGTCGGATCGTCGAACCCTGGATGTTTCACCGCGGGATTCAGAAACTCGTGGACGTTCTGAAACCCTCGGCCGGAAAGAATTGTTTCGGTGCTCACAAACTCTCCCCGGGTCCGAAGGAATTTCCAAAAGTCGGCTTGTTGCGCGGTGTGGGGGGCGAAATCCGCATGACCGCCTTCAGTCGCCATGGCGAGGTGCCGTTGGCCATCCCAGAACAAGATCGCCTCGCCCAGACCCGTGCCTGCGGCGATCACCACGGATGTGGCTTGCGGAAGAGGGTTTCCGCGGTAAATCGTCTCGAGATCGGCGGGCTCCAGGACCGAGACTCCAAATGCCGTTGATTCCAGATCGTTGAGAATCCGCACGCGCTTCAGCCCTAGGAACCCAGCCACGACTCCGCCATCCACGATCCAGGGCATGTTCGTTCCATGAACGCTATTGTTTACGACGGGCCCTGCCACTCCGAAGGAGGCTGCCGTTATTTTAGCGGGATGCTCCCGCAGGAAATCCTGTGCGATTTCTTTCAGTCCCGCATGTTCGTGGCTCGAGTATCGCTTGTGCGCGATTCGAACCAGCTTTTCCTGCTGCACATCGAACAGCCCGAGGTTGGATTTCGTACCGCCAATGTCACCCGCGAGAATCATTCACTTCTCCAAGCGTGGATTCACAACAAAAGCGCAGGAATCTCAGGAATCGGAAATGAGAAGCCCAATGTTACTACAGCGGACGCCAGTGGCGTCCTTCGGATACGGTCAGATCGTCCGCCGCTCGTGGGCCGTCGCTGCCGGCCGCATAATTGGGGAACGGCGGCGCGGAAGCATTCTTCCACTCTTCAAGAATTGGATCAACGAGTTCCCAGGCGGCCTCGACGCTGTCCGCCCTGTCGAACAACGTGGCGTCACCGCGAATGCAATCGTTGAGCAGGGTCGCATAAGCCCCGCGCGAGACCACTCCGAATGTTTGGTCGTACCGGAAATCCATTGTGACCGGGCGGATGTGCATCTCCGAGCCGGGAGACTTTGCGCCGAACGACAGGGATATCCCTTCATCCGGCTGGATATTCAGCACCAGTAAATTAGCCTCCAGGCTTTCACCTCGGAAGACCTTGTGGGGCGCCTCCTTGAATTGAATCGCCACCTCCGTGCGAGGCTTGGCCATGCGTTTTCCGGTCCGCAGATAGAAAGGAACTCCGCTCCATCGCCAATTGTCGACAAGAAGCTTGAGAGCCACGAACGTTTCCGTGGAAGAGTCCGCTTTCACTCCTGGCTCCTGATGATATCCCGGCGCCGGCTTGCCATTCACGGTTCCAGGCCCATATTGCCCCCGCACCACCGATTTGCGCGTTGTTTCCCGCGTAAACGGCCGAATCGACTGGAGCACTTTGATTTTTTCGTTGCGCACGGCCGTTGCATCGAATGTCGCTGGCGCTTCCAGCGCGACCAACGAGGTGAGCTGCAACATATGGCTTTGCACCATATCGCGCAAGGCACCGGCGGACTCATAAAACGCGGCGCGCTCTTCCACCCCGATCGATTCCGAAGCTGTGATCTGCACGTGGTCGATGTAATTGCGGTTCCAGAGCGGCTCGAAAATGCCGTTGCCGAAGCGGAAGACTAAAAGGTTCTGCACCGTTTGTTTGCCGAGGTAATGGTCGATGCGGTAGACCTGCGACTCATCGAATACTTCGAGCACCTTTTGGTTCAATTCGCGCGCCGATTCGCGGTCGTGCCCGAATGGCTTTTCGATGATGATGCGCGTCCAGGATCGGTCGCCCTTGGGCTTGGCCAATCCCGCCTCTCCGAGATGCTGGATGATGCGAGGATGAACGTCCGGGGGAGTCGCGAGATAGAAGAGGCGGTTGCCGCCGAGATGGCCTTCGCGATCGAGTTCTTCGAGGCGCTGCGCTAGGCGACGATACGACTCGGGGTCGTCGTAATCCCCTCCGAAGTACTGCAAGTGCTTCAGGAAATCCTCGCGATGATCTTCGCGCCCGCAGTTTGGGCTGCCCTTCGCCAGCGCCGCTTCCGCAGCCTTGCGAAAATCGTCGTCACTCATCCGCGTGCGAGCGAACCCAACGAGCCGGAACCGCGGTGCCAGGCACGCGTGACAAGCCAGGTCGAAAAGTGCGGGCAGCAGCTTTCGCCGAGCCAGGTCGCCCGAGGCTCCGAACATCACCACCGCGCAGGGGTCGTTCGGGGCTTCGCAGTAATACGCATCCGTTCGAGGCAAATCGGCGACTTCGGTTGCACGGGTATTCATCGGAGACTCTCCAGGAAGCGTTGGCTCTAGCGGCGCCCGGTGTCGCTCGTTTCTGTGTCATCACCCGAAATCCGCAACAGCAGCCTACCATATTCTACGCGGATGCCAGGCGGCATGGCTCGGGTTCATATCTTGAGTCGGAGATGCCCCGGTGAGCCATGGCTTGATTCAATCGTTATAGAGCCGCCACCGTTCCCGGTTGGAATTTTCTGTGCGCTTGCAGTATCTTGAATTACAGCGAAAATTATAAGGACGCATTCGAATGGCCGATGAAAATGACCCGACGGTACGGCGACAGCTGCTTCGTCGCAGGGCTGGGCAGTCGGTTCGCATGATGAAGTGCGTGAAATTGGGCCGCGAGATGCCTGGGCTCGACCGGATCCCCTGGAAAGACGAACTCGGCAAACGGGTCTACGACAATGTGTCGAAGGAGGCTTGGCGCATGTGGGTCGAGCATTCGAAGATGCTCAAGAATGAATTCCGCCTCAATCGCTCGATCCGAATTCGCAGAAGGTCATGTCTTCGACGTGGGGGCCGAGTTGCCCGCTAGTTACGTCCCGCCCAAACATTAACGCCGCCTTCGAACGCTTACGGGCGGACAACGATCTGCGGGTAATCGTAGATCGCCTCCCCAACGGCGAGAGGAATGGCAGCATCTAAGGATTCACCGGCTTGACAACTGCTCACCACATCGAAATCCGCCAAGGCGATCTCACCGAAATGAACGTCGATGCGATTGTGAATGCGGCGAATAACGACCTTTACCTCGGCGGTGGGGTCGCGGGAGCGATCAGTCGCAAGGGCGGCCCGCGGATTCAAGCCGAGTGCAATGAAATCGGCACGATTCCGGTGGGTGGCGCGGCCATCACGACGGCAGGAAAGCTGAAAGCTCGTTACGTCATTCACGCGGCGAGTATGCAACTGGGAGGGCGGACCACCCCGCAAGCCCTGCGCAGCTCGACCGCTCACGCGCTCCGCATCGGCGCACAGAAAGGCCTGAGAACGTTGGCATTCCCCGCGGTCGGCGCCGGCATCGCGGGTTTTCCGCTTCGCGAATGTGCTGAGATCATGCTAAGCGAGGCGGTGAAGCATCTCGATGGCCCCACATCTCTCGATAAGGTTTATTTCGTGCTTTTTGACAACGAAGAGCGGGAGACTTTTGAAAAAGTTCTTGACGAAATTAATTCCCGTAGCGGGCCGGTTCAAGAAGCGGATTAGTCGGTTCGCCTTTTGAGGACGGGCTTATCCGACCCGGAGCCTGCGGTGGTTGCAGCCGGGGCCGTGGCGGGGGCTCGGACGGCGGTGGATGCGGCCACGGTGGAGTTGTCCCCGTTGTAGGGCTTCTGGAGATACAGTGCCGCTTGTTGCTGCGCGCCCGCTGTATCGTCGTTCGTATGCTGCGCCAGACTGTATTCGTTGACGGCGCGCTCGCGCTGTCCCAGTAAATCGTAAATCTTTCCGATATAGATGTGGCTCCAGACCTCGACCCACTTGGGATCTCCGTCGCCGCCCAGTGACGCGCGGAACGCATTGGCGGCGGCCTGATAATTCTTTTGGTAGAACATGGCCTCGCCCATTCGGAAATGAGCCAGCGAGTTCGTCGGGGCCACGTCCAGCGCGCGCTGATATTCCTGAATGGCCTCGTAGTATTTCCCGACTTCAGCCATGACCTCGCCTCTAGCCACCGACGCGCGAACCCGCAGGCTCGGGCTCGACTTCAATAAGTTATTGTTGGGATCGATGGTGATTCCGTTCGGTTTCGGCCGTCCGAACGTATCGATTTCAAACGGCGAAGTTGTCCCGGTAACGAGGACATTCTTGGTTTCGGGATTCCCCTCGGTATCCACCTTTACTTCGACGGGCATGCGAAAGGTGTCGAGGCCCTGATGTATCTTTCCTACCACCCGGAATCCCTTTGGCGTGCGATAGACGATGTAGTCCATCGTGAATTCCGGAACGCCGGTCGAATTCAGCCATTGGGAATAGAAAGACAACAAGTTGAACGAAGGCTCCCCATTTGCCGGCGGCTGCACCTTGGTTGCAGTCAGCTTTTCGAATTCATCGATTGTCGCCGTCTTGCCATCTTCCTGCTTGAAGAAGTCCCGCAGAAGCGCCGTGAACGCGTCGTCTCCCAGTTCGGTGCGCAACATGTGAAACACCATTGCGCCCTTGTCAACCACGATCGATTGATACTGATCGGAATACGCGCCAAGGCGTTGCGCCTGCGCGATCGGCGTCGTGCCTTCATACATCAGCGCGCCTACCGCATAGTCTTCGAGCGCCTTGTGAAGTCCGGCCACGCCATCGGATTGCTCCGCATACATTGCTTCCGCGTAGCGCGAAAGCCCGTCCGTCAGCCACGCATCGGAAGGCGAGGCGGGAAGCACGTGGTAGCCCCACCATTGTCCGGCGGCAAGCTGCGACAGTAGCCGGTCGTTCGGTTTGGTGCCCCACTGTCGCTCGCTGATCAGCAGCAATCCCGGCGCTGAGAATCCATTGAGCGAGCCGTTCGGCATCTGCGCAATCGTCATCGTCGTCCCGTCCGGGATCTGCCCGAAGGTTTCCGAAAAGTAGCTCATGATGTGCGCGAGTGAATCTGCGTAGGGCGTTGCTGTCGAAGCTTGCGCCGGTGGATTATAGACGGAGATCTGGTAGCCCTCGGTTTGCACGGGCGACAATTGCAGGCTGCCCGCGACGAACGATCCAACGGGTCCCGGCTGGTCGCAGTGGAATAGGTAGGCTGCTTGTCCCGGCATGCCCTTGCCGACGGCGGGCATCATCGTCGGCGCATCTGCCTTGCCTGTGCCGGCCACGGCAAACGTATCCGGCACCACGATCTTGAATGTGCCGGTATAGCGGTTCGACGGATAATTGGTCAGGGGAAACCAGCGCGCCGGGAGCAGGAGATAAGCCGAGGTCTTGTCGACCGAAGCGAAGCGCACCCCGCGGGTAGGACTGTCGTCTTCGCTCGATATCGGCCCGCTATAGTCGAAGGTGAGCGACACCTGTTTTCCAGGCGTGGCCGTGCTCGGAAGTCCCACACTGAGGAGCAATGGGAAAGTTTCGTCACGCTCGAAACTAAGAGCCTGTCCGCCGGTCTTCACGGAGTTCACTCTCAGGTCCGGGTGTAGCTCGACCAGGACGGTTTTCGCCACTTCCGTGGCGACAAAGTCCACTTTTACCTGTGCCGAGATCGTCTGGTCTTCGGGATGAAGAATGGCCTCGACATCATAGTTTGTCGCCCGGAACGGAAACTGGCGGGGAGCCTGCGCGGGCGCGGAAGCCGCGGCGAGGGCGGAGAGTGCCAGCGCGGCAAGGAGTCGATGGACCCTGAGCAAGGAGCAACCTCTCTCGGCGAAGACAAACACCTAGCATTCATAAGATACCAGACAAGCCTTCTCAGTTGCCCGCGCCAAAAGAGCTTACAGCATCCGCGCAAAAACGTCCGCGGCGCGCGCAATAGCGCCGCCCGGACCAAGTTTGGAGCGCACTTCAGCCAGGCCCGCTTTCACATCCTCGCGCGCCGCCTGGGATTCAAGGAGCCGGCGCACTTCGGCTTCGACCGCGACAGGCGTGAAATCGTCCTGAATCAGCTCGGGCACCACGCGCCTTCCGGCGATCAGATTCACCATTCCGATAAACGGCGTGTGGATCATTCGTCGCAAGATCGCCGCGGTAACGGGCGTCACCCTGTAGATCACGACCATGGGCGTCCCAAGCAGCGCGGCTTCGATCGTCGCCGTTCCGCTCGCGACGATGGCGCAATCCGCTGCCGCGAGTGCGTCGTACGCGGCCCCTGCCACTTGCTTTATCTCGACGCGTGAGGGGCCGTATCGCGCAAATAAATCGCCCGTCAGATTCGGCGCCACGACGTGGACGAATTGCACTCCATCTCTCGCTTCCAATGCGCGAGTGAGCCGTTCGCAGGCCTCGAGGACTCTTGGATAATTCTGCGTGATTTCATTTCGCCGGCTGCCCGGAAGAATCGCCACGATCGGCCGGCTTGCATCCAGCCCGTGCCGCATCGCGAATTCCGTCCGGGTCATGGTTGGCTTCACCACGTCTACCAGCGGATGGCCCACAAAATCCACGGGCACTCCCGCGTCTCGGTAGATTTGTTCTTCGAAGGGAAAAATCACAACCATGCGCTTGACCAGTCGCTTTACCACTCGAACGCGCCCGGCGCGCCACGCCCACACCTGCGGACCGATGAAATATCCCACGGGGATTCCCTTTTGCTTCAGCCGCCTGGCGACTCCTAAATGCGTCCCAGGGGAATCGACAAGAATTGCGAGCGCCGCGTGGCGCTTGGCGGCCTCTCTGGCTAAACGGCGCTGTACGGCGACGACCGACGGAATCTTATGCAGCACTTCTGTGATGCCGACGACGGCCACTTCATGGTAATCGGCGATCAGTTCAACTCCCGCCTCCGCCACGCGGGGCCCGCCCATGCCAAAGAAATGGGCGCCTGTACGCTCACGCAGGGCGGTTGCCAGGCGCGCGGCGTACATATCGCTCGACGCCTCGCCCGCGGAAATCAAAATTGTGGGCGCACTCATCCGTGGGCCCGGATAATCTGCCGCGCAGAAGGGCGCGGAAAGGCATTTCGTCGAGGGATAGCAGGTTTTGCCGTTACTGCCAGGTCAGTCATCGGCCGGCAAGGGCTGTGAGAACCCGGCGGAACGGCTGTCGGGGAGCGAAGCCACCAACTCCTGTTCTTTGTACTGGAGTTGGTACAGGCGGTAGTAAATGCCACGCAAGGCGAGAAGCTCTTGATGCGAACCCTGCTCGCGGAGGCGTCCCTTGTGAAACACGAGGATGCGATGGGCGTGCTGGATCGTGCTGAGCCGGTGAGCGATGATCACAGCCGTGCGGCCCTCGATCAGGCGGTCCAGCGCTTCTCGGATCATCAACTCCGTCTTGGTATCGACGCTGGAAGTCGCCTCGTCGAGGATCAGGAACTTGGGGTTATGTGCCAGCGCGCGAGCGAAACTGACAAGTTGCCGCTGGCCGACCGAAAGCGTCGAA
>DATLST010000159.1:0-9241 GCA_035534055.1 Candidatus Acidiferrales bacterium | reverse complement strand
CGCCGTTTGGATCGCTTTTCTCGACGGCGAAGAGGCGCAGGTGAGCTGGACCGACACCGACAGCGTCTACGGCAGCCGCGAGCTGGCCGCCCGCCTCGCTCTTTCGGGCGACCTCAAGCGGGTCCGCGCCGTGCTGCTGGCCGACATGATTGGCCAGAAAAATCTGATCATCAGCCGCGAATCGAATTCCACGCAGTGGCTCACCGATCTCGTCTGGGACACGGCGGATCGCCTTGGCTACAAAGGCATTTTCGAATCCAAGCACACCGCCATTGAAGACGATCATGGCCCCTTCCTCAGTCGTGGCGTTCCCGCCGTGGATATCATCGACCTGTGGGGCTATCAGCAGCCCGGCTACTGGCACACTCCTCAGGACACGCTCGACAAACTCAGCCCGCGAAACATCGCCATCGTCGGCCACGTCATCCTCGCATCCGTTTCCGCGCTCCAGCAGAAATTCCACTGATCGATTGGTGTTGATGGCTCGATCGATTCGGTGAAATCTTCCACCAGCGCCGGACCCTGCGCTCTTTCCGAATCCGCGTCGAAGTGTCTTTGCGGAACTGTGCTACATTTCTTTCGCAATCATGCCAAGCATCCCCATCGCCAGTTCCTCCGGCCGGTACGATTTCCATTGCGCTTCGGGCGCGCTGGCGCGTTCCGTATCGCTTATCGAGCGCCTCGGCGACGCTACCGGCGTGTTCGTCCTTTCCTCGCCCCGCGTCTGGCGCTATTGGGGGCGTGCGATTGTTTCCAAACTTCCTGGAACCCACGCGCGCCGCCCGATTCTCTTCGACGACCGCGAATCGTCCAAGCGCCTCTCCACGGTCGAGCAGATTGCCCGCGAGCTCTCCCGCTCCGGTGCTGACCGCCACGCCATCCTGGTGGCCGTCGGCGGTGGAGTCGTCGGCGACGTCGCCGGTTTTGCCGCCGCTTCCTATCTGCGCGGCGTGCGTCTCGTTCACATCCCCACTACCCTGGTAGCCCAGGTGGATAGTTCCATCGGCGGAAAAACGGGCGTGAATTTGCCCGAGGGAAAAAATCTCGTCGGGGCCTTTTACCCGCCGAAGCTGATCGTTGCCGATCCCGAAACCCTGCAAACGCTCCCGCATCGCGAATATCGCTCGGGTCTTTACGAAGTGGTGAAATACGGCGTCATTGCCGACGCCGAATTGTTCGCGTTTCTCGAGCGCCACATGCCCGCGGTGCTGCGGCGCGATCCCGCCGCCCTGGCCTGGATCATTCCGCGCTGCGCGGCCATCAAAGCGCGAGTCGTCGCGAAGGATGAACGCGAAGGCGGCCTCCGCCAGATTCTCAATTTTGGCCACACCCTTGGCCATGCGCTTGAAACGGCCACCGCCTATCGTCGTTTTCTACATGGCGAAGCCATCGGCTGGGGAATGATGGCCGCCACGCTTCTCGCCGTGGGCGCGGGACGGCTCCGCGAGCCGCAGGCGGGCCGCATTCTCCGGGTGGTCTCGAGCATCGGGCCGCTTCCATCGCTCGGGAAAATCCGAGCGTCTCAGCTGCGCCCTATCCTGGCGGGCGACAAAAAGGCTCGCGGCGGACGCGTCTTGTGGGTGCTTCCGCGCCGCATCGGCGGCACTGAATGGGGCGCCGAAGTGCCCTGGCCCGTCGTTGCTCGGAGCTTTGCCGAACTCCCCGCGATTGCCGCGCGGGCTCGCGGATAGGCGGGGCGGCGCGCCATGACCCTGCCTGCCGCAAAGCTCGAAAAAGCCCCTGGCACCCGTCCCGCAGGCGTTCACGACGAGCGCGAGGCTGCCGCCCGCGTCCGCGAGATGTTCGGGCGCATCGCCCCTCGCTACGATTTCCTCAACCACCTGCTGTCGTTCTCACTCGACCACGTCTGGCGTCGCCGCACGGCCAGGCGCTTCCGGCACATCCTGCGCCGACCGGAAGCGCGCGTGCTCGATCTCTGTTGTGGCACGGGCGACCTCGCCTTTGCGCTCGATCGCCTTCGCGGATTGGCCATACGCAGCTCGCGGACGGCGCGCTTGCCGGTCATCGGCAGCGATTTTGTCGAAGGCATGCTCGATCGCGCGCAACGGAAAGCGAGCGCCAGTGGCCGCGCGGCTATTTTTGCCGCCGCCGATTCGCTGAGTCTGCCCTTCGCGGATGCCAGTTTCGATCTGGTCGCCACGGCCTTTGGGTTTCGCAATCTCGCCAATTACGAGAGCGGCCTGCGTGAAATGGCGCGCGTGCTGAAGCGGGGCGGGGAAGCCGGCATCCTGGAATTTACCGAGCCGCATCGTGGCCCCATGGCGGGTCTGTTCCGCTTTTATTTCCAGCACATTCTTCCGCGCATCGGCGGAGCCATTTCCGGCAGCAGCGAGGCGTACGCCTATCTTCCCGGCTCCGTCGCTAAATTCCCCTCGCCCGGCGAACTCGCCTCCCTGATGCGGAAGAACGGTTTTGACGATGTGCGCATCGCTTCCTGGAATTTCGGCAGCGTGATTCTGCATTCCGCGCGGCGTGTGTAGCCTTCGAGCGCGATTAGAGTCGTGCCACGCTCGCCTGCGCTTGATTTTTTCGTCACCTCCTCATCCGAAGGATCGAAGACCGGATAGTGCGGTAAATCAATTCAAAGGATAAAATGCCCGCATGACTCCCGATCCCGCCGCTCAATCCGTGGTGGACCTTCGCAGTGACACCGTCACCCGGCCAACTCCTGCCATGCGCCGTGCCATGGCCGAAGCCGAAGTTGGCGACGATGTCTATGGCGAAGATCCGACCGTCAACCATCTGCAAGCGCGCGCCGCCGAAATCTTCGGCCGGGAAGCCGCTTTATTCGTTCCCTCGGGTTCCATGGGCAACCTCCTGGCGGTGAAGACCTGGGCTCGTCCTGGTATGGAAGTCATTTGCGAGCAGCGCGCCCACGTCAACAACTTCGAACTCGCCTCCATGTCCGCCATTGCCGGCTGCATGCCCTGCACGGTCCCGGCGCCCGATGGCATTCTCACCTGGGATTTGATCGAGCCCTTGATCCGGCCCAAGATTTACTACTCGGCGCAGACCGGCCTCATCGAGCTTGAAAATACGCACAACATGCATGGCGGCACGGTTTATCCCACGGAAGTCGCCAACGGCATTTGCGACCGCGCCCACGCCGCCGGGATTCCCGTCCATCTCGACGGCGCGCGCATCTTCAACGCCGCCGCCGCTCTCGATCACAGCGTCGCCGAAATCACCCGCAAATTCGATTCGGTGATGTTCTGCCTGTCGAAAGCCTTGGGAGCTCCGGTCGGCTCGATGCTCGTCGGTTCCCGCGACTTCATCGCGCAGGCGCGCATCGGCCGTAAGCTTCTCGGGGGAGGCATGCGCCAGGGGGGCGTACTGGCCGCCGCTGGCTTGGTCGCCCTCGAGGAAACTCCCAAAATTCTTCCTTGCGACCATGAGAACGCGCGTCACTTGGCTACGGGTATCGCGCGGCTTCCCGGCATCGAACTCGATCCGAAAAAGGTCGTCACCAACATTGTCATCTTCGATGTGCGCGGCGCCGGCCGCATCGCCGCCGAACTCTGCGCGCGGCTTGCCGAACGGAAAATTCTCTGCGGCCCCACCGCGAAATTCTCCATCCGCATGGTCACGCACTACGATGTCGATCGCGCCGGAATCGACCGCGCTCTCGCCGCCCTCGCCGAGCTTCTCGACTCCCATCCGCGTTCAGTGAACCGTCCCGGCGCCCCTCTCGAATAATCCTGCCGGGAACAAGCGGCTGGGAATTATCCGCCTGCTCTATGCTCTCTGGTAACATTTAGTTAATGTTTGAGAGGAATAAGAGGCGACAGTGAGCACTTATTTATTGACTTGGAATCCGGCGAAGTGGACATTTCAGGATTGGCCACAAGCCTTGGTAGATATGGCGCAGCAAGGCTCCTACGTCCGTCAATGGTCCTGCATTAATGGCCATGTCGTTCCGGGCGATATCGTACTGCTCAAGAAAACTGGCAACGGCGCTACGGGTATCATCGCCTCCGGTGTCGCGGTTTCGATCCCCTTCAGCAATCGTTCGTGGGAGCGTGGCAAAGAGGACCGAGGTAAGCAGTATATTCAAGTCAAATTTGATCGACTGGCCGATTACACAAAAGGCGAAATTCTTCCGGTAAACGATAGGGTTGATTTCGGTTTCGTGCCCCAGGCATCCGGTTGCATTTTAGAGGATGGCCGCGCCGCGGACTTGCTTCAAAGATTTCATGAATATGTGGCCGCACCAGTTATTCAACAGCGTGGGGTCAATTCATCGGAGCATAAGCGCATCGCCTTGAGCGCTCGAATCCGTTATGAAATATTGGACCGGGACGCGCACACTTGCCGCTATTGTGGCCGGTCCTCACCTACCGTTGTTCTCCATATTGACCATGTAATCTCTCAGTTATTTTGGCGAGAGAACTTCGGCTCTTTAACCAAGACGCAAATTATCGATGGCGTCACATACGATGGCGTAAATGACGGAAAGAATCTCGTCACAAGTTGCCAAGATTGTAATCTAGGCAAGAGCGGAAAGAACGGCAAGCCGGGGTGTTTGTTGCCCTAAATGAAGGTCAAAGACGAATATTACGCTGCGGAAGTGCAAGGCAGGGTTCCACATGGCAATCGTTGCCGCTTGGGCTTTGCCGTGCGAATAGGAACTATCTTCGGTCGCTCGCATGAACTCCCGGGCGGCGCTCATTGCGTACGGGCCACTCTTCCTGCAATATTGTCGCGGGCACTCCATGACACTGCGGGCAAAAAATCCCAGCGCTCCGGTAGCGCAAATTCCGTCGATTCCTCCCACGGTCGAAGAGGCTTGCGAATTCACGGACATGGCCGAGGCGCGCCTACTCGATCTCTGGATCAAGCAGCAGCGCGCGCAGTGGGTGCAGGAGACGTTCATCACCGGCGATACCGAGGAAATTGCCGCCGAGGCGGATGAAGCCGTCAAGGCCGCCACCTCCGAACTGGTCGCCGGTGCCCGGCGCTATGAAGGCCTCTCGCTGCCCAATGACGTCTCGCGCAAACTGAATCTCATCAAGCTCTCGGCCACCATTCCCGCTCCCCGCGACCCCTCCCTCAGCGCCGAGCTTTCTCAGATCGCCGCATCGCTTCAGAGCGACTACGGTAAGGGCAAGTGGTGTCCCGAGGATCCCTCGGGAAGATATTTATCGCTGAACGACCTTGAAAACATTCTGGCATCGAGCCGCGATCCAAACGAACTCCTGCGCGTCTGGCAGGGCTGGCACTCCATCGCTCCGACCATGCGCCCGCGCTACGAACGCATGGTCGCGCTGGCGAATCAGGGCGCTCGCGAATCCGGCTTCCCCGACGTGGGAGCCCTGTGGCGCTCGAATTACGACATGCTGCCCGAAGCCTTCACCGTGGAGATGGACCGCCTCTGGCAACAGGTCCGCCCTCTCTATGTCTCCCTGCACGCCTACGTGCGCTCCCGGCTCGCCCGGCAATACGGGCCTTCGCTCGTGCAGGAGGACGCCCCCATCCCCGCGCATCTGCTCGGAAACATGTGGGCCCAGAGCTGGAGCAATATTTATCCGCTCGTCGCGCCTCCCAACGCCGATCCTGGCTACGATTTAAGCAAGATTCTCGAAGACAAAAAGCTCGGCCCGGCCGGCATGGTCCGCCACGCCGAGGGCTTTTTCCTCTCGCTCGGCTTTGACCCGCTGCCTCAAACGTTTTGGGAGCGCTCCATGTTCACGCGCCCCCGCGACCGCGACGTCGTCTGCCATGCCAGCGCGTGGGACATCGATTTCGTCGACGATCTGCGCATCAAGATGTGCATTGAGCCCACCGCGGAGGATTTCTCCACCATCCACCACGAGCTCGGCCACAGTTTCTACCAGCGCGCCTGCGGCAGGCTGCCTCCGCTGTTTCGCAACAGCGCCAACGACGGGTTCCACGAGGCCATCGGCGACACGATCGCGCTCTCCGTCACTCCCGAGTATCTGAATCAAATCGGCCTGCTCGATTCGATTCCTCCCGCTTCCGCCGATCTGGGCCTGCTCCTGCGCCGCGCGCTCGATAAAGTAGCCTTTCTCCCCTTTGGCCTGCTCATCGACAAATGGCGCTGGGGCGTCTTTGCCGGGAAAATCTCGCCCGCCGATTACAACCAGGCTTGGTGGAAATTGCGCCGTGAATATCAGGGCGTCGCGCCTCCCGTCGAGCGAAGCGAAGCGGATTTTGACCCGGGAGCCAAGTACCATGTCGCTGGCAACGTTCCGTATGCCCGCTACTTTCTCGCTGCGATTCTGCAATTCCAGTTTCACCGCGCCCTCTGCCGCGTGGCCGGTTATACCGGGCCGCTGCATCGCGGTTCGATCTACAACAGCAAAGAAGCGGGCGCCGTGCTGAACAAAATGCTCGAAATGGGGCAGAGCCGCCCCTGGCCCGACGCCCTCGAAGCCCTCACCGGCGAACGCGAAATGGACGCCACCGCCATGCTCGATTATTTCGCGCCGCTCGATCGCTGGCTCGACGAGCAAAACCAGGGCCGCAATATCGGCTGGTGACGCCTCGTCTCTTCCGTGTCGCCCTGATTTGATCCCCGCCCTGAGTTTTCAGCGGAGCGCGGTTTCGGCCTCAGTAGTCTCTCAGTTTCCGTTTATCCGACTAACCGGGACTTGGCGTCGAGGGGTCACCGTTTTGCGATGCATGCAGAGTCAATAATCCGGTCCAACTCGTTCGGACGTTTCCCCGACTGCAGCCGGTACCCTGCGATGTCATGACCCAAGAAAGTAGCATTGCGCCAATACCCGCCATGTTTCATGAGTCCCCGAGCGTCCATACCAACGACATTTCCCGCACTGTCCTTGACCCACCGCTCCTCGAACCGTTTAGAATCCAATGAATCAGCGCCGTCTGTAAGCTCCTCGGAGCTTCTAGAAACGATTAGTTCGGCCGAGAGTGGTCCTCCTCCTCGCGGGTATATAAAGATGGACTGCATGTCGTCATTATTGAAAGGACTGGATTCCATATTCTTTGGTAATGCGAACAGAACTGAAAACCCAACTCGACTGGAATAATTTTCCTCCCCACAAACGGGAATAACCCAATCTGTGTACTTCGCGTCCTGCAGCCTCACTCGAACGGGCCCGCCTCCTGGTTCCACAGTTAGGGCTAAAGGGCGATAGTTTGGATTTTCAAACCGAAGCTGCTGGCCAGAGTTGGAAAACGCAAATTCTCCATGCTCGTTCGTGACAGTTTTCTGACGCTCGGGAGGTGAACCCCCGAGTACATCGTCAAAGACCGTGAAGCCTTCCACTGGTTTACTATCAGTACCAACCAAGACACCCCGAAGATTGAGGTTTGCAGGGGGGACGGATTCCACGTCGGAAACCTGTGTAATCACGAGTAGCGCACAACAGCCTAAATGCCCATATCCAACAAAATCAACGGTTCCTTTTGCAGTTCTGTTTTCCTTACCTGCAAAAAACATGCCGATAAGCGTCGCAGTAACGCTGTAATTGGGCTTATCTCCGTGACGCGCGGCAATCAAGGCATACAGTTTGCGAAAGCTATCGTCTTTCTTGATTCCATACGAGACACCTTTGACTTGGATATCAGAGCCGGGCTTTCTGAAAGAATCGTTCACCGTGGAGGCCACTATCCCCGGTACGTCTCCCCCAAAAGCTAGCCAGATGCTCTGTTCTGTATTGCAATTCCTAATTCCTAATGAAAAATCCTCGAAGTGAACATTGAGTCTTCCACGGACGCGGATCAGTTTTCCGTTGAAAGCCTTTGGATTCCTGGCGAGATTGCATCCGGCCACTTCCACAGGAGTCTCCTGCGCATAAACTAACCGTGGAACATATAAGAGACCGACAAGCGCAACAAATAGGAGCAATCTTTTTGACATGCGTGGATAAGATCTTTTCCCCTTGCATGCTACCAAAAATAGGCGGGAGACTTATACCCCGCTCGTCAGATGCTTGATTGATGCGGTTACCGGAGAAGCGAATCGTTCCTCTAAATCTCCGATACTCCGGCTAACAATCCGGCGTAAGGAATGGTATATGTGTCTGAACGTCCGGCTTGTGGATCGCTCTCGTTCCCGTGCGGACGCGGCTTGTGAGAGAGTCGCAAGCAGAAAGTAAGGTGCCCGAATGAGCGCCCTGCAAAGCTTTCCCCGTATTACACCGTTTCTCTGGTTCGACTCGAACGCCGAAGAGGCCGTCGGCTTTTACCTTTCCGTGTTCAAGAATTCTCGCCGTCTCGACGAGCTGCGCACTACCGGCGACACCCGCGGCCCCAAGGGCGGCATCCTCACCATCGCCTTCGAGCTCGACGGCCAGAAGTTCACCGCGATCAACGGCGGCCCCACGTTCAAGTTCACCGAAGCCGTCTCGTTTGTTGTGCGCTGCGATTCGCAGCAGGAAGTGGATGAATATTGGTCCAAGCTTTCCAGCGGAGGAAGCGAGATCCAGTGCGGCTGGCTGAAGGACAAGTTCGGTCTTTGCTGGCAGATTGTGCCCGCGCGTCTGCCGGACCTTGTCAAGCACCCGAAGGCAATGCAGGCGATGCTCAAGATGAAAAAGCTCGACATCGCGGAGCTCGAACGCGCCGCGCAATCGTAATCGTAGCGAACAAAATCGTAGCTTCGATCATCCACGATTCTTCGCGGGGCAGCGCGCACGGCTGGCGCGCCAATCGCAAACCGGCCCGCTGCTCATTCCCAGCCCCCACGCACCGTGCCATCTGCCCTCCGTCTTGCTAAGATGGTTGTTCTGGAAATGAGGATTTTCTCGATTTGAGGCCCCGCTTCCTTCATCCCGCGCTCGCCGTTATTCTCGTCTGCGCATTTTCCGGTTGTGGCAGGCAGCAGCCTCCCAGTGAGACTTCCTCCGCGCCCGTCTTCACGGTGGACCCATCCACAGCCGGCTCGATTACCGGGACCGTCGTTTTCGACGGCCCGCCTCCCGTTCTCCGGCCCATCGACATGGATTCCGCGCCCGCCTGCGCGAAGGCCAATTCCTCGCCCGTGCTTTCTCCCGAAGTCGTCCTCGGCGGAAATGGATCCCTCGCCAACGTCGTCGTTTTCGTGAAAAGCGGCCTGGAAAATTATCGCTTCGAAACTCCGAAGGAGCCGGTGGTCCTCGATCAGAAGGGCTGCATGTACGAGCCTCACATCGTCGCGCTCATGGCCAACCAGCGGCTCGAGATTCGGAATGACGACCCCACCATTCACAACGTTCATTCCATGCCCGCGGTCAACGATGGATGGAACAAAGCG
>DATLST010000158.1:0-3986 GCA_035534055.1 Candidatus Acidiferrales bacterium | reverse complement strand
CCACTTGACCTGGTTGGTTTTGCGGTCGCGGCCCTCGTACACGCCGTCGGAGCCGCGGGGCTGCCATTCGGTGCCCATGTCAAGCAGGTTGACGAAGAAGTCGTTGGTGAGCGTCTCTGGCCGCTTGGTGAAGACGCCGTGCGCGGACTTCCCGTGATTCGCGCCGAGAACGCGGAGGCCGCCGACAAGAACCGTCATTTCGGGAGCGGTGAGCCGGAGCAACTGCGCTCTGTCGATCAAAAACTCCTCGGGGGAGAGGCGGCGGTTGCCGTTGAGATAGTTGCGGAAACCATCGGCAGTCGGTTCGAGCGGCTCGAAGGATTCCACGTCGGTTTGCTCCTGCGACGCGTCCATGCGACCGGGCGCGAACGGGATTTTTACGTCCTGCCCGGCGGCCTTGGCGGCTTTTTCGATAGCCGCATCACCGCCGAGAACGATCAGATCGGCCAGCGAGACTTTTTTGCCACCGGAAGCCGAAGCGTTGAATTCCTTCTGAATGGCTTCGAGCTTCTGCAGCACTTTCGCTATTTCGGCTGGCTCGTTGACCGCCCAATCCTTCTGCGGAGCGAGACGAAGGCGCGCGCCGTTCGCTCCACCGCGTTTGTCGGAACCGCGGAAGGTTGAGGCCGAAGCCCAGGCCGTGGAGACCAGCTGCGATACGGTGAGTCCGGAGGCGAGGATCTTGGCCTTCAGAACGGCAGCGTCCTGCTCGCTGATCAGCGGATGATTCACAGCGGGGATGGGATCCTGCCACGGCAGCGCTTCTTTTGGAACGAGCGGGCCGAGATAACGTACGACCGGTCCCATATCGCGATGCGTTAGCTTGAACCACGCGCGGGCAAAGGCGTCGGCGAATTGATCCGGGTGCTCGTAAAAGCGCCGCGAAATTTTTTCGTACGCAGGGTCGAGGCGCAAAGAGAGGTCGGTGGTCAACATGGTTGGCGCGTGACGCTTGGACTTGTCGTGCGCGTCTGGTATGGCGCCGGCGCCCGCGCCGTTCTTGGGTGTCCACTGATGCGCACCCGCCGGGCTCTTGGTGAGTTCCCAATCGTATTTGAAAAGATTTTCGAAGAAGTTGTGGCTCCACTTGGTGGGCGTGGTGGTCCAGATTACTTCCAGGCCGCTGCCGATCGCGTCGCCGGCTTTGCCGGTGCGGAATTTGCTTTTCCAGCCGAGGCCCTGCTCTTCGATGGTGGCGGATTCGGGTTCCGCGCCGACGAGAGCCGCATCGCCTGCACCGTGGGTTTTGCCGAAGGTGTGGCCGCCGGCGATGAGCGCAACGGTTTCTTCGTCGTTCATCGCCATGCGCTTGAACGTTTCGCGAATGTCCTTGGCCGCAGCAATGGGATCGGGCTTGCCGTTAGGCCCTTCGGGGTTCACGTAGATCAGGCCCATCTGCACGGCAGCGAGGGGATTCTGAAGATCGCGATCGTCAGAGTAGCGCTGATCCTCAAGCCACTTGCCTTCGGGCCCCCAGTAGACGTCTTGCGATGCTTCCCACACATCGGCGCGGCCACCGCCAAAACCGAAGGTCTTGAAGCCCATTGATTCAAGGGCGACATTGCCCGCGAGAATCATGAGGTCGGCCCAAGAGATCTTGCGCCCATACTTTTGCTTGATGGGCCAGAGCAGACGGCGCGCCTTATCGAGGTTCACGTTGTCCGGCCAGCTATTGAGCGGCGCGAAGCGCTGCTCGCCAGAGCCGGCGCCACCGCGGCCATCGCCGACGCGGTAGGTGCCCGCGCCGTGCCAGGCCATGCGGATAAATAGGCCGCCGTAGTGCCCGAAATCAGCCGGCCACCAATCCTGCGAGTCGGTCATCAAGGCGTGAAGGTCTTTGACGACGGCGTTCAGGTCGAGGGTCTTGAATTCCTTGGCGTAGTCGAACTCCCGTTCCATCGGGTTGGAAAGCGTGGAGTGTTGATGAAGAATGCTCAGATTCAACTGCTTCGGCCACCATTCACGATTCGTACGCGCGAGGATTGCGCCCGCGACGGGACACTTGCTATCGGTTGACACGGTTTTCTCCTAATTTTTAAATTGGCACAAAAGCTCTGCACTGCTGGAAACTCGTTTTGAATTTCGCCCTCGCGCTATCGTCACGTGACGCGTTTGCTGGCAGGCGCTATTCGTTCTTTATCGACGCGCTTTATCCATGCGCTTTATCTGCGCGGCTGTTGCAAGGCCGTATCCGCTCACCTACGATGCTTTACGGGAAGCGTGCCGCGAGGCACACTTGGTGCAAAGTCCGCGGAAAATGAGTTCACATTCGCGAAGAACTCGTTTACCAATGGCGCGCGCGGCGGGCTTGGGCACGTTATACCACTCGATGTCTTCAACATTGCCGCAGCGGTCGCAAATAAAGTGATGATGCCGCATGCCCTTGACGTCGAAACGCGCGGCGCGGCCCTCGACGGCCACTTCACGCACCAGGCCCGCCTGCACCAAGTCCCGCAGATTGTTGTAAGTGGTGGCTCTGGAACAGCGCGGATCCACGCGATTTACCGCTTCGAAGATTTCCGCAGCGGTGGGATGGCTGTTGCGCTCCATCAAGAACGCCATCACCGCATAGCGCTGCGGCGTGCAGCGCAAACCACTCGCTTCCAAGGATTTCCTGATCGACTCCGCATCCACGATATATCTGGAATATATCTAATCTGAAATTTTGTCAAGACTGTACTGATGTTGTCACGACGTACAGGAGAGCGGCGGGTGGGGCGGGCGAGCGTTTTTTAGGCGATCGTCGCATTATCCTGTGGAACGCCGGAAGTTGATCGCTTGATGTAGACTTACCGTGGACTAAATTGCGGTTCGTTGTTCAGGCGCTGCGAGAGGCGCATATTCCCGGAGGGGGGCAACCAGCTACGAGCATGATCATCGACTCTCACCAACATTTCGTTCGTCTCGCCAAACATCCGGAAGTGGAAGGTTTCCGCAAAGCGCAGCTTGAAGGGAAGAATCCCGATTCCCTCCCCAATATTTCGGATGGCGACGTTAAAAAAAGTTTGGAGCAAGTGGTCAACTTGATGGAAACGCGCGGGATCGACGTGGCGTTCGCTTCTCCGCGCGCGAAAGCGATGGCCACGCATGAAGGGACCGTGGAGCAGAACGCCGTGTGGGCCGATCTCAACAACGGCCTCATCGCGCGCGCCTGCAAGTTGCCCCCCGGACGATTTGCGCCAGTGGGAATGCTGGGGCAGCATCCATCGTGCCCTTCCGCGCAGGTGGCGAATCAGATCGAGCGCTGGACCAATGAAGGTTTCGTAGCGTTCAATTTCGATCCTGACGGCACGGGCGGGCGCTGGCAAAACCAGCCGTTCACAGGGAAGCACAATTATCCGGTGTTTGAGGCGGCGCAGGCGCTCGATGTTCCGCTGGTGCTGCACGGCAGCGAGTCGATCAACAAGAATTTCCCGCATACCGCCGTCCAATATTTGATCGCGGACATAACGGGATTCGTGCAACTGATGATGGCGAAGGAGCTGTTCCGCGACTTCCCGCGCCTGCGGTTTCTGATTCCGCACGGCGGAGGCGCGCTGCCTTGCCAGATCGGGAGATGGAGAGCGATCGCGAAGCACAGCAACTGGGCGAGCCCGGACGAGATTCTTGGCAACGGGAACGTTTTCGTCGACACCTGCGTCTACAACGACTTGAACATGCAAATGCTTTTCGACGCCGTACCGCTCGACAATATTCTGTTTGGGTCGGAGTGCGACGGCGCGTTTCCCGGCGTGATCAACGACGAGAGCAAGGACCACTACGACAATACGCGCCGCTACGTGGACGATTCGAAGCTCAGCAGCGCCGACAAGGACCGCGTGTACGCCGCTAACGCACGGCGCGTTTATCCGCGCGCGAGCCGCTGGATCAAAGCGTAGTGCCGGGGCAACCGCGGGGGCTGCTGCAGCGCGAGAGTGCGGCCTGCGCTTAGGGCGACGCAACGCGCGGGGATCGGGCTATGTTCCAGACAGCGGCGGCCGTCGCGA
>DATLST010000157.1:0-6687 GCA_035534055.1 Candidatus Acidiferrales bacterium | reverse complement strand
CGTCGACCGACGGATTCGCCGCGTAAATCGTTGAACATGGTCGAGAGATTGGGCGAGGAGACTGAGACGCTCGCCGCGTGTCTGGCTCGTTCGTGCTTAACGGCGATTGCGTCGAGTTGCTATCGCACATGGCTCCAGGCGGCGTCGATTTTGTCCTTACCGACCCACCGTACCTGGTGAACTATTCATCTCGCGACGGACGCAGTGTTCCCAACGATGACAACGACGCTTGGCTGAAGCCGGCGTTTAGAGAAATCTATAGCGCGCTCCGCTGGAATCGTTTCTGCGTCAGCTTCTACAGTTGGAACAAGGCCGACAAATTCCTCGCCGCTTGGCGTGAAACCGGTTTTCGCGCTGTGGGCCACCTGACGTTCATCAAGCAGTATGCTTCGACCGAGCGCTTTCTCCGTTACCAACATGAGAACGCCTACCTACTGGCGAAGGGCAATCCGCAGAAGCCGGTTCGCACGATCCCCGATGTTTTGGAATGGAAATATAGCGGCAACAATCTCCACCCGACGCAGAAGCCTGTCTGCATCTTGACACCTTTGATTGAATCCTTCTCAAATCCGGGCGATCTAGCGCTCGACCCCTTCTGTGGTTCCGGTTCAACGCTTGTTGCCGCGCAGCAGTTAGGTCGGCGGTTTATTGGCATTGAGCTTTCCAAGCCCTACTTCGACCTAGCGGAGCACCGGCTCTGCTAGGCTCTGGCCGCTGATCATAAACGGCCAGTCAAAGAATCATGGCGCACACTCATGATAAGCGTGTGGGAATCAGGAAAGGGAGGTGCTAGGAAAGTCGTGTTGGCTGACCGTGCCGCACCTCTCGCAGATGAAAGCTCGGTTCCACTGAGCGTATTGCGTTTGGTAGGAGGAATTGTGCCGCCAGAAGAGAACCCATAGCAGAATGAATACGCCTGCAGAAAGCACGCTGTAAATTGTCAAAGGCATTGAAGACACGGTCGAAGAATTCTTCGTGATCGTATTCACATAAAAAACGATCCAGCCGACCGATACGAACACCAAGATCGACCAGCCAAAGAGCTTTCGGTAGGACCATTTCTTCGGAGGGGTAAGTGCCCTGGAAATATCTGTTTGCTGCGTCCCTTTCGTGGTCGCTCTGCCAACAACCAAGTCCGGCCCATCACTCCCAACCACTACGCCGCGTATCCGCGTGCGCGTGTTCAGCCGAGAAAGTCCTTCTTGGTAGGCCAGAGATACCTTCTTGAGGTCTGTGCTGTGGCAATTCGGGCAGTGTAACTCCATCGCGTCACCCCGTGCTGCCCCATTTCGATAGGGGTATATACCCTTTCTGATTACTCTTCCAGTCGAAACGTTGCACGAGCGTTGTCTCAAATCATAGCCTCTGAATTCGAAGCTCGAACGTTCAGAATCGCTGCGCGGGGCAAGGTCAACTCCGGCTCGCTGCCCGAACCGATCTCTTTTGCGCCATCTTCTGAGCCAAGCACAGGAGCAACCGCCGGTCGTCGTTACCCAGGCGACTTAGCTGTCGGCGGAATAGCGCCAGAACGCGAGCCTCTTTGCCAGAGCTACCCCAGGCAATACTATCCGCCGGCCGCCGCTTGGGAAGATTTGGGAGCGCGGGCGGCTCCTCGCCGTCATAGAACAGTTGATAGAGCGGAACTTCGAGCGCCTGAACCATCTTCTCCAAGGTCTCAATGGCCGGGACCGTGTGGCCGTTCTCAACACGAGAAATGTAGCAACGAAGCAAGCCCGTGCGTTTTTCGATGTCCCCTTGGGAGAGCCTTTTCTCTTCGCGTAAAGCACGTAGGCGATCACCGATAATCATTTTGATCCATCTGCCTTGCTCGAACCCGCCCCGTGAAGAAGACCTTGACTCCATTCGCCGTAGGTCTCCCCAAGTTCGAGTTCACCCACTCAGACATCAAGGTCGTCACACTGTGACGTGATCCAGATTGCATCCAAGCGCGGTCAGGTTCATTGAAGCCTCGCCCGGTCGGGATTGAACACCATTGCCCGGACGACGAGCGTGCCGTCCCGATCTTGCTCGGCGTATACGCCCACGGAGTCCCACATTTCAGCCCTGCCGTTGCGCTGTATCAGTTGTCCCACAGTTACGGAGGCGGATTCGGTTCCGACGCAGAAGTGGTTCTCCTCAGCGGCCTTGCAAGACACGTGGAATTGGTTCTCACACCTGGCCCAAGAAACCCCAGGAATGCCGGTCATATCTGACTCCATGCCGTGCATGATTATACAACGAGCGCTCGTTGTTTTACAATGAGCTTTTCAGCGGGGTTTCTTGGACTTGGGAGGCCGACCGCCCTTGCGCTTCTTGCGTCTAGCTTGCAACTGCCTGAAGTATTCAGGCCCGCGCTTGGCGATCTCCTTCCCACCCTTCCGTCCAAGCTTGACGGCGGCGGGATCTTTCGTTTTGGCCAAAATTCAGAAGAGGTAGCTTTAACTCCCGACCGTATTATGCATGACCAGCAACGAGACGCCAACGACCCAACGACCCCGCCGACCTCAGCCGCACCACCTGTTCAATCGTAACCATCTCGACTGCTCGTCGATCAGAGGCCCTCGCGGTACGTCGCTTGAGCTAGATTTTATACTGCCATTGCCGCGCTGAGTTCCGACCACCGGGGCTTTCATGTGTGACAAAGAAATGCGCGTAGCCACCTGCTAATTGTCGGCCACTCTGCAAAGGTCACACTCAGAGCTATTACGAGAATCCATGAGGCCAGGTACCACCCTCTGGACCCAGGGACCGGAAAGATTTCATGAACTTTGCTCCAAGTTTTGCGTTTCTGGAACGCAGTTACCGTTTCGAAGAACGTCGACTTGAAAAAATCGTTGAACTCGACGATGGTCGTTCCAATGCAGAAAACCAAGAGAGCTTTTACCATCCGTTCCTGCCAGAGATCGAACAGACCCCACAACAGGAAAAAGATTGTGAGCGCAAAAATTAATCCAAAGCCGAGCTTAAGGTTTGAGAGTAGTTGAGTCTTTCGGTCAATCGGAGACAGCCAGCGGAAATAGTAGTTCTGCAGGTCCTCTCGAAACCGATTCTCCAGTGCCAGGGGTGTCTGCGGTGGCTCATTATCCTTCACTCTGGGGAGAAGCTTGAGTTCCACGCAGTCGCTCTGGAGCCTATTCCATCGAGAGAGATTGATGTAACAGAGGATGGCTCGGATATAAAACCTCAACACGAAGACATATACGATCACAACTCCAACAAACATGTACTTATTCGGGTAATTCGCAGACCGAGTCCCAAACGCCAGTCCCGATAGCGCGGCGGCAGCCACCGTCATCGCCCAATTTTTCATTTGGTTTAAGGTGGTGTATGCCAATGTGACTTCACGGCCGCATTCCCGGTAAAATGTATCCACCCATGTACCATCTAGGGGCGACCGAGAAGCCTCGGAAGCTTCGTTACCTGCGTGTTGATTCCATGCTTGCGGAGCAGGTTCTAACCCGCTTGGCGGGATTTTTGCTTTTTCAAATTCGTCCATGGACTACCGCCTCCAAGCCAATGCATGCAGCAGCTCAGGTGATTCCACACTATTCCGATGCAGGAACTCGATTTTCCTGAACCCGCTACGGGTCAGCAGCCGCAGTAGCTGACCCCGAGTATATGATCTAGCGAAGCTGTAGCCAGGCGTCAGGTAACCGTCCGAGCACCGCTTACCTTTCCGACGCGCGGTAACTAGATCACTCGGTCCCCTCACGGAGATGATGAGGCATCCAGAGTGCGTTAGGGACTTGCATAGGTCTCTGACAATTTTGCCCCTTAACCTTTTTTCGCAAACAGTTTCAAGGACAAACGTTGCCACTGCCAGCCCGAACTGCTTTGTCTTTGGTAGGCGAGCGGCAAAGGTCCCTCCAAGTCTGCGAAACTTCGCAAAGTTGTCAGGGAACCGAGCCTCCATGCCAGGAACTTCCAGAACGCTCACCCTGAACCCAGCTTTCAATAAAAATATCGAATTACGAAGGCAGCCAGCACCAATCTCTACCAGCTTGCACCCTTCCTTTTGATTAAGCAGAGTTTGAACATCAGGCTTCCTCAATATTGGCGCAGGGTTCCTGAACATCCTAGCTGAATTCAATGGCCGACATTTCTCACAGCATCTCATCGTTTCCTCGGCCTTCCAGCGGATGCTTATTGTACCTTTCAGTTGAGTCCACTTCTGTGGATACAACAGATATGCTGTCGTGGCGATTACCCTTCAAAGGTCAGAACAGGGTGCCAACCCATGCTGATCGGCGGCTCGGCCTAGCACACAGCTGCGCCAGGTAAAGGACGACCCGCCACCCCAGTTCCCATCCGCCCCAGCCTCAACAATTCCGACGCTTGTTTCTCTGTCCTTCAACGCCGATTGATTCCTGCTTGCCCATTGCTCTTCTCCCGCTACAAGATTGTCACGTCCCGGCGTGTAATACGTCCGCCTCCGGTCTCCACTAGCACGCTTCGCGCCACCAAAACCCGTGTCACTCAGACGTGCGGCTCGTTCCGACCTGGACGCGCCAATCTCTCCGCTTCTGTCCCCTGTTTCGCGTCCTTGCTCCCTCTGTCGGGTGAAGGGAGCAAGAACTCCCCGAAACAGGAGGACAAAAAATATGAAAGTCGAACAAGCAAAACAGATCGCAAGCAAGGCCATCGAGCAACTCAGTCAGGCCCTCGAAGCGGGCCACAGTGAGACGCTGAGGAAATACCTCGCAGCAATGGCGCGGTTCCATCGCTACAGCTTGCACAATATCATGCTCATTGCATCGCAACGACCGGACGCTTCCCACGTCGCCGGATTCCAGACCTGGAAGCAACTCGGACGTTTCGTAAAGAAGGGCGCAAAGGGAATCTTGATTCTTGCGCCGGTGCTGCAGCGCAAGGACGCGGAGGCATCCGACCGCGAGGAAGGCACAGAAAGACCAGTGGTGCACTTCCGCGCGGTTTACGTGTTCGATGTGACCGACACTGATGGCAAGTCGCTGCCCGAACTTGCAAACGCCGAGGGCGATCCATCCGGCCACACGGAAAGGCTAAAGGAATTTATTGCAAGCCGTGGAATTCAACTTGAATACTCGGACGCGATCTATCCGGCACAAGGCCAATGCTCCCCCGGAAAGATTGCGTTGCTCCCCGGCCAATCTGCCGCCGAGGAATTCGCGACGCTCGCGCATGAAACGGGCCATTCGCTGTTACATCAAAACGGCCGCCGGACGGAAACGACGAAGCGCGTCCGCGAGACGGAAGCAGAGGCGGTCGCGTTTGTGGTCTGCGAAGCAATTGGCCTCACAGCATCGAATTCGGCGAATTACATTCAACTGTACTCAGGTGACAAAGAAACGCTTGCGGGCTCATTGGAGCACGTGCAGCGTGCCAGCGCCGAGATTCTTGCCGCGATCGTGCCAACCGATTAAATGTTTTTCGCGGGAAGCCTGCGAAGGCAGGCTTCCTGTCGTCAACAACTCCCTAGTTTATGCAGATTTGTGTCTGCAAATCTCTTGCCTTTAGATAACAGACAGAATACCGTACTGTATGAATTAACCCGCGACCCTCTCTCGCATCCTCAGGTGAAACAGGCTGCCAGCGGGTAACTTCAGGACACGGCATTGCGGTTACACCTCTCGAAAGGGCGCCTGGCGCTCTTGCTTTTCATGTTTTCTCTTCTTGCGCTCGTTGTTGGTGCCTCCAGAAAGTATGTGTCGCTCTACCTCTCACGAACATCCCCTCCCGGAACGCCCGCTGTCCGGCTCTCGCAAGACGCGAAGACCTTGAACAACCCGAACTTTTTTCTTTCAGAAGCGAATCACTTGGCTTGGCTGTTTAACTGGCCGAAGGCAGAGCCTCTTTATGTTCGAGCGGAGGAGTTATTCAAGGAAAGCGGAGACACAAGGGACCAGATTTATGCTCGTGTCGGACGAATTCGAGCACAATCCGAGACCATGTCCTATGTAGAGGTCTCGGAGATGATCGGTAAGGAGCTCAATGACCCGGTTGTGAAAAACGATCCCGAACTCAGGCTCTGGTGCTTTGCCCAGAAGGGCTACACCGACATAGAAATCAGCCCGATGGCTACGAAATGGGATTGGAGCGAGGCTCGCAAGATTGCGAAGAGTCTGGGAGAGACCCAATGGGAGGCACGCGCAAACGGCGAACTGGGAATCATCGCGTTTCTGCAAGGCAACAGTCGGCGCGCCGCGAAACTGGTCGGCGATGCACTGCTTTCCGCCATGGCAAGCGGCGACACGGGCGGGCAAGTCCGATCTCTTGAAATGCTGGGGAATGGTTTTAATACGGTGCAACGATATGCAGAGGCCATCCGCTTCTTTGACCGAGCGATAAAAATAGCCAACTCGACTCCCGATGCGGGATTCCCGTACATGGCGTATGAAGGGAAATCACAAACGCTGATTGGTCAGGGCAAGCTGAAAGAAGCCAGGGATGTGCTTGGCCAAGCTTTAACTGTGGCGAAGGACGAAGATAATCTAGGGCACGAGGCGCACATCCTCAATCTCCGGGGAGATCTCACTCTTCGAACGGGCGACCGTGATAAGGCGGCGGGGGATTTAGAGGAAGGGAGCCAGCTCGCGCTGAAGTATAAATACTATCGCACGGCTGCGGAAGGTATGTTCGACTTGGCCGAACTTTACCTCAATGTGGGTGACCTGAGATCCGCCGAAAAAAGTGCAACCCTGGGGTTAA
>DATLST010000156.1:0-34603 GCA_035534055.1 Candidatus Acidiferrales bacterium | reverse complement strand
CTTTTGCGCGTCATGCCAGGCCGGCTTGCGTCAGATCATCTCCCCGCCGCTCTTCGCGACACGCTGCCGCATCTCGACGCTTCCGCTCCGCAAGCCCTCGTCTGCGTCGAAACCACCTGCCACCCCCCCGTCTCCGACCCCACCGCCCTCTCCATGCTCCTCGCTCAGTTGCCGCCGGTCTGAGCGGGTGCGATAATGAGTCGGTCTTCCGCCAGGAAGGCTCTTCGAGCGTACAGGGGGTATTTATGGGACTGAGGGATGCGTGGATTGAAAAACGCGCGGCAGCGATGAACGGCGGTGTGCGCAATTTTTCGCAGATGCACTACGCGCGCCTGGGCGTGATCACCGAGGAAATGGACTACGTCGCCAGGCGCGAAAAGCTCACGCCCGATCTCGTTCGCGACGAAGTGGCGCGCGGCCGCGCCATCATTCCCGCCAATATTCACCACCACAATCTCGAGCCCATGGGCATTGGTGTCGCCCTCTGCTGCAAAATCAACGCCAATATCGGCAATTCCGCCACCACGTCCAACGTGGACGAGGAACTCGAAAAACTGCATCGCGCCGTGCACTATGGCTCGGACACCGTCATGGACCTCTCCACCGGCGGCGACATTCCTTTGATCCGCAAGGCCATCATCGACGCTTCGCCCGTTCCCATCGGCACCGTGCCGATTTATGAAGCCATCTCGCGCGTGCGCCGCTCCGAGGATTTGAACATCGGCGTGATGCTCGAAGTGATCGAGGAGCAAGCCGAGCAGGGCGTCGACTACATGACCATTCACGCCGGCGTCCTGCGCGAATTTCTACCGCTCGTGCGCAACCGCATCACCGGCATCGTGAGCCGCGGCGGTGCGATTCTGGCGCAGTGGATGAGCTTCCACAAGCAACAGAATTTCCTCTACGAGAATTTTGACGCCATCTGCAAAATTTTCCAGAAGCACGACGTGAGTTTTTCCTTGGGCGATGGCTTGCGCCCCGGCTGCCTGGCCGACGCCAGCGACGAAGCGCAGTTCGCCGAACTTCGCGTCCTGGGCGAACTCACGAAAAAAGCCTGGGAATACGACGTGCAGGTGATGATCGAGGGCCCCGGACACATTCCGCTCGACCAGATCGAGCTGCAAGTGAAAAAGGAAAACGAGCTTTGCTATGAAGCGCCGTTTTACACCCTTGGTCCGCTCGTCACGGATATCGCCCCCGGCTATGACCACATCACCAGCGCCATCGGCGCGGCCATGATCGGCTGGCACGGTGCGTCCATGCTCTGCTACGTCACACCCAAGGAGCACCTAGGTTTGCCCAATGCCGACGATGTGCGCCAGGGCGTGATCGCCTACAAGATCGCCGCCCATGCCGCGGACGTGGCGCGCCATCGGCCCGGCGCCCGCGATCGCGACGACGCGCTCAGCTACGCCCGCTTCCTGTTCGACTGGAACAAGCAGTTCGCCCTCTCTCTCGACCCGGAAACCGCGCGCGCCATGCACGATGAGACGTTGCCCGACGACTTCTACAAGGATGCCAAGTTCTGCTCCATGTGCGGTCCGAAATTCTGTTCCATGAACGCGACGCAGATCGCCGAAATTTATCAGGGCCTCGACCAGAAAGACCGCGAGCAGAGGTTCGCGCAGCTTCTCGCGAAAGTTGAAAAGTAGCTTCTGGCGTATCCTTCGCGGGTCGGGACCGCGGTACGCAATGCGCAAGCCTTTCCCTTGCGGGCGTTGCGTCGCGTGCGTCTATGATGGCTGAATAAGAAATAAGAACGAATGGCTGCCTCGGCTGCACCAATCACGCCTCGGATCGCGATCGAAAACCCGGTGGTGGCGCGATGGCTCGTTGCGGTCGCCGTCATGGCTAGCGCCATGATGGAGTTGGTCGATACCTCCGCGGTGAATGTCAGCCTTCCCTACATTGCAGGAAACCTTTCCGCTACGGTCACAGAAGCCACCTGGGTGCTCACGTCGTATCTCGTTTCCAACGCCATCGTCCTCCCCTTGGCGGGATGGCTCGCGAATTATTTTGGTCGCAAGCGCCTTTTGATGATGGCCGTCACGTCCTTCACCATATCGAGCGTGCTCTGCGGCCTCGCGCCCAATTTGCCGATGCTCGTTTTCTTCCGTGTGCTGCAGGGCGCATCGGGCGGCTCGTTGCAGCCCGTCACTCGCGCCATCCTTCTTGAGACGTTCCCTCGGGAAGAGCGCGCTCATGCCATGGCCTTTTGGGGCGTGGGAATCGTCGTGGCGCCGATCGTCGCTCCCGTGCTGGGCGGCTGGCTTACCACGGATTATTCCTGGCGCTGGGTTTTCTTCCTCAATGTTCCCGTCAGCATCCTCGCGCTGATTCTCGTGGAGCTTTTCATTTTTGATCCGTCGTACATTCACCGCCGTTCCAATCGGATCGATTATTGGGGCATGGGAATGCTCGCCACCGGTATTGCCGCCTTTCAAATCATGCTCGACAAGGGCCAGGAAGACGACTGGTTCAGCTCGCATTTCATCGTGCTGCTCGCCGTCATTGCCGCCGTCGGCCTGATCTCATTCGTGATTTGGGAACTGCGCATCGACGATCCCGTGGTTCATCTCAACCTTTTCCGCTACCGTACCTTCACCTGCGGCACGGGTCTTTCCGTCATTCTGGGAGTGGTGCTATATGGCAGCATCGTGTTGTTGCCGCTCTTCATGCAGACGCTGCTCGGCTTCCCGGCCCTCACCGCCGGAATTTGGAGTACGCCGCGCGGAATCATCACACTGATCATGATGCCCGTTGCCGCATTCCTCATTGGCCGCCGCTGGGACATGCGCGTGATTCTTTTCGCGGGAATGCTCATTTCCGCGTGGGGTATCTATCTTTTCTCGCATCTGAATCTCAACGCGGGGCCGTGGAACTTCATGTGGCCTCTGATCGTGATGGGCGCGGGGTTGTCGTTCACCTTCGTTCCGCTTTCGACTATTACCGTTGATCCCATCCCCAGCGAGGAAATGGGCTACGCGACCAGCCTCATTGGTCTGGCGCGCAATCTCGGTTCGAGCTTTGGAATATCCGCAATGGAGACGTTGGTTCTCCGGCGCTCCCAATTCCATCAGCTCCGCCTGGTAGCCGACATGTCGCACCAGCCGTCTGCTTTCAACGGCTGGCGCAACGCATGGCGGCTGTTTTTCTTCCGCCACGGGGGAAACCTGTCAACCGCCGGGCATCAGGCTCTCGCCCCGATTTACGAAAGCATCCGGCGCGAGGCATCGGCGATGGCCTATCTCGACGCTTTTCGCGTTCTTGCATTGCTCTTTGTGATTGTGGCCCCTCTGGCCTTCCTGATGCGTAAGCCTAGATTCAAAACGGAGCCTGGAAGATAAGCTCCTCTTGCGATCGACGGTAGTTATACAGGCCAATTTACTATCGACATAGTATATAGATTCCGATTACAATCAGCAGGAGCTGTGGATGGCGAGCTCGAAGTTATGCTGGCAACATGTAATTAAGGTATTTATAATGTGTTGGTTGAGTGTTAATGGACGATTCGGTGAAGCGGGGTTTTGACTTCTTTTGGAAGTATCGAAAATAGGCGAGTGTCGGGCCAGGTTTTGATGGTGACGGCAAAGCGATAGTTCTAAGCTAGTTACCAGTCGAACCCACTGTATTGACACTCCCATTGCCAATGGTCTACGGTAACGATACGATTGTAGGTATCTGAACATATGGCACTTACATCAAAAAAGCACGTTATCCGGTCGGCGTCTAAAAAACAGGCCCACAAATCCCGCCACTTCTCGCCGTCTTCCGTGTATAGTTCGCCCGACGCATCGCGACGAATGACGCAACCTCCCACCAAAATAAGACGCTGGCTGCTCGCCGTCGACCCGCGCGTTTATCATTGGGATACCCTTTTTGTGAAGGGTAAGGAGATGTGGCGGCAGGCCGGGAATAAGCCCGACGCCATACGCCAGCTCAAGCAGGTCCATAAGAGCGACCGCACACTTTGTTATCACGGCAAGCCCGAGCATGCTGTTTACGCCCTTGCCGAGGTCACCCGCGACCCTTATCCCGACCCGCACCATCCGGAATCCAAGACTCTGGTTACCGATCTCCGGGCCATCGAGCGTCTGCCCCGCCAGGTAATGCTCAACGAGCTGCGCGCCAATCGGCTCCTGAAGAAAATAAAATTCCTCAAGAATACGCGTCTCACGATCTGTCCTTTGACCGACGAGGAATACGCCGAAATTTTGCGCATGGCCGGAATCGTGGCCTCCCCCGGCATACCTTTGCCCTGAGCGCGCGTTGAGTCCGCGCCACACCCGCGTCGCAAACAACCCTCCGCCGCGAACCTTCCATGGCCCGTCACTCCCGATGGGAACCCCGTTTCGCGTCCTCGTCCTTCGGCAGAATCGATCTCCCATTGCTCCTCAGCGAACGGTTTTTTCGACGAGCGCCTCGGCTGTGTTACCTTTGCCCTGGGGTACAACATGCCGGAACTGCCCGAAGTCGAGACTGTCGCGCGCGGCCTGCAAGCCGCGCTGCCGGGAAGGCGCATCCTGAATGTGCGATTAAGCAAAACGGATTTTATTGCGAATCCGGCCGAGATCGAGCGGTGCTTGCCCGGCAGCCGGGTTTCCCGTGTGAGGCGCTACGGGAAATTTCTCGTCCTCGATCTCGATTCGTCCACTGCAACGAGCCAGAGCCCGGCGCTGCTGATTCATCTCGGCATGACGGGCCGGCTGATCCTCTGCCGGCCGGAAGCACCGGTCGCGCCGCACACTCACGTCTTTTTCGCCCTCGACGACGGCCGCGAGCTGCGCTACACCGACATTCGCCGCTTCGGGAGCATGCAGTTCCTTCCTCGCGGCGTTAATGGAAGCGGTCTCGAAAAACTAGGCGTCGATCCTCTCGAGGTCTCGGAGCTTGCGTTCCTCTCCCGCCTGCGCGGGCGCCGCGCCCGTATCAAGGCGCTCCTGCTTGACCAGGGTGTCCTGCGCGGCATCGGAAATATCTACGCCGATGAGATTCTTTGGCGCGCGCGCATTCATCCCATGTGCCTCGCCGCAAATTTGAAACAGGACGAACTCCTCTGCCTGCATCGCGCCATGCGCGATGTTTTGAACGAGGCAATTCGTTTGCGCGGATCTTCCATCTCCGACTACGTGGATGCCGAAGGGCTTCCCGGAACGTTTCAACTGAGGCATCGTGTCTACGGGCGGGAAGGGAAGAAATGCTTCTCCTGCGGAACCCCGATTCGCCGCGCTGTTGTGGCGGGGCGCAGCAGCTATTTCTGTCCCCGCTGTCAGCCGGCTCTTCGCGCTCCCGCGCGCTCGCGCGGCAAATCTCGAGAATTGTCAGCGCCACCAAAAAATCAGAATCGTCCCAAGCAGCATGAACACGATGGCGTACCCAAACCCGGCGGCCGGGCTCACGCTCGACCATAGCGCTCCCACCACGATGCTCGAAATCAGATCCCCGATGCCGTTCGCCGTCGCCAGCACGCCGAACCCGGAACCGCGAACCGCCGTGGGCAGGATTTGCGCGGCCAGCGACTTCTCAAGCGATTGCTGAAATCCTCCGTGAATTCCCGCCAGGCCGAACAAAATCACGAGAACCAGAATGGTGGGAGGTTCGAGGATAAAGCCCGCATACGTAATCGCCGCCACCAGGTACCCTGCCGCCAGCAGGCCGCGCTTGCCGATGCGATCGCCCAGGGCTCCCGCCGGATAGGCAGCCCCCGCGCTGACGATATTGTGGAACGTGTACAGCGCCACCGAAATGGTAGCCGCGCGTCCGGCTCCGAACCTCGGCGTCAGAATCTGGCTTGCGCGCAGAATCAGCAGCGTCGGCGCGAAGTCTCCAATGCCATGCGCAAAAACGCCGGCCAGATAATGCCAGTACGTTTTCGGCAGTTGCGCGAAGCTCGACGCGATGCTCAGCGCATGGTGCGCGCCGGCTCGCTTCGCGGCGGGAGCGAGGAACGCGAATGCCAGCGCCGCCGTGAGTCCGGGCAGCAGCGTCCAGCGCATCACAGCGCGCGCGCCGATTTCGCCGATCAGAGCCGCGGCGCACAGCGGTCCCAGAACGGCGCCGAGCGTATCCATGGCGCGCTCAAAGCCAAATGCGCGGCCCTCCTGCCCCGGCGAGATGCAATCCGCCAGCAGCGCATCCCGTGACGGTCCCCGGCTGCCTCGCCCGATCCATCCGAATCCGCGCAGGAAGAGAATGGCCGGCCAGCTTTGCGCGAAGGCGTATCCAAACGTTGAGAAGGCCGTGGCCAGATACCCGATGATGCCGGTGGGCTTTCGCCAAGCCGGACGGTCCGCAATCCATCCGCCGGCGAGTTTCGCAAAACTCGAGAATCCGTCCGATACGCCTTCAATGATGCCCAGCGCGATCGCCGGAGCGCCCAGGCTGGCGAGGAAAGCGGGCAGGATGGCGGTCGCAGCCTCATGTCCCCAATCGGAAAAAAGGCTGGCGAGCCCTATGCCCAGCACCCCCCGCGTGATCCAGCTCTTGGATGTGGATATGGTGGCCCGTTCGCTCATGCCAGGCAGGAATTAAAGGGATGAGGCATCGTCACACGTACACAGCGCGTTCGAGGATACGACAAGCGGTCACCGTCCCCCAATGCCCCAAGCCTCGTCCGAAACTCGGCCCATCCGTCCCTGCCATTTGCGAATTCTGGAACCCGGCAGCGTGCGGCGCCGTTCCTTACTGCACCGATGCTTGAGAAGTCATTGGCACGGGAGATGCATGATGAACCGGCCAGCAGCCATTGGCCCTCGCGTTGAACGAAAATGTTCGTGGCCTGCACGATCGCCTCGTCGAAGCCCTCCGCGAAAGCCGTCGTTACATGCGCCGTGCATGCCGCCCACGCCACTTCGCCCTCCACGCGCACCCACACGTTGCTCAGAGCGACTCGCGCGCGCTTCGTGTTGGCGAAAATCCTGGCCCAGCGTTCGCGAACTTCGTCCCAGCCCAGCAGCAGGTCCCAACGCGGATGCACGCACTCGACTCCATCGTCATGCGCCCAGACCTCTTCCATCTCAGCCAGATTAAGCGATTCAAAAGCGGCGTAGAAGCGATATTGGCGGCCCGAACGGCGTCCTCGGGACTTAACTTTCCCGGCATAGGCTGGATAGGCATGGCCGTAATCGAAAGAGGAAGCCCTGCGTCTCGTTCCGCACCTTACGGATGCATTATACCCCAGGGTATGCGAGGGCTGATCAGTGCGTCTTGTCGTCGGCAATCAGAGGATCGTCCGGGGCTGCCACCGTGCCGTGTCTGTCCGCGCCATGAACTTTCCCCTCGGCATCCAGAAAAAAGGAGCGCTGGCCGGTCTTCCCATAGTCGTCCGGCGTTGCGGCCAGTTCGAAACTCGCATCGCTCCCGTCGGGCCCTGGAACGATCCGATAGCGAAAGTGATAACCGGCTGAGCTGCCCGCCGCGAGTTCCTTGCCGACCAGCGACGCCTGCTCCGGCGAGATTTGATCCTTCGGCGCGGGACCAAGCTGTTCGAGCGATTCCGGCAGCTTGCCGAACGCGCGGCGATACGACGCAATTGCATCCGCCAGGCTGTGCAGCGTTGCGACGGCCGCGTCTTCGCGTGCGGCAAGGTCCTCCGCGGCCCACTGCTTCGAAAGCTGCGGAATGTCGAGCAGCACGAGTCCCAGCGAGAGCAGCCGCCAGCCGCCGTTCTCCCGCACGAGCCCGAATTGAGTTTGCTGGCTGTCGACTACCGCGACGGGAATAAAGGCGAGGTTTTCGTGCGTGCGCGTATCGCCAAAGCGAAATTCCGCAGTCTGGTCCGGAGCTTCGCAGCGCACCACGCGATGATTCTGCGCGTCGGACGAAAGCAGCGGCTTTCCCGGACCGTCGGTCAGCGAAAACCGCTTCAGCAGTGCCGCCCGTTGTTCCTCTGGAAGGGCCCGAAAGGCCGCCGCATTATCGGCTGTCAAATAATTGGCGAATTCCGCCTCGTTCCCGCGGCATGCGGCGGTGAGAGCGGCGGAAAGCGCCGCGCTCGGATCGCTTTCGCCGCCATCCTGCGCGCGCTCGGCGGCGGGGCACGAAAGCGCAAAGGCCGTTATTAGTACGATCCCCGCGAAGACGTCAGCAAACCTCAGCCATGCCTTCATGTGGACTCGGATTTCACCTGCGCAAGGATGGTTGCCAGGTCGCGCGTGAATTTGGATCGCGGCATCACCGTGGGACATCCCGCCGCTCGCGCACGTTCCGCGAGTTCGGCCTCTACGTGGGAAAAGAATCCGAGGAGCGGAATCCCGCTCCCGGCTGTCCGCAACCGCTCGATCGCTTCGATGGGGTTGTTGCGTGCATGGAGATCGACCACAATCAGCTTCGGTGCATCCTTCGAGATTTCCGCCACGAGCGCATCGGCCGTCGTGCAAGTGCGCAGTTCCACGCCGAGATGCTTCGCCGTCTCCACCAGCTTGGCTTGAAAAAACAGATCGTCCACCAGTGCCAGCACCTGCGCCATTCTGTTCTCCTCTGCTATCCGGTCTGCCACTTGATGTACCACTATTCGATGTACCACGCGGGCGCGCTCGGCACAAGCGCGCGTCCCGCGCCGCACCGTTCCATTTCGTGCACTGGAGTCTCGAATCTTCTACCAACTCTCGGGAGGGCGGGCCGTTAGCTTCTGAAGGAAGCTCTTCTGAATCTCCAATTCGGACACCCGCCTTTTCCGCAGCCTACGCATGGCTCGTCCCAAACACAGGCAGGTGTTCCCAAGAAGATTTTGCCGGAGGAAATGCTCGGCGGGGCAGCTAGTGGCCGGCCTCTTCGTGCGCGCCCACGCTTTCATCGGGCACATCGCCTTGGCGGCCTTTCACGCGGTCGTAGACGCTGTAGTGGCAGGTGGAACCCAGGGCTTCGTTGTAATATGTGGAGACGCCCAATGCCGTCCGCAATTCCTCGTTGAAGAGGCGCAGTTGAGCCAGTTGGTTCACCCGGATCGGATATTTCGTTCCCTCATGGGTCAGCAAAAATTTCTGGTAGCCCGCATCCCAGAGCCGCGTGAACTGTCCTTGGCTCATAATGCAGGGGATCACCGTCATCTGGTAACGGCCCGATGGTGTCTTGCGAAGCTCTGCTCCGCAGTCGTACTTCTCGATGCGCACCACTCCGCCCGAACTGCGCACCAGGAATCCCTTCCCCGAGAGCAACTCCACTCGCGCCTGCCCGAACAGCTTGTTCACATACCACATAGCTCACCAGCATATGAATTCCACCCGCTTCTGTAAAGCTAAAATCCTCTCGGTGTCTTAGCTCTATAATTCTGCCACCCCTTAACGGCAACATGAAAATGTCACCCTATGAGCCGGGAGACATTTCGCCTGCGCTCCAGACAAAGCCGCAATGGCCTTGCACCGGAATAAAACTGGTGCTTTGTTCGAGATCAGTGGCCACTTCTACGATGAACTGGCAAAATAGCGGGGAAATAGAATCTCGGCCTTACTTTTTTGTTTTCCCCATTCAACATCTGACTGCGAGCGCCGAGGGAGAGCCAACAGGAATGGAACCGGCCCTAATCGATTTTCAGAACATTCGGGTAATGCGGGGAGATAAGTTCGCCCTGGACGATTTCAGTTTGCAGATTGCGCGCAACGAACACGTTGCCATATTGGGACCCAACGGATGCGGGAAGTCCACGCTCATCAAGACTATTACCCGGGAATGCTACCCTGTGGCTCGCGACAATTCGCGGCTTACCATTCTGGGGCGCGATCGGTGGAACATATTCGACCTGCGCCTGCTATTGGGTATCGTATCGAATGATCTGATGGACCTCTGCAAGGCCGACGCCACGGGGCGCGACATCGTGCTTTCGGGATTTTTCAGCAGCACGCGCGTCTTCCTGAACCATCATGTGGAGCCCGAGCATATTCGGCGCGCCGACGCAGCCTTGGACAGACTGGAGGCGCTGCACCTGGCGGACCGGCCGGTGGCGCAAATGTCTTCGGGAGAAGCGCAGCGGATTATGATCGCACGGGCTCTGGTGCACCAGCCGCTGGCGCTTGTGTTCGACGAGCCCTCGAACAGCCTCGACGTGAACATGCAGCGCAAGCTTCGCGAAACCATGCGGGGCCTGGCGCAATCGGGAGTGGGAATCGTGCTGGTAACGCATCATGCCGCGGATGTCATCCCGGAGATCGAACGAGTGGTCCTGATGCGCGAAGGCCGCGTGATAGCCGACGGCCGCAAGGAGGACATACTCGTGGAGGAGAAAATGTCGTCGCTTTTTGGATTTGGCGTGGAGATCCTGCGCCGCGACAGCTATTACCACATATGGTAGGGGCGGCAACCAGGTGGAAGCGCTTAGGAACCTTTTGGTCTGCGAGGGCACTTTAATCGTGCTCCCTGCGCCAGCGTGGAAATCTAAGTCTCTGATAAATTGTAACTTAAGCACGAAATGCTAAATGAACGGCTAACGGATTCATGAAAGCTGAATTTCTGAGCATTTGTACCGATTTAGTGCAACAAAATACTCTTCAGTGCCCAGGTAGTTTCACTAATGTGCAAAATTGGTGCCCATGGATAGCCCATATACTGTCAGCAAGGCTCGCTTAGAGAAGAAACGAGGCTACGGGCGTATCAGAAAGGAGCACGGTTAGATAGCACATGGATATGGGCACAAAGATCGGCATGCGCTCCATGCCACGCGTTCGGAACTCTAGTTGCTGGTCCATTTGCGGGCAAATGGGGAGTGTCGACTGAGGGACGCGTTCGAAGTGTCGGCCACATGCATCTCGAATGACCAACCCAAGCAACACGCACGAGCTGGAGTTTGACGCATCGTCGTCGCGTATTCTCCTCACAAACCCTATACCATGACGCAGCGTAGCGATTCTGCTCGCTCATCGTGACCTGCGCTGGGTTTCAAAGGCTACCAACCCGGCTGTCGTTAGCCAAGGCGGTTTGCTGGGCCGAGACAGTCGAGGTCTTCCTAGGGGCACAACGTGGGACACAGAATGCACGACAGGCGCGCGTCGCGTCGCTATGCTTTATCTTTGCCCGTGGTTGTGGGGATACCCCCGCGACAAGCAGGATTGGGAAAAATGCGGGATATTTCTACCCAAGGCTTATACCTGACGGTGAAAACGGACGAACCTCTGGAGCCCGGCACGAAACTTGACTTCTCGCTGACGCTGCCAATAGAGGCCACTGGAGGGATCGAAGTGAAAGTGCGTGTCGGCGGGAAGGCCGTGCGTATCGACCGATGCGCCGAGGCGGAGATCAACCACAGCCATGTGGGAATCGCTGCCGTCATCGAAACGTACAATCTGATCTGCTCGGAGCCTTCGGGCTTCTGAGCATTTCTGAAAACTCACTCGACATCGCGGCACCGGGTTGTATCCGGTCAGGGAGAGTTTGAAAATGAAGCCGCTATCTAGTCGAGACGACCTGGCGGAGAGGACGCTGCTGATCATTCTGGCAATCCTCGCGCTCATGGCGGTCGCTCTTCACTTGAAGCTCTTGTAATTAAGGGCCAGGACGGGTAATTTCGTTGGCGCAGGATCTTTTGGCAAAGGGGATCTCGCGTTCAGTCATTCCGCCTGAGCCGTGTTCCCTCGGAGTTGGGTGGGCTCTGCGGTGCTATTTCGGAGGAGCGTGATGGGATTAAAAGCGAATCTTCCCGACTGGCTGTCTTTTGACCGAAGCCGTCCCGCGTTAATTGCAGGCCTGGCTCTTTTTGCAGTGAGTGACGGGCTGGATCTGATCCTGTCGTCGCTCGGCAGCCACTCGGTGGCAATCATTCTGAACAACGTGGCGATCGGAATCCTGGGCGGGCTTCTCTTGCTGTTTTACCTGACGCTCAGCTATGAGAATCAGGTCCATGCGCGCGCCAAGGAAAGAATGATTCTTGTGGCGGAGTTGAACCACCATGTCCGGAGCGCGCTGATCGTCATCGAACATTCCGCTTTGCTGGAAGATCGGCTGGAGCGCCTGCACAAGACCGAGCAGGCTGTGGCGCGCATCGACGCGATGCTTACCGACCTTCTGCCGACGATCGGAAGCGCCCAAAAGCCACGGTATCACTTGCAGCAGCATAACTAACGAGCTTCCTGGATTCCCGGCAGTCTCCTCCGCGCCGGAAGTGTGGCGCTGCGAAATCCGGCTGAGTCTCCGCTATTCCGCCAAGCGCGGGGGTTTTTCATGGCTCCTTCTCCTTAGGCTGTACTGTGCCGCCCAACATGTGCAAGATTGCCCTGACGCAACGCACAATGAAACCACAACCGCTCTTCCTCACTGGGAACAAATATCTCCCGATTTAGATTTATAAGAGGGTATTTTCACGTTGCCGTTAAGGGAGGGCGGAATTATGGGGGCTGAGGCATGCCTAAAAATAGGGCTTGTCAAAACGCCCCCTGGCGCGTTCAATGGTGGCTTTGGGGGGGGCGGTTCTTTGCCGCCCATCTCATACAAGAACGGGTTGAATTTATATTCGAGCAGCGTTTGTTTAAGGGGTTTCTCGGGATCTGCTGGCGGCATGGACTTTTCAGCTCGTCACCGGTATATAGGTTGCCGGCGGCGCGGTTCATGAGTCCTCGATTATCGAGGAAGGAGGAAATCTAATAATGAGCGGCTTTCTAACTCCCAAAGAACTTAAGAAACTGAAACCTGCGGAAACATTGTCATTCGCATCGCCCATCCCCACGCAGATTGTTTCCAGCGATGAGTATTTTCCCGAGCCTCAGACGCCGAAGCAGCGAGAAGTGGAAGAACGACTGAAGACCAAGGGGAACGAACTGGCGCGCAAACAGGGCCTAAGCCGAAGGTCCTTCTTCAAGACTGCGGCGGGTATGGCCGCGGCATTTCTGGTGATGAACGAAGTCTACGGTGGACTGTTCGACGCATCTCCTGCCGAGGCAGCCACGCGCGAAATGGCGGATGAGCGCGCCAATGCGCTGATGGATCAATTTATTTTTGATTGTCACACGCATTATCTGCGCGAAGACACGCGGCTCGAAAACTTCCTTCGAGGCCGCGACGCTGTGGGACTCTCGGGATGGAATCCCCAACTCAAGGGTAAAAAGCAGACCCTCGAAGACCTGAAATACAACAATTACTACAAGGAAATCTACCTGGACAGCGACACTAAAGTGGCGCTCATCTCCAGTTCGCCGTCGGATATTCCCCGCGACTGGTTTTTAACCAATGAAATGATGGCGGAAGCCCGCGCGAAGATCAACAAGGCCGCCGGTTCCAGGCGCATGCTGTGTCACGCCGTGTTCACTCCCGGGCAGCCCGGCTGGCTCGAAAAGCTGGACCACGCGCTGTCGCAAAAGCCGGATTCGGTGAAGGGCTATACGATCGGCGACAACACCCACAAAGCAACGAGCCGTTATCCCTGGCGCATGGACGACGAGAAGGTGACGTATCCGGCCTATGAGAAGTTTCGGAAGGCCGGGATCAAGAATGTCTGCGTTCACAAGGGCCTTTTCCCGCCCTCCATCGAGAAACAGTTCCCCAAGCTGCGGCCTTATGTGGACGTCAGCGACGTGGGAAAGGCGGCCAAGGACTGGCCGGATCTCAATTTCATCGTGTATCACTCGGGCTACCGCCACGTCGGTGAGGGTGGCACGCCGGAGCAAGCCATGGCGCAGCTCGAAAAAACCGGAAGGGTCGAATGGGTCACGGATCTTTCCGAAATACCCGCGAAGTACGGCGTCACAAACGTCTACGGCGATCTCGGCCAGCTTTTCGCTTATAGCGTGGTCGCGGAACCGCACCTCGCCGCCTACATGATGGGCACCCTGATTAAGGGGCTTGGCGTGGATCGCGTCGTTTGGGGCACCGACGCCGTCTGGACCGGCTCCCCGCAGTGGCAGATCGAAGGACTCCGCCGGCTGGAAATCCCCGAAGACATGCAGAAGAAATTTGGATTCGAGCCTCTTGGGCCGGCCGACGGGAAGGTCAAAACGGCAATTTTCAGTGGAAACAACGTCCGCCTGTACAATTATCCGGTGCCGAAGACGTGGAAGAAAATGGACCGCTTCGCTCTACTGAAAGAAGACTACATCAAGGCAGGGCCGAATCGTTCGAATCTGAGATACGGTTACGTATCGGCGTAGCCGGTCCGATTCTCGTCGCTCGCATCGGCGGGTATAAGTCGCCGGGGAAGCTTTTGCACAACTTTCTGTAACTTGAATCGCCAAGTAAGCGGCGTCACAAAGAACGGCCGGCGGTCGCAGCGTTGCGGTATGGTCGCAACGCGCGGCCTGCCTGGTTCCATTCGATTCCGCTACGCGGTTCGGATCTCGCCACGCAGTGGGAATAGAATGGCCACGGTAAAGACGCCGAGTGCGATTCCCGGCGGCGTACCTAGCATTCCAAACGCGGCCGCGAACAATCCCAGCGTCCTTGATGCCGCAGCGCCCTGCATCAACGCCACCCCCGCGAGCAGCGAAAGAACCGCCGAAATCAAAGCCATCACCACCGTCGCTCCCACCAACAAATGGAACGCGCTCATCCACATAAACGGGTCGGCCACATGGCTGATAATCGCTCCCCACATGACCGTCAGCGTCCGGTTGTATAGGATGATCCACACTGCGGCCGCGACCATCAATACGGCATACACTATCCAGAGCACTCCCAAAGCTGCATACCGATTGCCGTGGCTTGCCATAGGCGTCATCCTTCCGTTGCGTCATTTACCACAAGCATCCACTTATATATCTTATCGGCCTGATGAACTACTTTTTCTCTCAATCCTAGCGGCCATGAAAGGCTTCGTCGTAGCTCACGCTCAGCGAGGTCTCCGCCTTCGACCATGTCGCCTTCTTGTTTCGATAGCAAACTCCCCTTCGCATTCGCATCTCCGGCTATCTCGAAGTCTCGTGGCCGCATCGGGAGTGTCGGCAAAACAGATGGTCTCTAGTTGCTGGCGGCCGGGAACGGACATGCGCACCCTCGGAAGGTGCTTGGAGTAATCTCTGTCTGAGCGCAGGAGTAATATCGCCAGTCCTTTAGAAGAGCGGAGAGAGCGAGCGGTATCTGCGGTTTATAGAAATCCATGAATCTCTTGCGGATCAGCTCGCTCGATCGGATCAAACCCGCAATTGTTTCGAGGCTCGCCGGGCTGTAGCTCGGGAAACCCGAGGCGTCTCGAAAATCGTACTCCGGCGTCCAATGTGGCTCCTCCGTGGTACCCGCGTTTGATGGGCTCTTCAGGTATGTAACCGCATAATCGATCAGCGCGCCCGTCGTCTTTTCGTATACGCCAATTTCGAAAGCAGGGTTGTTGTGATGATCCCTGCTGATGGAAGGAACGATATGCGTTTCAAAGTACGGCCGTCCGGTGCTGTCGGCAAACACGCGGAAGTCGTCCATGTGCGTGTGGCCTGCATAGCTGTCGCGGAGGATGTCCTTGTGGTCCGCGATCGTTTTGATGAAGGAATCCAGGTACGTCTGTTTCCAGAACAGCGAAGGGTTATCGCAGCCTCCCAGTTTGGAGGAGGCGTACGGATCGATTCCCGGAGGTATATGCATGATCAACGCCGCCGTTTTGTGCATGCTGCGTAGCTGGTCGAGCTTCGCTTCAAGCCAGTTCATCTCCGCTGCTCCTTGATCGGGCGTGTTCGAAGAAGCATCGCGGTGGTACCGGTTCGACCAGAAGGAAGTGTCCAGAACGATGAATTCCTGGCTGGGCACGGTAGGGTGAGGGACGGCATAAAAGCCGCCCGCAAGAAAATCGCGCTGTGCATCCGGGTGCACGGCGATCACCTTCCATTCCTTCGCCAGTGCCGCAAAGATCGCCTTGCCGGGTGCGGCATAGTCACCGCCGGTCGAGTCGTTGTTTCCCAATGTCCCGTACACGGATACTCCGGGAAAGGCTTGCTCGATCGTTCGATTCACGAAAAGCATGGTCTTTATCACGAAATCTTGATAGCCGGAGCCATCGGGGTTGTACGCTCGATATTTCCTCTCGAATTCGTGCCCGAGGAAATCGCCTGTCACGAGGATGTAATCGTACTGCACGCCGGAATCTCGTGCGGCCTGGAGAGCGGACGCCAATAGCGCGTAGTTGGAATCGGAGCCGTCCGGCGAGACCGCATCGTTTCCCGAGGATTCGAAAATGGATTGCCACTCTTCCACCGGGCTCGACGCCAGTTTTTTTATCAAGGATGGCTTGGCATCGAAAAAAGGATCGAAATGAATGTCCGACAACATCAGAAAAGCTCCCTGATTGGGGCCCACCGAAACAGCCGTGTTTCCGGATTGTCGCCGAGGCTCGGCCCTGGTCGCGCGAGAAACAAGCAGAGGCGAAGAAAAACTTAGGACAAGCAGTGATATGGTAAGGAGAATACGCACGCGGCGATATCCCTGCGGTGAAGCGATCGGAAGCGCAGGAACACTAATCGATCGATCCATGCGGTATCTTAGCGTTCCTGGCTGGAAACGAACAGTACGGTGAGGGCGCGCGGTTGAGTCCCGCCGATCGACATTCCCGGCGATAAACCGCTTGCCGAACTAAATTGGTCGTGCGGCTGAGCCTTCAATCCGGCCGGCCGAAACAATGGTATTCGAATCCACGCACTCTCATATCGCGGGGCGAAAGCAGATTGCGGCCGTCGACGATCAAGGGCCGGCCCATCGCACGGTGTACGCGCTCCCAATCGAGCGCGCGGAATTCATCCCATTCGGTCGCGATCAGCAGCGCTTCGGAATCCTGCGCCGCTTCGTACGCGGACTTTGTGTACTCGACCTGCGGCAACACCGTGCGCGCCCGATCCATGGCCTCGGGATCGTAGGCTTTCACGCGAGCGCCTTCCGCCAGCAGATGGTTGATCAGATCTATCGCAGGGGCGAAACGAATATCATCCGTGTTCGCCTTGAAGGCCAGTCCAAGCACGCCCACCTGCTTGCCGCGGATCACCCAGAGCGCCTGGCGAACTTTTTCGCAGAAGCGATCGATTCGCTTCCGGTTGACCTTCTCCGCTTCCCGAAGCATCGTGAAGTCGACTCCCGAGCGTTCCGCCAAATGAACGAACGCCTGCAAATCCTTCGGAAGGCAGAACCCTCCGAAGCCCAGCCCGGAGCGCAAGAAGCTCGTCCCGATGCGCGGATCCATCCCCACCGCCCGCATCACTTCTTCGATATCGGCCCCGAGCCGCTCCGCTAGATCCGCCACCATGTTCGCGTAGGAAATCTTCAGCGCGAGGAATGAATTCGAGGCGTGCTTGATCAGCTCGGCGCTGTTGATCGTCGTCACCAGCCACGCTGGCTTCGCCCTGTTCGGGCAGGAGGAATCGTGAACGGGGCAGATGAACGTCTGTTCGAGCACGGGGTGGTAAATCTCCTTCATCTGCCGCTCGGTCGGCTCATCCTCGACCCCCACGACGATGCGGTCGGGATGCAGAAAATCCTCGACCGCGGTGCCTTCGCGCAGGAATTCGGGATTGGAAGCCACGCGAAACGTCACGTTCGTCTTGCGCCCGTACACCGTTAGAGCGCGTTTCAGCTCCTGCCCGGTGCGAGCGGGCACCGTGCTCTTTTCGATGACAATTTTGGGAGATTTTGCTTCGGTGGCTATCATGCGCGCGACATGGTCGATCGCGCTCAGGTCCGCGTCCCCATTCGGCAGGGGTGGTGTCCCCACGCAGATAAAAATGGCGTCCCCGCCCTCCACAACGTCGGCAGGGTCGGCGGAGAAACGGAGCCGGCGCTCCTTGAGGGCCTTGGCGATCACTTTGTCGAGTCCCGGCTCATAAATCGGGAGACCGCCCGCCTCGAGTGTCTGTAATTTCGCGGCGTCATTGTCCGTGCAGACCACTTCATGCCCGATCTCCGCCAAACAGCCGCCGGTCACTAAACCGACGTATCCAGCCCCGACCACGGAAATCTTCAAGCGATTCCTCCCCGGTTGAAAAGTGCGCTGAACTTGCAAGACTGAGATGCTTCATTTTGATATATTCAGCGAAACGTGCCAATAAGATTGTCGAACGGTGTTTCGGTGCGTGTGGGCGCCGGCAAAAGATAGGCGCATCCATTCGCTTCCCGGCTGCCTCGCGAAACTTGCGCCTTTTGGGAGGATTTGATGCGGAAGGTACCGACGGCCATTCTCCTCGTTCATTGCCCCGATCAGCGAGGATTGGTGGCGAAAATCGCTGATTTCGTCTTTCACAACGGCGGAAATATCGTCCACGCCGATCATCATATCGACACCGAGTGTGGATTGTTCCTGATGCGCGTGGAATGGGAGCTGGAAGGATTCCAACTCCACCGCGATGAAATCGTCGCGGGGTTCGCTCCCATCGCCGCAAATTTGAACCTGAAATGGGATCTGCGCTTTTCCGATCATCGGCAGCGAATCGCAATCATGGTTTCGAAATACGATCATTGTTTATACGATCTGCTGTTGCGCGAGGCTTCGGACGAATTTCAGGCGCGCACGGCTCTCGTGATCGGCAACCATCCTGACGCCGGTTCCGTTACGGCGCGATTTGGCATTCCCTTCTTTCTGTTCCCCATCGATCCCCAAAATAAAGCCGAACAAGAAGAAAAAGAGCTTGCTCTGCTCGCGGATCATGAAATCGACTTGATCGTGTTGGCTCGATACATGCAAATCCTGACCCCCAGGTTCGCGTCCAGGTATCCGAACCGCATTATTAATATTCATCATTCCTTTTTGCCTGCATTCATTGGATCACGGCCCTACCACCAGGCATATGAGCGAGGCGTTAAATTGATCGGGGCCACGAGCCACTACGTGACGGACCAACTGGACACAGGACCGATTATCGAGCAGGATGTCATACGCATCAGTCATCGGGATTCGGTTGAAGACCTGATCCGAAAAGGCCGGGATCTCGAAAGGATTGTCCTCGGGCGCGCGGTCCGCCTCCATCTCGACTCCCGAGTTCTGCCGTACGGTCAAAAGACCGCTATATTTGACTGACTGGTTCGCCGACAACTCTGGAATCACCAAACCGAGGTTTTCGTAGTCGGAGGAATCAGCGCGCAGATTGCTTTCCGTGCGGCCGCCGTGCCACCTCGCGCGCCCGCACCTTACGTTCCCGCGCGGCCTAGCGCGCGACATTCCGGCGCATCACGCGCAGCCTCCTCGGAACGCAAAAAAGGCCGAACCCGCTGCCGGGCCGGCCTTTTTCGTTGCAAGAATGCCCTTGTTGATCGCCGCTCGCAAACGATTACTTCGACGGAATCTTCCGCGGCGCGTGCTTGCCGGTCTCCGTCTTCTCCGGAATCACACTCGGATCGACCTTCACCTGGTCCCAGTGCAGTAGGAACGGCGACGGATCGTAGCTCGCAAGCGTGCCGGAGAACCGGATTCCGTCATCCTTCTGCAATCTCACCACGTCGGGCTGCGGCGGAACCGGTGCTGTCGCTGGAGCGCCCGCTGCGCCTGCCGCCGGAGTATTTCCTGCTGGCGGCGTGGAGATCCACACCTTTACGTCCATGTTCGCCGTCGTCGCCGCCTGCATGTCCTCTGGCGTCGCGCCTGTGTACACCATGAAATCGACGGCCGCGTCGGTCTTTTGCGTGTCGATGATCTTGCCCACCACTTCGGGGAACTCGGCGCCGCAGATGGCCAGCCACGTCATCTGCGCCTTATCGCCTCCTCCGCTCAGGTCGCTGATCACCGTAATGATGTTGCTCGCCTGGCGAACCTTATTGAGGTCGTCCTGGCTCGGGATCGTGTATGTCGCAGGACGGTCCGGAGCGTTCGCCGAAAGCTGCAGCATCTCATTCATCTGTGCGTCCACCTGGCTGTCGCAGCCCGGCTGCTCGTAAGCGAGGATTTTCGCCCGCAGGTAAGACTTCACCTTGTCGCTGTCGGGAACCTTCAGGTTCACGGCTCTCGCCAGCGCCCAGAATCCGTCGAGCGCCTGTGGAGGATTCATGGCCAGATAGGCAAGCCCCAGGCGGTATTCGGAAACGGCGTCGTCCGGCTTGTTCGCGAGGGCCGCCTTGAATGCCGTCACCGCGCCCGCATAATCCTTCAGTTGCAGATCGGCGGAACCGGCCGAGAAATCGAAAAACGCAATGCCGGGCTTCTTCTGCTTCGCAAAATCCGCGTCGGACATGGTCACGTTCGCTGGCTTCGGGAATGCCTCCAGCAGCTTCGCTCCTTGCAGAGCCGCATCCCGCTCTTTCGTGAGCTGGTCATTCGCGTCGGGCGCCTGCGGATTGAACGGCATTGCGGAGAACGCCTGCACGCGGGTCTGTAGCGCCTGCAGGCGGATGCCGGCGTCCACTTTGTCGCCGAGCGCCGTGAGTTTGTCCGCGGTCTCGATGGCCTTGGGATAATTCTTAAGCTGGAAATAGGTCTGGTAATAGAGTTGGTCCACGTACTGCATCAGCGTGGAATTCGGGAACTTCGTCACGAAATCGTCGAGCAGCTTGATCTTCGCCTGCGGATCCTTCTCGCTGTTGGCCGCTTGAAATGCGTTGTATTCCGGTATCGTGTACGACGGTTTCTGCTGTTCCTGCTGCGCCTGTGCGGCGCTTGGGCGCGCGAACAACGACATCGATACGAGGGCGGTCAGCATTACTACGGCGATGTTGAGGTGTTTTCGCGTCATCAATTCACTGCCTCCTGGGTCAGCGCCGGGTCGCGCGGTCGTCTCAGGGCCACGACTCCTCGGAACAACGTCAAACACAAACCGACGGGATTATAGGGAAAGCATCCCACGCGCGCAAGTTGAAATCAATCAATAGCTTTCCGTTCGGGGGCCCAGCCTTGGCCTGAAACGCCCGAAGCCTAATGGTAAGATAGTGCGGTAGCTTAATGTGTCGCCCCCTGGGAGTCAATCCATGAATCCGGCAAGCCCGCTCAAAGGCAAAGTTGCGCTAGTCACCGGCGCAAGCCGCGGCATCGGCTTGGCCATCGCGCGAAAGCTCGCCGAAATGGGCATTCAGGTCGGCGTGTGTGCGCGCGATGCGAGCAGGCTCGAAAGTGTGGCAACCGAATTGAAGCGCAGGGGCCACAACGTGCTGGCCGTCCCGGCCGATGTATCGCGTTCCGGCGACATTGACCGCCTCGTGCAAAAGACCGAACAATCCCTCGGCCCGGTCGAATTCCTCGTGAACAATGCTGGCTTCGGGTATTTCGGCCCCGCTTTCGAAGCGTCCGAACAGACCTGGGATTCCGTGCTGGACACCAACCTGAAATCGGTCTTCCTGCTGAGCAAGGCCGTGGCGCCGGGCATGATTCGCCGCCGCGGCGGACAAATCATAAATATCGCATCGCTCGCCGGCAAAAGCGCGTTTGCCGGAGGAGCCATTTATTGCGCATCGAAGTGGGGCTTGCTCGGGCTCACGCAATGCATGGCGGAAGATCTGCGTCCTTACGGGATTCGTGTCAGCGCCATCTGCCCGGGAAGCGTAGCCACGGATTTTTCGCCCCACGCAGGGAAGGACGTGAGCAAGATGCTGCAGCCGGACGACGTAGCTCATGCCGTCGAGATGCTCGTCACGCAGGAGCCCCGGAGCTTTATCAGCGAAATCCTGCTTCGCCCCACCCAGAAGCCATAGAAAAGCCCTCCAGTACCATGAATCTTTCATAGCCCTGCGGCATCCGATAGTTTGAGTTTAAACGATTATCGTTTCAGTTCGAATGATCGAAGGGATTTAATGCCGACGCATTACGGTGGAAACACAAAAGACAGGAGAGCCTTAAACGCTTATATCAACTTGATCCGTGCATCGGAATCGATTTTGGCGCAAATGAGCGCCGATCTTGCCGCGAAAGGCCTAACTTTGAGCCAATTCGGCGTAATGGAAGCGGCGTTCCACCTGGGACCTCTCACCCAGCGGGAGCTCGGCCGGCAGCTTCTGCGGAGCGCGGGGAGCATCACGGTCGTGATCGACAACCTCGAGAAACATGGATGGGTCCGGCGCGAACGGCCGAAAAGCGACCGGCGAAAAGCGCTCGTTCATCTGACTGCCGCAGGACGCAAGCGGATTGAGCGGGCGCTTCCGCCGCACGTCAAAGCCATCGTAACCTGGATGGACCGGCTCGAACCGGAGGAACAGAAGGAAATGCGCCGCCTCTGCCGCAAGCTGGGGCTGGGCGAACAAAAATCGGATTCGAAGACGCGCCGTTCGGAAGCGCCCAGCGCGTAAGAATGCGGCAATCGTGTCGCCAGTCCAAAAGGTTTCGTTCAACGAATGTTCGAAGACATTGGAGACAAGTAGAAAGGAGCAAGACAATGCTGCGGATTCGACCGAGTGGAGAGCGCGGGCACAATAAACTTTCGTGGCTCGACTCGCATTTCACGTTTTCGTTCGACCAATATTACGATCCAGAACACGTCCAGTTCCGCGCGCTGCGCGTGCTCAATGAAGACGTGGTGGCGCCGGGGCAAGGCTTTCCCATGCATCCCCATCGCGACATGGAAATCCTCACCTGGATTCTCGAAGGAACGCTCGAGCACCGCGACAATGCGGGCGGCAGCGGCGTGATTCGTCCCGGCGAATTGCAACATATGTCGACGGGCGCCGGGGTGATGCACAGCGAATTCAATCCGTCGCCGAAGGAACCCGTCCATCTATTGCAGATCTGGATTCTGCCGGAGCGCAAAGGGTTGAAGCCGGAGTACGAGCAGCTTGCTTTCGCGGATGCGGATTTGCGCAACAAGTTCAGCCTGGTGGCCGGGCCCAAGGCGCCGGTAACGGTCCACCAGGACGTGAACCTCTATATCGCGCGCCTCGACAAAGCTGTGGAGGCGAAGCAACCGTTGCAGCCGGGGCGGCACGCCTGGGTGCAAGTGGCGCGGGGTTCGATCGATTTGAATGGGATGGCATTGAAGGCCGGTGATGGCGCGGCCATTTCCAATGAGAACGATGTCCGCGTTCAAGCCGGGGAAGCGTCGGAAGTTCTGCTGTTCGATTTGGCCTGAGGCGCGAGAGGGCGGAGCGGGCGGAATCCATCCGTTTGCTCTGCCCTCAATAAAATCCATTTGGGGTCCAGGAAAAGCAAGGCATAATCCGCCGCATTCCGGGTGAAAGCATCCATGACGAACGAAATGGGAGGCAAACTCGAATGGCAAACTCCTCGGGTGGCATTACACCGCTGATTGGCCGCGTTCTGATGAGTGCGGTGTTCTTGATATTTGGCTTTTTGAAAATCACGACCTTTCACTTCTACGTAGGCATGGCCGCCGCGAAAGGAATGCCGCTCACGACGCTGGCGATTGCAGGGGCGATCTGCTTTGAAATTCTGGGAGGCCTGGCGATCCTGTTGGGATATCAAACGCGCATCGTGAGCTGGCCGCTCTTTCTGTATCTGATTCCCACCAGTTTGATCTTTCACAATTTCTGGGCGGACCAAGGCGCGTTGCGGGCGGCGATGATGACGCATTTCTTCAAGGATCTGGCGATCATGGGCGGGCTGCTGTTCTTGGCGGAGTGCGGCGCGGGCAGGTATTCCTTGGATGCGTCACGTCCGGCGCCAAGACCGTCCTGACGGCGCTTCATGTCGCGGCGATATGCGTGGCCGCGTGGATACTTTTCGGCGGTGCTTTCGAGGTTCTTTTCCGTTGGACGGACAAAGCCGCTTCGCCAGATCGCGCGTTGTGCCGGGGCTCCTCGGCGGCTATGAATCCTCGGTGATCTCGATTTCCTGGCCGCACGTGCTTTGATGACAGCGCACGGCGCACCCCGCGCTAACTCATTCGCGCACCTTCCCCTGGTTTGCTTGTTTCCATCCCAACCATCGGCTAGCCTGGCAAAACGAACCTTATGGATTCCCGCATACCCAAGCTCTTCTTCGGATTGCTGGTGCTTTGCGCGGCAATCCATTTTTCCTACTACTACCCGCAATTGCCGGGGGTTATGGCTTCTCACTTTGATGCGCATAGTATCGCCAACGGCTGGCAGACCAAGTCCGCGTTCTTCGGCGTTCTTGCCTGGGTCGCGGTAATCGCGGCATTTCTCGTTTTCGGAATCCCCTGGGCCATCGCCGTTCTGCCGGCGCGGTTTGTCCACCTTCCCAACAAGGATTACTGGCTAGCGCCGCGGCAAAGGGCTTCCTCGCGGAGATTTTTGGGCGCTTGGTTCGCGTGGCTCGGTTGTGTCGTGTTCACGGTCGTTGTTCTGGCTTTCGACTACGCAATGAAGTCCAATCTGCCGGGAGGTTACCCGCGGGACCCGGCGCGGCTCTGGCGCCTGCTTGTCGGATTCGCTGTCTTCACGCTTGTCTGGGCCATCTGCATGTTGCGGCGATTCGGCCGCCCGCCCGGGAACGCATCGCCTCTGCAATAGCGCCGCTCCAGTCCAGCTTCCATCGAAGAAAGCCCGTTCACGCGGGTCGTCACATTCACTTGCGCGTGGCAGGTGCGCAATCAGCCCGAAACGCAGTAGAATTCAGCCTGCTTCAGGAATACGCCTATGGATCTGCCGGAAGTCGTTCTCTTGCTTGTGCCGCTTCTCCTGGCTGGATGCCAGCCCCGCCAGCGATTTACGCACGTCGGCAACCAGAATCCTTACATCATGTTCGATCAAAAGACCGCTCGGAATTGCTGGGCGGGCCCGCCCAGCAAGCCTCCCGATATCGCATCGGGAGAACTCGGCAACATCACGCCACAGGAAGCGGTTGATTTTGGACTGGAATCGCCCGCCGCCGCGGCCAAGGCGAACCCGGCGAGCCTACCCTTCTGCAAGGATCTGAAGTAAACCGGCTTTTCACTCAGGGAGGGAATTTCGTTGTTAACGCAGGCACGTCAGCGGAGATTTTTGCCGTTCTCACGAGTAGGGCGCCGGCAATCCGCACTTCAGCCGGTGGGCGCGCATGGCGGTTTGCATGTGAGTCCGAATGCGCAAATTCGAGCGGGGGCGGGCGGTGCAGAGAAGGATGAAACCGGCATCATGGTCCTGCTCGTAGTAGCCGACCGCGTCGATCGAGTCGAATTCGCCGGACCCGCACAGTTTCCCTGCGCACGTTAGGCAGCGCCCTTGATGACAAATCGCCGGAAGAATGATCCCCTCGCGCTGCGCGGCGTCCCAGATGTGATCTGTCGCAGGCACCGTAATCACACGCCGCTCGTCCGGCATCTCGAGCGTCACCTCGAATGATTCCGTAATGGACCTCTCCTTCCCGGGAATGTATCAATCTTAATGTTAAGGGACGGCTGTGTCTGCCCGAGCTCGTCGCCCGGCAGACGCAGCCGCCAAATGAAATGGCTCTTTATGGATTGTAGAAGCCGCGGTTCTTGCTGTACGGGGCTTCGCCGGGGGTGCCTCGGCGGAAATGTCCCGACGGGATACTCTTGCCGTCGCGTTCGTGAGCCAGAAGCTCGATGAACCACGCCTCGTGTTCGATCTCTTCGTTCAGGATTCGCGAGGCCATATCGTACGTTCGGGGATCTTTCCCGAAGGTCATGTCGCAAATCTGGATCCAGCTCCGGATTGCGCACCGCTCCGACTCGAGCAGAAGCGTCAGGATGTTGACGGCCGTCGGTGGATCGGGCAGTTTCGCCGCCACGCAGCCGGCTTGGTCGTGGAACACCTTCAAGTCGTTCGGCAATTCGCCGCCCAGCTCGTAGATGCGCGGTACGATCAGCTCCCAATGCGCTCGGTCCTCGAGCCGCGCGTCCTCGCAGATCTCCTTGTAATCTTCATGGCCCGCAAGGTGCATCCGGAGGATCGTGTAGTAATAATAGGTGCTCGCGAACTCCGCCGCCGCGTTGGCCACGAGCATCTTGAGCAGTTTTTCCACGTCCACGCCGCGCGCTCGAATCACTTCCACTCCCACGCGCTGCGTCACGTCTCCGTACTTCACTACTGGGTTGTCAGCCATCGTTTGGCCCTCCGAGGGAGAAGAGTAGAGATTCTGGAAGCCAAGGTCTAATATATGAAACCTATGGAATCCATAGTTCAAACGTATCGCAGCGTCCGCGAAAGCGCATAACGCATGGAACTGCACCAGTTGCGTTATTTCTGCGCGGTCGCCCGGGCGGGGAACTTCACGCGCGCGGCCGAAAATCAGCACGTCGCCCAGCCCTCGCTTTCACAGCAGATTCACAAGCTCGAGGACGAGCTGGGCGCCAAACTCTTCGACCGTTTCCCGCGTTTCGCGCGTCTCACCGAATCCGGCAAGGCGTTCCTGCCCAAAGCCGAGGCCATTCTTCGCCAGGTGGGCGAGGCCCGCGCCGAAATCCAGGAAAAATCTCGCGCCGAAGTGGGCACGGTTTATGTCGGTTCCATCCCCACGATCGCCCCCTACTTCCTTCCGCCCGTTCTGGCGCGCTTTGCCGGCCGCTATCCGGGCGTATCGGTCCGCGTCATCGAGGACATCACTTCCGGCTTGCTCGATCATTTGCATCACGGACGGGTGGACTTGGTCCTCCTGGCTTTGCCCGTTCGCGGCGAGGAACTTCAGTTCGAGGAACTTTTTCGCGAACCTCTGTTCGCGAGTCTGCCTGAAACCCACCGTCTCGCGTCGCGCAAAACGATCGGTCTCGCCGAGATTCGCAACGAGCCCTTCCTTTTATTGAAGGAAGGCCATTGCTTCCGCGAAAACGCTCTCGCGGCCTGCCGGCGCTCCCGCATTCATCCCAACGTTATTTTCGAGAGCGGCCACTTTTCGACGATTCTCTCCATGGTGGCGACAGGTATGGGTGTATCGGTGGTTCCCGCGATGGTGGTGTGCAAACATCCCGGCTGCCGTTTCGTCCGTCTCAGCGACGACCGCATGGCTCGCAGCGTCGGCCTGATGCAGCTAAAGCACCGGTTCCCCACGCGTGCGCAGCGCGCTCTGATGGAGGAGTTGCGTCATCATGCCCGCGCGATCCGCGCCAACCTGCCCCGCTAACCGAACCGGATGCGGCTGGCTGGCAATCCTTCCATCGTCAATCCGCGGTTTCTGGATGCGCAGGTCTCGCGTGGCCCCCACGTAGCCCCTCTCGCCACAGGCTGAGCCGGTCCATGTAGAGGTAAACCACCGGCGTGGTGTACAAGGTCAGCACCTGGCTGAATATCAGGCCGCCCACAATCGCGATGCCCAGCGGCCGCCTCAATTCCGCGCCGGTGCCCGTGCCCAGGGCCAGAGGCAAAGCTCCAAATAGCGCCGCCATCGTGGTCATCAAAATCGGCCGAAACCGCAGCAGGCACGCCTGATGGATAGCCTCGGTCGAGTTTTTCCCTTCGTTCCGCTCCGCCTCGATCGCGAAGTCGATCATCAGAATCGCATTTTTCTGGACAATGCCGATCAGTAGGATGACCCCGATCAGCGCTACCACGCTCAGCTCGATGCGGAACAGCATCAGGGCCAGCACCGCGCCCACTCCCGCCGAAGGCAGCGTCGATAGAATCGTGATCGGGTGAATGTAGCTTTCGTAAAGAACGCCCAGCACGATATAGACGGCCAGCAGCGCCGTAATAATCAGCAGCGGCTCGGTTGACAACGAATCCTGATACGCCGCCAGCGAACCAGCGAACATTCCGTGTATGGACGATGGCATTCCCATGCTCTGTTCCATTTGATCGATGTCCTTGGCGGCTTCGCCCAGCGCTACGCCGGGAGCAAGGTTGAACGACACCGTCACCGATGGGAATTGTCCTTGGTGATTCACCGCCAGCGGAGCCGTCGTCGGCTCGAAGTGCGCAATCGCGTCGAGTGGAATCTCCTTGCCTGCCGCCGTCTTCAGGTAGAAGTCGTTAAGTTCCTGAGGGCTTTGCCAGAACTGCGGCGCCACATCCAGCACCACGTGGTATTGGTTGAGCGAGGTGTACATCGTTGACACTTCGGCCTGCCCGAAACCGTCGTACAGCGTGTTGTCGATCGTTTGTGGAGTAATGCCCAGTCGCGACGCCGTCTTCCGGTCGTATTTCAGATAGGCCTGAAGTCCCTTATTCTGCTGGTCGCTGTTTACGTCCGTAAGCTCCGGCATCTTTCTCATCTGTGTCAGCAGGGCAGGCCCCCACTTCACCAGGTCCGATACATCCTCGCTCTGCAGTGTGTATTGAAACTCTGCGTTGCTGAGTCGGCCTCCGATCCGCAAGTCTTGCCCGGCCTGCAGGAAAACGGCAGCCCCTGGCAGGGACATCAGCTTCGGGCGCAGCCGGTTGATCACCTGGCTGGAGCTAATCTTCCTTTCCGCCAAAGGCTTTAATCCGGCCCATATTTGTCCTGTGTTGGTTGCTCCATTCCCTCCCGTAAAGCCCATCGAGTGCGCCACGGCGGGGTCGGATTGAATGATGCCGATGAAGCGTTTGGTCAGCTTCTGCATCGTCTGGTACGACGTGTCTTGCGCTCCCAGGATTCCTCCCTGAATCGTTCCGTTATCCTGCTGCGGGAAAAAACCCTTGGGGATCGCTATGAACAGGTAAAAGTTCACGAAAATGACGATGCACAGCAGGCACAGGACGAACGCCGAGTTTCGAAGAACCCATTGGAGGCTGTTTTCGTAAGCGCGCAGAAGGGCGTCGAAAGCCCTCTCGTTTGCCCGGTAGATCGCGCCGTGTTTCTGGCTGCGTTCCTCTCTCAATAGCCGGGAACACAACATGGGCGTGGCGGTCAGTGAAATCACGAGCGAAAAGAAAACGGCCGCCGAAAGCGTGACCGCGAATTCGCGGAACAACCGCCCCACGATGCCGCCCATCAGCAGGATGGGAATAAAAACGGCGATCAGCGACATCGTCATCGACAATACGGTGAATCCGATTTCTTTCGCCCCCTTAAGCGCCGCCTGCATGGGGTGCATTCCTTTTTCCAGATAGCGCGTGACGTTCTCGATCACCACGATTGCGTCGTCCACCAGGAACCCAGTCGAAATCGTTAGCGCCATCAGGGAAAGATTGTCCAGGCTGTAGCCGCACACGTACATCACGCCAAATGTCCCGATCAATGAGACCGGCACCGCCACGCTGGGGATCAGCGTCACCCGCCAGTTTCGAAGGAAGATGAACACCACCAGGATTACCAGCCCCACCGAAATCGCCAGCGTTCGCTCGGCTTCCGAAACGGAGGCTCGAGTGCCGAGCGTGCGGTCCATCACGGTGGTGAAATCAATCGCGGATGGCACCGACGCCTGTAGCGCGGGGAGAGCCTTTTGAATGCGGTCCACCGTGGCGATGATATTCGCCCCTGGCTGGCGATTGATGAACAGCAGTACGCATGGCTTCCCATCCGCCCAGGCTGCGGATCGTATGTTTTCCACCGAGTCGGTCACGTTCGCTACGTCCGAAAGCTTGATGGCCGCGCCGTTGTGATATCCCACGATCAGCGGCTTATAGTAGGCCGCTTTGAGCAGCTGATCGTTTGCCAGAATGTCCTGGGTTCGCAGGCCGTTTGAGATCTGCCCTTTCGGCAGATTCGAGTTCTGGGCGATCAGCATGTTTCGAATGTCCTGCAGACCCAGGCCATAGCTGTTCAGTTGGGCCGGGTTCACATCCACTCGCACTGCCGGAAGCGCGCCGCCGCCCACGAACACCTCGCCCACGCCCTGAATTTGCGACAATCCCTGCGCCAGGACGGTTGACGCCGCGTCGTATAAGCGGCCGCGGTCGTACACGTCGGATGTCAGCGCTCCGATCAGAATGGATACATCCGCTGGGTTTACTTTCCGGTAGAACGGATTGCTCGGCAGATTGGTCGGTAGATAACTCCGCGCGGCGTTGATGGCCGCCTGCACGTCTCTCGCCGCCCCATCGATATTGCGGTTCAGATCAAACTGCAGGACGATGCCGGTTGCCCCCAGATAGCTCGACGACGTCATTTCCGTTATGCCGGCAATGCGTCCGAATTGCCGTTCGAGCGGCGTGGCCACCGACGACGCCATGATCTCCGGGCTCGCGCCCGGCAGGTTCGCGTTTACGCGAATGGTCGGGAAATCGACTTGCGGAAGCGCCGACACCGGCAGGAATATGAAGGCGATGGCGCCGGCGAGCGCGATGGCCGCCGTCAGCAATGCCGTTCCCACGGGCCGGCGGATGAATGGCGAGGAAATGCTCAAGGCTGTCTGCCTAGCAACTCGTATTTCCGGTGTTTGCTATCGGGGTCGGCAATTCCGTACTCTTGCCTCTCAAAGCGAAAGAAATAGAGCGATTACAAGCTCAAATTTGTTATATGGATAACTGCCTCATTCAAAACTCCCGGCCCTAAATTACCGTACTACTTTGCCGTGGCATGGTCAATCTCCTGCTGGCGGAAGCGGCCCAGGTTTACGGCGGCCCGCCTTCCGGCAAGCGAGCGCCATGAAAACGAAAAGGTATCCCACCGAAACCAATCCGCATTCTGGCTTCTTTTTACCCGGCGCTGAAAACCGTCCCGCACTCGAGCGAAAGATGCTGCTACCTGTTGCTCGGCGCCTGCATCTATTACAATAGAGCATAGAGGATGCGGATTCACGGTGAACCATGCGAAGCACCCTGCTCATTCTGCTTTTGGCCTTGTTCGCGGCGTCTCCCGGTCGCGCATTTGCCGCCAAAGCTCCTGACTTCAGCCACGACGCCGTGTGGATCGATACCGGCCCATCCGCGGCGAAGGTTCCGCATTCGATCAAAGGCTATCGGGGTCACGTCCTTCTGGTTGATTTCTGGGAGTACACCTGCATCAACTGCGTCCGCGACTTCGGCGTTCTGAAGCGATGGTACTCGAAATATCATCCATACGGTTTCGACATTGTCGGCGTGCATTACGGTGAGTTCGCCATCGGTTTCAGCGTGGCGAACGTCCGGCAGGCCGCCCAGCGCTTCCGCCTTCCTTGGCCCGTCGTCGCCGACGTGCATGGCTCCATCTGGAATGCATACCACTCCAACGTCTGGCCCAATCGGTACCTCATCGATCCGAATGGCGACATCGCTCTCCACGTGGAAGGTGAAACCGGCAATGACAAACTGGAAGAGAAAATCCGCGAGCTCTTGGCGCCATCTCATCCCGAGGTCGCCAAGATCCCCCTCGATCCGCCCGAGAACACCTTCGCGCCCGAGTGCGGTATTCCTACCCAGGAAACCTATGTGGGCGACTGGTTTGGGCGCGGCGCATTGGAAAATTCGCAGGGCTATCGCGACGGCTCTGTTCTCGATTTCCGCGCGGCGCATGAACCGGACGACGGCCGTGTCACGCTGTCCGGCAAATGGCGCACCGAGCAGGACGGCGTCACGTCGGCCGCCCCGCAGGCAAGCGCCCAGCTTCGCTACCATGCGCGCTCGGTGTATGCCGTTCTAAGCCTGGAAAATTCGAAGCACTCAGTCCGCGTATACCTCCTGCAGGACGGCAAGCCGATTCCCAAAAGCGATGCGGGAGTGGACGTTCGTTTCGACTCGGAAGGTTCCTATATGGATGTCGACGCCCCGCGCATGTATTACCTGCTCAAGAACACCTCCTTCGGATCTCATCTGCTGACGATCGAGCCCAAGGATAGCGGGCTCGACCTGCATTCGTTCACCTACGGCAATAATTGCCAGCAGGATTTCGATCAGTTGTAAGGGCTCTTATTCGGCGGGTAGTTCTTTCCATCAGCACATCGTACACGTTCTATTTTTCAAATCCGAGAAAGTCCAAGTTATCCGTGCAGACCTGCTCCATGATGTGCCAGTCAGGCTTCAACTGGTAATAGAGCGTTGTGTTCCAGGGCTTTTCCAGAGCCTTCGGGTCTTCCATGGTGATATCGATTTGCATGTTGTCGAAGTCCACGCGGCGGAAACGCTCGATCACGTGCAGTTGCTCGCTGTGAACGTGGCCGTCCCGGTCGAGCCATGTCTTATCGTTGAAGCCGATGGTGTCGACAACCAGCGTGTTGTCCTCCCAATGGCCAATCGAGTCACCCATGTAGGTGGGAGTCAAATCGGGCGGATGTGGACGCCCATCCGTGTAGATATGCCGCACGGTATGGTCGTATTCATACAGGATGATCACTTCCTTGGGCGTCTGAACGATCTGCATGGGAAAAGGCTGCAGATAGATGCGGGGAGTACCCGGAGGATAACAATACTTAAGAACTGGGTCATTCGTTTGCTGCAGTGTGTGCGTGCGCGGGCCATTCGAGGGTTTGGTGGCCTCGAATTTCGCCTTGGCCCAAGGTGTCATTGCAGGTTCATCCTGAGTATAAGTGGAGAGTATGAAATGTCGCTGACTCGCAGGGGCGTGCATGTTCCACACGCCCTGTAAATCGTGTTCGGGAACTGCGGCGGGCTGAGTTTTTGACGCTTCCGCCTGCCGAGCAGTCTCGGCGGACAGGCCCGGTGAAAAGGCCATTGTCGCCGCGACCGCAAGAAATGAAATCGCTAGATAATTCCGCATCGTGAAACTCCTTTCCAATAAAAGTGTTTCCCCAGAAAGTAATCATCCGGAATTTTCGTTTTAACCTCCCGGATGGGCACGCCTATACACCCGAGATCCTTCCGAGTGAACGAAATTATTTGTCGTCGCAGAATCTTACACCTTGTGGCACCGTCAGCCCGGCCCCCCAACGGCTGTAGACCGACTGCCGCGGCAGATCGGTCAGCGTGAACTGCCTGTTCAATCTTTGTCGCGAATCGCTCGATTGGTCCTCGAAGAGTTCCTCCAATTCCATCGCTGATCTAATTCGCGAATCAGAATCAGGCCACCGTCGGAAGTCACCCGTGATCCTTTGAAATCGACCTTCAACGAAGCATTGAAGCTCGCATATACACAGATGATGGCGCACGCCGAATGGTTCGTTGGTCACAGTTCAAATCGGAAATGTGGGGTAAGGGCGCTTCGGCCTTGGCGGCAGGATCGTAATTCCTACTCGGGACGCTTGCCGTTCGTCAGTTTCGCCGCGAGTTCCTCGATCGCTGTTTTCACTGTCTCCGCATACGGCGCAAAGTCACGAGCCGGGTCGAGCAGCCGGCCATTTTCCGCCAGCATTTCGTTGGCGAAGGCGATTGCTGGCATCGTGGTGGCCGGATCCATGTGCAGGCCCTCCAACACCTGCCGGAGCTGTGCGGCCGCCTTCGCTCCCCCGCGATGCCCGTAGCTCATGATCGCGGCGGGTTTTCCCAGCCATTCCTTATAAAGATGATCGATCGCGTTCTTCAAGGACGCTGGATATCCCCAGTTGTATTGAGGCGTCACAAACACGTAGCCATCCCCCGCGCTCACTTGTCTGCTCCACGCCTTGGTGTGCTCGTGCAAGTACTCCTGATTGGCCGGTATATTCGGCTCGTCGTTCGGCAGCGGCCAGCTCGCCAAATCCACCAGTTCGAATTCGATGTCCCGTGTTCCAGAGGCCAAGCTCAGCACCCACTCCGCCACCTGCTCGCCGATCCGTTGTGGCCGCGTGCTGCCGATAATGATTTCCACTTTTTGCATGTTGCCCCTTGCCTATTGAACCATACGTATGGATTTATCGGGAGATTTCAGGTATTCAACCTAAATACAACGCCAAATCTTCGTCACGGATTGCCGCTGCCGGCCGTCGGATTCCGTTCAACGGACCTGCCCTACGGAAAGCGCTTCCGCGCAAGAGTCTCCGCGGTGAACGACGCCAGTCTCCGGAACAGACCCTCCGCGCCCGCTTCCTTTTCCTCCGTCGCCAGCGCCAGGTGCCGCTCCACGCGCGATTCTATTTCCTGCATCTCCTCCCGGTTCGCTCCCGGAGCTAGCCGCTCGAACAGCATCCGGTGCGCCTGTTTTCTCTCCATCACCTCGAGCCCGTCGAGAATCTGACGGTGCGATGTCCCTTCCCAAATCGCCAGGATCATGGCCTCGCGCAGCCAGCGTTCAGCCCTGTATTCCCCGAGCACGCCCAACCCTCCGTGCACTTCCATGGCCCATTTCGCCGTATCAATCGCGAACTCCGCCGTCCAATATTTCGCCAGATGCGCCACCAATCGAAATAAATGATATCTATCCGAATACGGCGGACGCTCCTGCCACACGCCGTCCAATAGCTCCGCCGCTTCCCATGCCAGCGCAAACGCCTGGCGAAGCCCGCTCAGGCGCTCCGCGAACTGCCGGTGCAGCAGCGGATGGTCCAGGATGCGTTTGCCGAATGCCGTGCGGCTCTCCGCAAAGGCGTACGCCTCCGCCATCGCTCGCTGCGCCAGGGCCACGCTCACCACACTGTTGGCCACCCGCGAAAGGTTCAGCACTTCCAGGATCATGTAAATTCCCATCTCGCCCGAGCCGAGCGGATAGGCCTCGCTTTCACGCAGTTCCACTTCGCCGGTGGGCACCGAGCGCGTCGCGATCTTGTCCTTGAGACGGCGGATGAAGTAATTGAGCTTTCCGTCCGCGCGCCGCCTCGCCAGCAGAAACAGCCCGATTCCGCGCACGCCCGCCGGTGTTCCCTTCGGCCGCGCGGCCACCGCCGCCAGTTCGGCGCCCACGTTGCTTGCAAAATATTTATCTCCGGTCAAATGCGTTTGCCCGTCGCGAAGCGCGGCCGCCGTTTCCACCGTGTTTCCCAGGTCCGACCCTCCTTTGATCTCCGTCATCCACGTCGCGCCCTGCCACACCGAATCGTCCTTGCGCAATAAGGGCGGCAGGAAGCGGGCTTGCAGGTCCGCGCTTCCGTATTTGGCGAGAGACACCGCCGTTCCCAAAGAGACCGTATAGGGGCAGCACACTCCCGGATCGTAAAACGAAGTGTTGTAAATCAGCAGATACGTTGGGATCAGGGATTTCTCTTCGAGCGCCCGCCATACCGTGCCCGATCGGTATCCTCTCTTCAGCATC
>DATLST010000155.1:0-11065 GCA_035534055.1 Candidatus Acidiferrales bacterium | reverse complement strand
ACCAACGCGCTGGGCCGTGTCCGCCCGTTGAACGTTCAGGAGATGATGGCCAACGTTCGTTCTTACCTTCGGGTCACTCAGGCTAGGCCCAAGTTGGTGAAGAATTATTTTCGCGAACGCCACGTCCAATACGCCGCCCGCTGAAAAGTGTCATCAATTTAGTGCTCGGAGTAATAATTAGACGGAAACGCCGCTTGGCATCTGGATGCTCAAATGATTCTGTCAAAACAGGAGCTAACTCCGCATCCGTTCCTGCCACAATCGCCAGCGGTGCTAAGGCTGGACGTGCAACTTGGGGAGTGGCTCCCGTCGCAAGGTCGAGTAGCGCCTCCGCTGCCTCTTTCGGGAGGTGATCGGCAAGGTCCAGAAGAGTTTCGTCATTTACTTTGCGCACATCGGGTAACCACTCAGAAGGCACGCCATAGGCAAGTAATTCGCTGTCGGACAGATTTGCAAATAGAGGCGGTGTCGGTCCCTGTTGGGGCCCCACATACCTGGGGATTGTGATTTCCTGGACTCGTTCGCGGATTTCAACCAACTGTGCAGCTCCGGTTTTCGGATGCGTTTCCAGTTTCCGACGTTCTGCCCATTCGTACGCTTCGTCGTGATGACCGACGTAACATAGCAACAGGCTCGTCCCCGTCTTATGCACAATCAGTCTGAGATTGCTGCTAACGCGAATCGACCAGAAGTTATGATCCTTCGCCCTTTCAAGTTTGTGGAATTGCAAACTCGGATGAGCTGGATTGATTTGCAGGTCAAACGCAGTTGTCTTAACAGCCTTCTGCTCCTCGCCCGTCAATCGGCCAAGACTGTCAGTAAAGGTATCTGCGATTCGGAAATCCATTATTGTTCGGGCCAAAAGTAGTGAATTGGTGCCAGCCAAAATGTCGAGGGGTCCTGTTCACTCGGGTTCCGGGTCCTGCCTAGATCATTCGGCCATCGCCCTTCAAATCCTTCACGCGCAGCCACCGCCGAAATTATCGCGTCGCTTTCATGTTCTTGATCGTCTCTAATCTCAGCCCTCACTGCGTAGTGTTTGACAAAAGCACTCCCGTTTTTCATCTTCAATGCTTTCCACACCGCTTTTGGGTGCGTCTCGGTAACACCAACACCTGGGAAATGCTCCCGCATCCTCTGGACAAACATGGCTCCCTGAACGAGTGCCGCGCCCCGCAGTGAATTTGCCGCTTGCACCTGCCCACCGGGGAGACTGTATCTTTTTCTTAACCACTGGTCGGCCTGACGGTCGCCGGAACTTCCAGATGACCACCACAGTGGCGCATCCACACCAACACCCGCTGGAGTTGACTTCACCCGCTGTACGACAATCTGAATGGCTTCGTCGGTACAATCGACACGACACGTGTTTACTGAGCCATTGGATTGGAGAATTGCCAGCCCGAAGTTTCCTTTGCCACCTGGGTCTGCACCGATCCAAACCTTACCGTCGGAACTCATACTTTGAAAACTTTCATCACCTCATCGCCGAGGTGGTTGATCACCTTAACCGCGATTCGGCCAGACTTGGGTTTCTCGAATGGACGGGAAGTGTCGCTGTGAAGCGTGGCCCAGGCCTCTTCGTTGATCTCGGCCTTTAACGTTGTCTTGAGCGATTTGTACGGATCATTCGCACCAAGGAAGTACGCTTGCCGGACGAAAAAGCTTTCTTCGTTGTAGTCGGTGTCGATAAACCAACACGCGATGCCTTCGGCTCCATCGCTACGAACTTCCCCCGTATTGGGGTGGAAAACGTCCACCCCATTGATTTTGACTTGAATCTGGTCGCTCTTCGCTTTGATGATATCGATGTCGGGCTCGCCAAAGATCACGAAGAGATTGCCCTTGCCCGTGTTCTTCAAGTCGTCCGCCATATGCAAATCGGCGTTCATGTGGGCTTTGAGGACAGGTATCCGCCCGAGCTTGTTGAATTCTGATGAGTGGGCGTCGTAATTGAAGGCACAGGTGATGAGCACGTCAAAACCAGCATCCCCCGCTTCGCGGGCGGCGGCGACAAGATCAGGGCGGGACACGGTTCCAAACTCTGGACCTATGAAGATGGCGGCTCGCTTCTCGGCACCCGATTTGGCATCGCCCTCGATGTACTTCCCCTCGGCGCAAACAAAATAACCCGGCCAGGGCGCAATCGAAGTGAACGCGATCTTGTCGTCCTTGTGCGCCTGCTGTACCCCGGCGGTCTTCAAATTCTCCAGAATCATCTCGACAAAATCGGTCTCGTCTGTTGAGCCGCCATCCGAATTAGAAGGCGGGTGAATCAGCTCGTCATTTTCATCGACTGAGAGAACACGGTGCGGTGATACGCTTTCCACGGTGAAGGGTCCGGCAACACGAACCCTTCTATTGTCCTCATACGGCTTATCATAAAGATATTCAAATTCTGCCTTGGCAGCAATCGACGCATCTATTGCCTTTTGCCGGGCGATTCGCTGGGTCCACCACTCCAAATGCAAATCCTTCACTTTCTCCGGCCACTTTTCGTCCGCGTCCCGAGGAATTTCCCATTCCTCCCATTTCATTTTCAGAGTTTCGTTCAGTTGTCGGCGAAGAGGCTCAAGGACGGTCTGGTATTCGTCCCAGATCACGTCAATCTCGGCATTGTTGGCGATAGATTTTAGGGTGATATGTGGAACTCGCTCAAAGACAAATCCCTGCCGGACATCGTTGTGCGTCGGAGTTTCGGAAGGTGCCTTCTTCACGACCTCAGCTTCTTTGATTTGTCCGTCTCTGCTGTCGGCAAGCAGATAGTAAGCGTAGCGGGCACCCATAATGCGGGCACGGGCAAGTGCGAGCGCGACCCGTGAAGTGTCGATGGTGATCCATCGGCGGCCCCATCGCTCGGCTACAGTGGCCGTGGTGCCTGAACCACAGGTGGGGTCGAGCACAAGGTCGCCGGGATCGGTCGCCATAATGAGACAGCGTTCAACGACTTTGTCTGACGTTTGAACGACATAGACCTGCGGATCGCTGAAACCACTAACAACGGTGTCTGGCCATAAGTTAGTTATGGGGGTGACCGAGAACCCTGAGAGATGCTCAATATACCGCAGGCTATTACCAAGAACAATGAACCTGTCCGCCGATTTTACCCGCTGCATGCCTACGGCAGTCGTCGAGAAATGTTTTCCTTCCTTAGGGCGGAAGACGCGCCCGTTGATCTCAATCGATTCATTCCGCGCTGATGCACCAGCCGACTCCGGCGGCTTGTGCCGGAAGATGTTTTCAGGAGATAAGCTGGCCAGATCGTCTTTTTCCTGTTTTGATAAACGTCTTCTCCGGCCCTCCCGGTCATCAAACCAGACATCTTGTCCGACGAATGCTGACGATTCTAGCTTGTTGATAAATGGACGCCGAAATTTTAGATTTTCGTAATTTTTGGCAAACCACAGTATTAGGTCGAAATTATTCGGTAAGTAGTTGCTGGACTGATAACCAGTTTTTTTGAAGCTTATCTGCGATATGAAGTTTGATTCTCCGAAGACCTCTTCGAGAATTTCTCGCACGCGATGGACATTCTCATCTCCGATCTGCATGAAGATGGAACCAGAATCGGTGAGGAGATCTCGGGCGACGGTGAGGCGGTCGCGCAAGTAGGTGAGATAACTATGGATACCGTCTCGCCATGTGTCGCGAAAGGCTTTGACCTGCTCCGGCTCGCGGGTGATGTGCTCGACATTGCCATCTTTCACGTCGCGGCTGGTTGTAGACCACTGGAAGTTACTGTTGAATTTGATGCCATAAGGTGGGTCAAGGTATATGCACTGCACCCTGCCGCGCAACCCCTCCCGCTCAGCTAGCGACGCCATCACTTGCAGGCTATCTCCGAGGATCATGCGGTTTGCCCAATGCGCATCGTGCTGATAAAACTCGGTCTTGGCAGCTTCACTCGGTAGACCGTTGAAATTAGCAAATAGGTCGATTTGAGCTTCAGTAGCTTTTGTACTGACTTCGCTTCGGCGGCGCAAGTCGTCGATCAACACTTTCGGATGCACCTTCTCCTGGATAAAGAGAGGAGGCGCAGGAACGACTAGATCAGACCAATCCTGTTCATCCTTGCCTCTCCAAACAAGTTGAGGGTCGAGGTCGCGGTTCCGCCGCTCGTAAGCCACGCGGATCGGGCTTTGCTGCTCAGTGCGCATCACTGACTGATATTCAGCCGTTGGGATGTTCTTGCGCGAAGCCTTCTCATGCGTAAGAGTTTCGATCTTCTTTTTTACTTTTTGTTTTAAGGGATTTTTCGCCATTCCGATTCCTTATGCTGGCTGCGGTGAAGTCACCGACTCAATCATTTTGTTGAATTCGGATTCGACCTTCGATTTGAAGTCAGACTCAATCTGGTAGACCTCGGTGAATTCAGCGAAAGCCCATCGCCCATATTTGCCCGCGTTGTTCACGCCTGGCACCCAATATGTCTCCATCGTAGATTTCTTTTCTTTGGCGTCTTCGCGGCGATAGCCCTTGATTTCAACAACCAGATGCAGCGGATCGTCTTCGCCATTCCCATCATCCACAAGGACAATGAAGTCGGGTCGGTATTTGCGATTCTCCGAGCCATAGCGATAGGGCACTTCGAAGCCAAGGTTGTGATTCTTCACGTAGGCCTTTACACGAGGATGAGACTCAGCCACACGGCAGAACTCAGCCTCCCAGTCGCTATCGAGAATCACATAGTTGACTTGGCAACGGCGGGCGTCTGTCTCCCAACGGTCTGCCTTGGAGGTGTTGAATTTAACATGGCTGGTGGAGCCAGTCGGGTTGTAAGGGTCCGGGATCACTTTGATCGGCGACTTTCCCAGAGTTGTGCGCGTGATAGCCGCCGTAATGCGCTCGCACGCCATGTCGGCCAGCTCCTGGTACATGAGCTGTGCTGGGTATGTACCGCCTTTGCACACGAGACAGTTGTCCAGCCAATCCTTGGTGATGCGCTTGAGCTGGCCGAAAAGGTGAAGTTTCGGTTCTTCGCCGGGATCGCGCCACTTGGTATACAGCAATCGCTTGGCGACGTGAAAAATCAGCGTGGACCGCCTCATGTCACCGAGGTGTTCGAGGCTCAGATCAACTTCCTCACCGATAATGCCAGAATTCCTGGTAATGGACGGGCCGACTAGATCAGGGGTCAGCTCCAACACAGAGTCGGCAGTGAATTCCGTACTTAGGCGTTCCGCAGGTAATTCAACCCGGTAGCCAGCAACCCGTGGGAATGTTATCTCAAGAGAATCGCGTTCAGGCCGCAATGCTTTGACCTGGATCGTCTCGCGAGGTGGCTGTGGGGGAGCGATGACTGGCTTCGCTGTGAAGTCGAATGGAATTCCAAGAATATCGGCATATTCGACATTGAATAGCCCGTCCTCGTTAAGCTCATACGATTGGCGGCGTAGAGCCCTCCCGATAACTTGCTCACACAATAGCTGCGTCCCGAATGCTCGTACGCCAAGCACGTGAGTAACGGTATTTGTATCCCATCCCTCCGTGAGCATTGAGACTGATACAACGCAACGGATGGCCTCGCCAAGCCGTCCTGCTTTACCGACCGTGTTCATCACTTCGCGTAGCAAATCCTCGTCTGTGAGATTCTCTGCCTGTTGCTGGTCTCCCGTACGCTCCCGAATCTCTCGCCGAAAGCGGTCGATTTCGTCGCTAGCCATATCCCGGAACTTGTCGTCCAGGGCTTCGCCCGAATCGATTTGCGCGCTGTCGATTAGAAGCGTACGCGGTCGTCCGAGTTGATTGCCATGCTCGTCGAAATTTCGAAAGAGCGCGAGCCGTCCGTTTTCCAGGGTGGTAGACCCGTCTTCGTTCTCTCGATGAAAGCCAGAGATGTAGTCATATACGAGTTTCGAGGTCGCTGTGTTACTGCAGACCACGATGAAGCATGGAGGCACTTTGATACCGCTCTTAGCCCACAAGTCGAACGTCTTCGCATAGTGTCCGTATAACGCTTCCAATGCTGTTTGCAATTCCACGGGAAGGCTAAGTGGATCAAGACTTTCTGACTTGCCCCGGCGCTTCTTGGGCATTTTCGTTCGGATATGCTCCCAGAGATTCCGGAATACGGGAAGCTCTTCACCTGGGATGTTGTCAGCGACTGGAACGCGAGGAAGCTTCACGATGCCGCATTCAATGGCATCCATCAGCGAAAAATCACTCACGGTCCACGGAAACAGGGTTCCCTCGGCGTAGCCTGAGCCACTAAGAAAAAAAGGCGTCGCAGAAAGATCGACGATCTGCGTTATCCCGAGTTTGCGTTTGACAGCCTCAAGGCCGTTAATCCACAGACGTGCCGCTTCACTATTTTTCTCTGCTTCCTGCTTATCCTCAGCAGTGAGGTCGGGTTCATCAGCATCTCCCGGTTTTTCGCGATAACAGTGATGGGCCTCGTCATTCAGAACCATAATATTTTTCAAACCCATCAGATCGGGCATGACCCGTTGAATCATCTGCCCTTCGGTTTCGAGAGTTTCCAATTCTGGTCCTCTTCCCTGAAGGAGTGATCGGCCTCCTTTGGAAAGCTCCATCCGGTCTCGCAATTTAAACGCATGGTAGTTGGTGATCAAAATCTTTGCTCGTTCGAGATCGCCCAACATTTCCTCTGGGATCAATTCCAGGTTGCCGTAGTAACTGTCGGGGTCGTTCGGCTGCAAAACACGGAGCCTGGCGCGAATCGTGAGGCCAGGTGCAACGACCAGAAATCCGCGAGTGAAATGTGAACTGTTGGGCCGACGTACCGCGTTTATGGTCTGCCACGCGATGAGCATTGCCATAACTGTGGTCTTGCCTGCGCCAGTTGCGAGTTTCAAAGCAAGGCGCAAGAGTTCAGGATTCGCGTCACGGTTTGCATTTGCCAAGTTCTCAATAAAACCTTTCCCAATCTTCCCCAGCTTCGGAGCAACCTCGGTCAACCAAATAGCCGTCTCGACGGCTTCAACTTGGCAGAAGAACGGTCGAAACGTGTTGAAATTGTGATGACGCCAGTGTTGGAGGAGTCGTTCGGTCTCCGGCGTCACAAGCCAGTCGGTCGGATTCGGAAGCTTCCGCCACTGGTCTACCTGAAAACGAAGATCGTTAATAATTGAAGTTGGGTCGTACTGTTGCTTTTGGGTGGAAAGGCCCTTGCCTTCGTCAAAAATCAGCGCGTCTTGGTTCGGCTTTCGCTTTTGCTTCTTGGGTTTCGGGATCGGAGTGATGAACTCTGCACGACGCCGAGTCTCAACAATTTTTTGGGTGGGCTGCCCTTCGCTATCAAGCTCCCAATGCCGTTCCGGGTAGCTGTACGGCGAGTTCAGAATGGGGCGTTCAAAGAAGTGGTTATCCATGTCTCAGTTTCGCAGCCGCCAGCCTAAAGCGTTCTCTTTCAGCTTGATATATGAAATCGGAACCGGATTGTCTCGGCGATACTACCACCAAAAGTTACACCAGTCGCCGCCGGTTCGGCGAACGAGGACCAATAATATTTAAGCAAGCGACTATGGCTGTACAAGTACGCAACCGTCCCGTTCCGGTCCCGGTGAAGGGTGACCTAAGAGTTGTGAATCGGAGATCGAACGGCACTAGAACGCAGCCACGAGGCTATGGGGGGGGAGTGGGGTGCCACGCATGGGCGGGCGTCCACGCGCTGTCCAGGGTTCTCTCCTGTTGCACCGACTTGATAACAGGACCGAGGAACGATGCAAGGCGAGCGACAACGTCTCCGAAGTTCGTTTCCTGAACGTACGATTTGTTCTTGTTGCAGAAGGCGTTCCACTGTTTGATCTTGTTTTCGTCTTCATAGAATTCCGGTGTGAACGCGAGGGGGACGCTTCCCATTGGCAATTCCGTGCCGCGTCGTTTGAAAGTCGCTCGCACAGCATCAGCCAGCGTTTTCCCATCAAATTCAAAAGTGATGGCAAGGCTGTGCAGATCGTGGAAGTCCTTCATGCGGCTGTTCGCGATGCCGAGTTTCACCATGGCTTCCAGCTTTTCCGAGATTACGGTTTCGCGAGGATAAGCGAGGAGACGGGGGCTGGGAGGCTCCAGCAGTGTCGGATATTCCATTTCGACCGGGCCTGGTGTTACCGTGTCTCCAAACCCAATATCGATCTGTATCGGTATTTGCGCTTTCTCCAGGAACGCGGTGAATGTGACCCGGACGCCTTCATAGTCAGCGTCCTCCTTGATGCGTTCCGCTTTTACCGTTTTGGGATCAAAACGCAAACCGTCATTTTCCACCTCGACTGTCGAGATTTCCTGGAATATGCGAACGAATCGCTCCGGAGCATTATCTCCGTTCGCCAAAAAATCAGCATCTCGGGTGGGGCGATACCGCTGCGTCGTCCAGAGTTCGAAGAGCAGAGCACCCTTCAGTATGAACACTTCCCGATACTTGGACTTGCTGAGCCGGAAGAGAATTCGCTCCAGGCCATACTTGGTGAGTATGAGTCCGAAGTCGTCATTCCTCTCTCGTGCGAGGTTGAGCAGCTTCTGTCGAATCGAGGCGGAGATGTTCTTGAGCTTTGGATCGCGCAATTAGAGTGACTCCAGATAGGGTCGCATGATATTCGCGACGCGGCAGACCTTGGCGGCGTCCCATAGCTCGTCCATGGAGGCTTTCTTGAGACGCCGACACTCCTTTAGGGCCTCGATGGCGACATCCGTGCCGATCTTGTTACGGAACTTGAAGCAGTCTGCCACAGTCTTTGCTGGCGTGTAGACCTTGAGCGTTCCGCCACGAACGGGATATTCCTTCACCCCAAAACGCAGAGCTGGTCCCGACATGCGCATAAAGCGAATCGGCGGAGTGGTTATGCAAGGAGTCCACGCTTTGACATCAATGGCCATCCAGACTTGGTGTGGGGATTGTGTTGTGAATTTATGAAATTGAAGGGCGGAAAGGAGACAAACTATTCCTCTGGGAACTTTGCATGCCGCTTCGATCAGCGACAGATGCTCAGTGACGGGGGATGTGTTCGACGCATAAAGACCGCGTCCAACCTTTCTGAGAACGCCCTTCTGAACAAGTCTGGGCAGATAGTTTCGCGGGATGCCGAGGGCGAACACGTCCTTCGCGCGGATGATCTGCTTCTTGGTAGCCAGGTTGAGTAGGCGATTTGACTTGGATTCCATGGGATTTGCCCCAAGTCGAGTGTACCAAATACTCGGTAGATGTCAATAAGTACCGGTGATATTGAACAGTCATATCTGCTTGTGTGCCCATAAGCCCCAAGCCCCCTACGGGCTTTCTGATCGCGGACAGAGCGTCATATCCGACTCAGACTCAATGGAGCCGAAAGATCACCTGGTCGAAGAGGAACCAAACAACTTCTCCTTTAGCCAGTCCAGACCATCAGACACGTACCGCTTGCCCTCATCCAGGGACTCCAGCGCCTCTTTGAGTACTTCCTTGCCGCTCGGATCGCCTGCAAAGCGATGTTGTAATTCGCGCAAGAACAAATCACGCCACGCATCGAGACCAACAGTGCTGTTTTCTATGCCCGCGCCAACTTCACTTGGTCCCCAACCGAGTTCAAGAATGAATAGCAAATACTGCTTGATAGCATACTTACGAAAATCTGGGCTTACCTGACCTTTCGACCCAGAAATGTTCCAAACACAGAAGGACCAAGTCTGTGCCAAATCCCCAGGGAAACGACCTTTGAGTTCTGCCCTCGGGGGTTGAGTGTTCGAAATTGATGCGAGTACGGTGCTAGCCGACAAACGACGCAGGTCAAAGTTGATCTCATACAAAAGATAGGCATAGGGTGTTGGAAACTCTGGATGGCTGAGTGGGCTCTCCCAAATAGTCTCTTTGAACCTGGACCGTTCGAGCACTGCCCGGAAGATGTCCCATAGGTCCGAAACATACAAGTCTGCCTCGACTTTTTTCTCAATAGCACATTCAATCGCAATTACCTCAGTTTTCTCAGCAAGGTAGACTGGACAATGTGAGCGTCTGCTGATCCCCTGGTCAGCTTCATAATCACGTCCGACATCATTGTAATCGTCATCGAGTTTTCCGGTTCGTAGTGCTTCCACAGCCGAAATTACCAACGGATAGTGAGCGCCTGCCAATGTGTACCATGCAGGCTTTTCGAATGTTTTCTCCATCAAATCCTGTTCTTCCTCGGTGTATTTGATATGTTCCTGGCCCCCGTATCTTTTGAGCACGGCAGACCGCAGCGGTGATACCTCAGATCGCAACAGGACGCGAACAACCGTGTCTACTTCTGCAAACCCGACCGTCTCAAGTCTAAGAAAACTCATGTTTGACAGCAATTCGAGGTGCACTAGCGAATGTGAATCCACTAGCGCCGTGACCATCGCTCTATCGAACAGAACGGAAACGGCGCTTGCAGGCAGCCGATTTAAATTTCGCAGATTCTTCCGAACGATCCTTTCGACTTCATCGAACTCGCGCTCGCGAAGAGCCGCCTGGAACAGATTTTCAATGTGCTTGATCCTTCTATCGGTGAGTTTAGCCCGATGCCATGAAGCCCAACTCCACACCGCTGCCAAGACCGGGATAAGGAAGGCCCCAGCCGTGAGGCCGAATAATACTGTGGGAAGAGGCCATCCAAATGGCGAACTCATACCAAGCGGGGCATCACGACAGAAAATCAGGAAGAAGGATATAAAAATCGCCGGGACTAAGCGCCACACGGACCCGAACAAGAATAACGAGTGACGTTGAACAGGACGAGCGATGGCCAAAACACCCACTAGAATTCCGGCGAATGTCAGAAGTGCTTCAAGTGTCACGGTGCATCTGTCTGGCGATTCTTAGCGGATCGCGACTCGGTATTGGCCACGCGTCTGAATCAGTATTAGAATGTAACACGTGTCAGCTTTAATTTGTGGTTACTCGCCATTCGCGGATTCAACTATCCTTATCCGAGTGTGTTTGTGGGCACCGTAAAGAAAGGGTTCAAGTCGATGCGGCGCGTGTCAACGACTTTGAGACAGGTGCTCACGGAATTTAGTGAGCTTTTCATGTGTGCTGGTCCGGCTTATTGATCCAGACTTCGCCGGGGAGTTGGTGTGGTTTCGGAGCGCTTCGCACGAAGCGCTCCGGGTG
>DATLST010000154.1:0-3512 GCA_035534055.1 Candidatus Acidiferrales bacterium | reverse complement strand
GTCTCCCGTGTATTCGATCTGGTTGTTGTAACCACCGATCAACGCGATGCCGCCGAGCAGCGGGCTGGTGTTGCAGTTCACGATTCCGAGTTTGGTGCACAGCGCCACGCCTTGATCCGGCGGGGTATATCCGTAGCTCGTGCGGACGAAGCCATAATGCATTTCGCTAATCACATTCGACCCGAAGATGTGCGTCCAGCCGAGCGACGATCCATAGGGGTGGTTGAAGTTGATGCCAGATCCAAAGCCCGAAGGAAGCGTCGACAGGAATGTAGTGCTGGTCTGGTTAGCGCGTCCGCGGCTGAAGCGCCCGAAAAACTGGTTACTCGCGTTCAGGTCGAAATCAACGCGAACGTCGAAATCGTTCCAGTTCTCGATCAGGTCTCTTGAATTCACGTAATTATTGATGATCGAAGTGCAGCGCGAGTCCGTGGCCGCGCTGCAATTCGGTTGTGGAAACGCGTTCAGATAGTTTTGTCCCACGGTGTTGATGCGGCCAGTGGGAATCACGTTCGGCTGTGAACCGTTCCCCATGAACTGCGTGCCGGTGGTCGGATCAATGATTTGAACGGGCGCGCCCAAACCAGTCCCCGCGCACGTCGGATTCCCGGTGCAGAGGAGCTCGGAAAAATCGCCCTGGCGCATCAAAGCCGTCGGCACGGTTCCCACGCCGCTTTCTCCCGGCTGGTTGAGGCGCAAGGCGCGATAGTCGCCGAAGAAAAACAGTTTGTTCCGAATGATCGGACCACCCACTGCACCGCCGAAGAAATTACGGGCGAACGAGGGCTTGGTCGAATCAAAAAAATCTCTGGCATCGAGAGTCTGGTCGCGATGGAACCAGTACGCATCGCCGTGGAATGAATTTGTGCCGGATTTCAGTGAGGTCACTTCGATGGCGCCGCCAGCGCGGCCGTATTCGGCAGGCGCCACGCTGGTGTCGATGCGAAATTCCTGAATGGCGTCGAACGGCGGGAAAAACACGATGGTGTTGACGAGTGACTCGTTGTTGTCGATACCGTCGAGAATGAAATTATTGGCCTGCGGCGGCAAACCGTTCACGGCCAACGATGCGCCTCCCTCCTGGCCGTATCGGAAGGTTTCCGCGTTGTTTCCGGCACCGGTCGCTTGTCCGCCCGGTATGCCGCGCGTGACGCCGGGCATCAACGTGGCAAGCTGCGTGAAGTTTCCGCCGTTGAGCGGTAGATCGGTGATTTGCGGACCCACGATTACCTGACTGATCGTCGAGTCGGCCGCATCGACGAGAGGTGCGCCGCCGGTAACCGTCACGGATTCGCTGACTTCCCCGACTTCAAGTTTGAAATCCACTACCGCGACTTGCATCAACTGCAGTGTGAGCGCGCGAACGTCCTTACGGAATCCTTGTTGACTGACTTCGACGCGGTAATGACCCGGGGCCAGCGCAGGAATGACGTACATGCCAGCACTGTCCGTTTTTGCGGCAGTGACAGCACCCGTATCCAAATCCGTCACGTTGACGGCTGCTCCAACCAACACGGCGCCTGAGGGATCCGTGACAGTCCCCTGGAGGCGCGCGGTCGTTGTTTGGGCTTTGGAGACCTGCATCGCGGCAAGAACTAGAAAAAGAGCAACTGTCGCGCCGAATAGTTTCTTCACCGTTGCATTCCTCGTATTCACCATGACGTTCAGACCTCCACTTTTTCAAAACGCGTTTCTCAAAAGTAGATTGTGCCGCCAGAGATCGGCGAAATAACTGCTGGCTCCCACGACAGATCCGCAGCGGGAAGCACCGGCCTTACCGGAATCTGATCGGAATCCATCCCGATCAAACATACAAATAGAATTGCGCAGCCGCAACGCTAGACCAGGTGTTTGTGGACTCGGCAAGATAATGAGTATGTCCGCGCACGCGCGTCCCAAGCACCTAAGCCACACCCCTAAAACCGGTCACAATTTGATGCAAGCCACTACTGCAGCGCAAGTTCCCAGCAGAATGATACAGTTACGCAGGCAAGCCGTTGGCTTGCCTAAAGTTAGCGAGTTTGTTAACTTCAGGTTACATGCGTGTAACAGGGACGCCCGATGTCTGAAAGGGATCGCCATCTAGGCGAGATCGATCGGATCTGCTCCAGTGCCGCCCTGCACGGGTCGCCATCCCTATGCAAACTGATTCGCTATCTCGCTGCTCACACGCTGGAACAACCGACCACGGCGCTCAACGAATATCAAATCGCCACCGAGGCATTGGGGCGCGCTGAGGATTTCGATCCGCACTCGGATTCGACTGTGCGCGTGCAATTGGGGCGGCTCCGCATGAAGCTTGGGGAATACTACCGCTCGGAGGGTGCGGAGGACGAAATTCTTGTCGATCTGCCAAAAGGCACGCACGCTCTTTCTTTCCATTACCGGGCGCACGGTGCGGCGAAAATGTCCGCGAATGGATCGGGCACGGAGCGCGACGGCGCGACGGCAGCGCTCACAGCGCGAAAATGGGTCTGGGCGACAGCTACCCTGGCGGTCCTGCTGGCTGCATCCATCGCCGGGATCATTTCGCTGTGGAGCGCTCGTCGAACGCCTTCCGCCATTGCGACGGAACAGGCCGACGAAATTCCCAGCGCATTTCGATCCTTTTGGAAACCATTTGTCGCCGATCCGCAAGATCCGCTGGTGATTTACAGCAACGCGAATTTCGTGGGGCGGCCGGAAACGGGCTTGCGCTATTTCAATCCGGCCACGGATTCGCGAGGTCTCATCTTCGATCAGTACACGGGCGTCGGCGAAGTGATGGCGGTGCATGATCTGGACCGCGTGTTTACACTGTTCCACCGCCAGATTGTTGTGAAGCGCGGGCAGCTTTTCACGCTCGATGACGCGCAGAACAATAACCTGATTTTTCTCGGCTCGCCGTCGGAGAACTTGACACTGCGGGTGATCCTCAGCACCAAGGAGTTTGTTTTTCAGCGGGTCAAGTCAGGCCCACGGAAGGGCGACCTGGCGATCGTCAGCGTGCATCCCAATCCTGGAGAACAGAGAGACTTCTTGGCCAGCCGCGCAACGGACCCAATGACGGAGGATTATGCCGTCGTCGCACTCATGCCGGGATTGAATCCGGCTCGATCCGTGCTGATTCTCGCCGGGACGACCACCTTCGGCACGCAGGGCGCGGTCGATTACGTCTGCCGGCAAAGCTCGATTGAGGAGTTACTGCTGCGGCTCCCCGTTTCAGCGTCGGGCGAACCGAAGCCGTTTGAGGCGTTACTGCACGTCAAAGTCGCGAACGGCGTGCCGGTCGGTGAGAATCTGGTTGCCCTACGCGAGCGGCCGTAGAAACCAATCCCGAGCGCCAACAAGACGGATATCACTCCGCGCGATCTCGTATTTGCCCAGTCCTTACTAACCGAAGTTCGTCACGGGACTGTCGGGAAACCACCTAACTCTTTCAGAATGAGGTCAGGCGATCGCCGAGTCTGCACTACATTTTGAAAGAGACTTCAACCGTTCCGGGAGGCTGAGGCCGAGTTGATAAAGCAAGG
>DATLST010000153.1:0-2263 GCA_035534055.1 Candidatus Acidiferrales bacterium | reverse complement strand
GAATAAGGCTGCTGCAAGCGGTGGGCTTAGTCATGCCGCCGAGGAACTTCCGTAGCTGTTATTGCAATGGAAGAAGTTCGTACCGCTAACGAGACTTCGCTGACCAGCGGCCGCCTCCTGGCGCGCAATGTCTTATGGAACGGCATCGGCGAGGGCGGCCCGCTCGTCGCCGCGTTCATCGCGATGCCGATTCTGGTCCATCACCTCGGCATCGAGCGATTCGGAGTGATCGCGCTCGCCTGGACGGTGTTCGGATATTTCAGCCTCTTCGATTTGGGAGTCAACAGCGCGATTACCAAGTTCGCGTCCGACCTGCTCGGGAGTGGGCGCGAAGCCGAGGTGCCGTCGCTATTCTGGACCGGCCTCGCACTGAAGGCGGCGTTTGGCACGGTTGGCGCGATCATACTCGCGGCGAGTTGCCCGTTTCTGGTTCATCATGTTCTGAAAATTCCGCCCGCGCTCCAGCATCAAGCGCTGATCGCCTTCTATTTGATGGCTATCGGACTGCCGCTCTGCATAAGCATTGATGGGCTCAGAGCGATACTCGAAGCGCACCAGCGCTTCGACATGATAAGCCTGGTGCGGAGCCCCAACGCTATTGTCTCGTCACTAGGCCCGCTTGCGGTACTGCCTTTCTCGCACAACATTGCGGTGATTATCGGCGCGCTGCTGTTGAATAACGTGGTGACCTGGTTGGTTTATTTCGTGTGCTGCACGCGTGCGCTACCTGGCCTTACCAGGGACGTCCGGTTCCAGTCGTCGCTCGTGCGAGGTTTGCTTACTTTCGGAGGATGGGAGACGGGTTCCAATATTTTCTCTTTTCTCACCCACTCCGCCGATCGATTCATGATCGCGGCCATGATCTCGATCGGCGCGGTGGCGTTCTACGTTGTTCCCGTGCGCATCCTCAACAAGCTACGCCTCGTCCCCGCGCTGATCTTCTCAGTCCTGTACCCGGCCTTTGCGCACAGCCTGGCCGAAGATCGCGAACGGGCGCGGATGCTCTTCGCGCGTGGAGCCAAGCTGACGCTGCTGGTGACGTTTCCGATCCTGCTGGTGTGCGTGGTCTTTGCACGCGAATTGCTCACGCTGTGGATAGGAGCTGACTTCGCTACCCACGGTGCGGTAGTGCTGCAGTTTCTGGCCATTTCAGTCCTGGCGGACGGTATGGGAGGAATCGCGGGCACATTGGTCTCGGCCGCGCACCGGCCAGACATAAATGCAAAGATTCACGCCGTGCTGCTACCGGCCTACCTGGGATTCGCAGTAGTGATGATTCGAAGGTACGGGGTTGACGGAGCAGCAGCCGCCTGTCTGGCTCGAGCGGTAGTTGATTCCCTTGCGCACTGGGCGACAGTGAGGGTGGTTCTGCCCTCGCGCGGCGGCGTCTCGATGCGGCTCGGCTCCTTCGTGTTGATTGCGTTTGCAACCATGTCGATTGCGCTGTTTTCGCTTCCCATCGAGGTCAAGGTCCTGATGGTGGTCGCGGCCATCGTGGGTATGTATGCCGCCGCGTGGAATGCTCTGTTCACTGGCAATGATCGCAAGGCCATCAAGATCTATGCGGGCGAAACGCTTCCATTCGCGTCGGTCAGAATTGAGGGAGCGGCAGAGTGATGCCTGAACGAAATCTCCGGGGTCGCGCCGAGTATGAAACTTGGGCGTGAATCAAAGCTCACCGACAGGGTTCTTTGGTGCTCAGCTACCGCGTCAACCGCGGCTGCAACGCGGTAGACGCCAAGGCTGCCGCCGATAGATTTCGATCTTTCGTCAGAGGAGAGCCTAAGGGGGTTGAACGGGTGCTGCCAAAAGTCTCAGTGATCGTTCCGGTGCGTGACGGCGAGCGCTTCCTGGCCCGCGCGATCGATAGTGCGCTTGCGCAGACCTATCAGGGCGAGGTCGAGATTGTCGTCGCGAACGATGGATCAACGGACGCAACGGCGCAGGTGATGGAGCGCTACCGCGGCCGCATCGTGGCTCAACACTTGCCGCCTCGCGGGAATTCAGCCACGCGCAATTCGGCGATCGCCGCGTCCACTGGTGAGTTTATTGCCCTGCTCGATGCGGACGACGAATGGCTGACGACCAAACTCGAGCGCACGATGCCGTTGTTCGAGAAATATCCGGAAACCGTGCTCGCTTATCACGACGCGCTCGAGGTCGATCCGTCGGGACGCGTGACGAAGGAATCATACTACGCGCGCAACCAGACGGCGCCGCCCTCATTGGAGGATCTCCTGTCGGGCTGCTGGAAGGGCCTGCC
>DATLST010000152.1:0-3838 GCA_035534055.1 Candidatus Acidiferrales bacterium | reverse complement strand
CGCTTTTCGATATCCCCTTGGGACAGCTTTTTCTCTTCACGTACGGCGCGTAGGCGGTCGCCAATTATCATATTGCACTTCGCACTGTGTATAATTATACAACGAACGCTCGTTGTTTTTCAATGAGCTTCTCAGGCGGATTTCTTGGACTTGGAAGGCCGGCCGCCTTTGTGCTTCTTGCGCTTGGCTTGTAACTGCCTGAAGTATTCAGGGCCGCGCTTGGCGATCTCCTTCCCACCCTTCCGTCCAAGCTTAACGGCGGCGGGATCTTTCGTTTTTCCCAAAATTTAGATGAGGTACCTTAATCTCCCGAGGGTATTATGCACGATCGACGAGGCTGCGTCACCGCGCAACGATTTCAATCGCGCGCTTCCCATAATTGGGAAAAGAGCCTAATTGTGTCGGGACCGTGGCCCGCATAATGGTTGTTTGCGAACGCCAGGATTTGTATGCGGCGCTTGTGCACTTTCTTTAAAAGCTTTACCCATTCCAAGAGGTCGCCCCGACGATCCACGATGATCTTGTCCCAAGTCTTCGTTTTTTCCTCGATGCCCTTTCGGTCTCCAAGCCAGCGAACATAGGTGAAGTCAGCAGTAATCAAGTCGGGAGCGTCTTTCATCTCCCACGGCCTGGGCATCCATCCTTGGTCAATCAGCGCCAGAGCGACGCCGTGCTCTCGCAGCAAATCCACAAACCGGAGATCGAGCCAATTCTTGTTCCGAATCTCGATTGCGAACTTGTAGCCCTTTGCCAGCTTCTTCAAAAACGGTTTCAGGAGTGCCAGGAATTCCGCCCCGCTCTTGAATTTTGATTTATTGAAGTATCCGAACTGAAAGAGGAGTGGACCCAGCTTATCACCGAGGGCATCCATCGTTTTCAGGAAATGGTTGAGATCATCTTCGCAATCGACGAGCACTTTTTCGTGAGTGACAACTTGCGGCACTTTTGCAGCAAAGATGAATCCCGAAGGTGTCTTCGTATTCCAGCCTTGGACTGTAGAGAGCGCAGGCGTGCGATAAAATGTGTTGTCTAGTTCAACCGTGTCGAACTTCGTCGCGTAGTAGCTCAGGAAATCCCGAGGCTGCGTGCCCTCGGGATAAAAGGAACCAACCCACCCTTCGGCGGTGAAGGCGCTGGTGCCTATGCGAATGTCTGCCATCGTCCCGCGATTCTACACCGGCCCGGCTGGTGGTACACTCTCGTCATGGCTGCCTCGAAAGCGAAGAAATCCAAGAGCCACGCAAGACTGTCTTTCGCGCAAATCGAAGTAGTCGGTCAATTCAATGACTACGCTTGGGACAACCCGACGTTGACTTTTGAAGAGGTTGCAAAAAAAGCGCTCGGATCGAAGCCATTTCCGAGAACCGCGAACGGTCGACAATTCAAAAGCGAATGCAAAAACGTGTTTGATCGGGAGAGAGAAAACTAGAATTTTCCGCTGCTCCACGGGTGCACGATCCGTGCCCATTCTTTGTAAGATCAACCGAAGCGTGCCTAGAACTTTCTGCGCTTTGATTCCGGGCGGCCACCTTGCAATGCGGGAACAGAAGTGGGCAGTTCGTTTCTCGGCTTCTTGAGGATTTTGTCCGCGCGTGAGTCAATCAGCTTGCCGAGCATCGCTTTCGCTTCTATAAGTTCCTTGCGTATTGCTTTCCGATCGTCGTCCGTATCCCCTGCCAGGCGCGGTTTCATATGATTTTTTCCGCTAATAACTCTAGCATGAAATAAATGTCAATGGACAGACTTCGGCGCAAAGCGGCTAGAGCGAAATTTGATTGCATAAGAACGAAGGCTCCGTTCACGAGCCGAGTATGCTTTGGGTTGGAGGACCGAAGCATTCGGTAGGAAGGACCTTCGATGATGATTATAGGATGTGATTACCACCCCAGTTGGCAACAGATTTGTTGGCTGGACACGCTCACTGGGGAGACGGAAGAAAGGAAGTTGGATCATGCGTCGGGAGAAGTGGAGAAGTTTTACCGGCAGCTCCCGGGGCCGGCGTTGATCGGCATGGAGTCCACGGGGAACTGCCAGTGGTTCGTGGAGATGGTCACGCGACTCGGGCACGAGCTGTGGATTGGAGATGCGGCGAAGATTCGCGCCTGTGAAGTGCGGCAGCAGAAGCATGATCGTCGCGACGCGGCGCTGATTTTAAAACTGCTGCTGGAAGGACGGTTTCCGCGGATATGGACGCCTTCGGGTGAAGAAAAAGATCTGCGGCATCTTTTGATTCATCGGCACAAACTGGTGGGGATTCGCGTGCAAGTGAAGAACGAACTGCAGCACCTGGCGATGAACCGGGGCATCACGAAAAAGCGCAAGCTGTGGAGCAAAGCGGGCGAGCAAGTGCTGCGCGAGTTGCCGCTGGCGCCCTGGACCAGTCGGCGACGGGAAGACCTGTTGAAGATACGAGAGATGTTGAATGGGCAGATCGGTCAGCTCGATCAGGCGGTGATGGAAGCCGCGGAGAAAAACGAAAAAGCGCGGCTGCTGATGACGCAGCCGGGCGTGGGTCCGATCACCTCGCTGGCGTTCGTGCTGACGATGGGAGACGTGAACCGTTTTCCGCGGGGCAAGCAGGTGGCCAGTTATCTAGGGCTGATTCCGCGGGAGTACAGTTCGGGCAGGAAGCAGCGGCTGGGCTCGATCAGCAAGCAAGGAAACCGGTTCCTGCGGATGCTGTTGGTGGAGGCGGCACAGATTGCGGTGCGCTGCGATCCCGGATTTCGGAATGAATATTTGCATCGCTGCCACAGGAAAGCAAAAGGAGTGGCCAAGGTGGCGGCGGCTAGGAAGTTGGCGATTCGACTCTACTGGATGCTGCGCACGAATCGAGGGTATCCAGAGGTCGTTCGTGTCGAGAGCAGCTCGCTAGTGTCCTTGGTCAGCGCAAGCTAGACCGAAAATTTGATTGGGCGCTCTCGCCCCGATTCCATCGGGGTTCGGATAGAAGAATCATGGCCGACGTTTTTGGCCGTATCGATGGTTGGCGGAACGATCCGCCGAAAGCTGATTCACCGTGCGAGTTTCAGAGCTTACCTGCGGCAAGCAGGCTTCGGTCCTCCACCACTCTGGCAACTACGCGGTGCGAAAACCACTGCGCTGGAGAAGTGTTGCTTGACAACGCCTTCGTTCTTATCGAAGGACACTACCCGCCTGTAGCCTGCCTTACATTTCGCTTTTTGTTCGCCTACGATGATGCCAGCTTCCAGGGGCCAATGGTACGCCGTCATGAGCTTACACATCGCGTCAACGCACACGGGGCAGCACGCCCACCCCAATCCGTGGGTATTGCCGGACCGCACTTGTACTGTTTTCTACGGATGCCCGGAAATGCCGAGACTCTCGCACTACTTTCTTCCGAGAATCTTGCTCAATCAAGGGCGCGTTCTTTATCTCGACGGTGCGAATCAGATCAGCCCGCTCTTGATAGCGCGTTTCGCGAGGGAACGCGGACTTGACCCTTCTGCTTTCAACGCCCTCATTCGGGTGTCCCGAGCGTTTACCTGCTTTCAACTGACAGAACTTATCCGGCGTGTCCCGAAAGTTCTTGGGGCGTTTGCTGCCAACGTCCTTATCGTCACTGCCTTGCCTGATTTGTTTTTCGATGAGGATGTCCGAGAGCGAGAAGCCCGTGCATCATTCGAACATGCACTTGAAGGACTACAAGAGATTGCGCCGCTCGCCATCTCGATTGCCGTTTTCTCTGACGCAACTTCTTTCAAGACAAAAAGACGGGATTTCTTCCCGAAACTCTGCAAACAGGCAAACGAAGTTGTCAAGGTTCAGGCACGACCGGACAGCGAACTCTCCTTTACCTGCGAGAAAACCGCGCCAT
>DATLST010000151.1:0-12154 GCA_035534055.1 Candidatus Acidiferrales bacterium | reverse complement strand
CAAGGCTTGCGCTGGAAGCATCGAGCCCGCAACCTCAAAATCCTGATGCGTGCGCTTCACCCACACCCGGCCATCGGCGTTCAGCAAGATATCTTCGGTGCGATGATCTTCAAGGCAGGAAGCGACGAGCGGCCCGAGTTCCCGGACCAGCTTTTCATTGCGGCGTTCGGTCACTTGCTGAAGTTCTTGCATTCAGTGTTCCTAATTCGCCCGACCATTCGATCTAAACTTACCCTGCTGTATACAAACCAATGGTACTATACATACAGGCTGTTTATGACTAGGGTACGTTGTTACGCCTGAGTCGTGCGCTTGTCAAGTCGAAAAAGCAAATGACAACGATCAGCACCCAGGAAGCCGTCGAGAAGCAAAGCCGCGCCATGTGCGCCAAGGCTTTCGAAGTTGGCCTCTTTGATCCGAACGCCGCACGCGGAGCGATGCTCTCGCGTATGTGGGACACGGGTACGTTGCTTCGCTCCGTTTCTTGGTTGCGGTTGAAAAATGCCGAAGGCCGGAACATCTACATACGGCCAGCCGGCGAACATAGTCTTTCGCTAATCGACGACGCCAGTATCCAGGTCATCGAGCGTTTGAAATCGGAAGGCTTTGCTCCGGCGGTTGTTGTTGAAACTTCTCCGGGGAACTTTCAAGCATGGCTGCACCACGGACAGATTCTGCCGAAACCTCTTTCTACGTTTGCAGCACGATTGCTGGCGTCGCGCTTTGGCGGTGACCTTGCTTCGGCGGATTGGCGGCACTACGGAAGACTCGCGGGGTTTACGAATCGCAAAGACAAGCATCGAAGGACGGATGGAACCTTTCCGTATGTCCGGCTGCATGAGGCCACGGGAGCGGTGTATTCAAAAGCCATAGCATTTCTCGCGGAACTCAAAGGTCTATATGAAGCAGAGAAATCCAAGCTTCCGCCTCCCGCCTCTTTACGTCGCCGGAGCCTGTCCCTTTCGAATCTCAAAAGCATCGAGGACTTCCGCGCGAAGCCGATCTACGCCGGCGACCAGACGCGCGTGGATCTCGCTTATGCCGTCTACGCTTTGGCCCACAGCGTATCGGAGAACGAAGCGCGCAACATCCTCGCCTCGCGTGATCTCACGCACAAAGGAGATAGAAAACGCCAAGAAGAGTATATTGATCGGACGATCAAGAAGGCTCGGGAACGAATCGGAGACAAGTGCAGAGGCTAATGACTTTCTCTCCAAAACTCAACATTCTTCCTCCATCGCAGAGGACACTCTGGAAGTAAGTGAAGACCACGCCAAAGCATTTTGTGCTGTACGGCGGAATCGCTCTTGCTCTCAGACTCGGGCATCGCGTCTCGGAAGATTTCGATTTCTTTACGAATGCGACTTTTGAGCCGCTGGAGTTAGCGGGACATATACTCTACGGGGCTGAAAACTCCGATATCATTGATGGTTCAAGCGGCTCCTTCGATTTCTTTGAGGAGATTCTAAAATCGAACCGTGGTCTTAAGCAAGCTCACGGCTCATCAAGGACAGCCCGATGAGTTTCTCCATCATTCGCACTTGTGTTGCTTGCGGCCAGCGTAACCGGATTCCTTCCGAGCACCTCGCAGACACGGGCCGTTGCGGCGCCTGCAAACGGGCGCTCCCTCCGCACAGTGAACCGATCAATGTGGATGCAATGGCATTCGCCGAGATTGTAGGCCAAGCAACGGTGCCCATCTTCATCGATTTCTGGGCAGGGTGGTGTGGCCCGTGCCTATTGGCCGCGCCGGAAGTGAAGAGGCTGGCGATCGAGACCGCTGGCAAGGCCCTGATCCTGAAAGTCAACACCGACGACTGCCCGCAACTCTCCACGCAGTTCAGTGTCCAATCGATTCCTAGTTTCGTCGTCCTGCGCGGGGGACGCGCCGTCTTTCAGCAAACAGGGCTGTTTCCCTGCGCTGAGATGCGCCGCTGGGTTGAGGCCGCAGTGGTTCAATCTTGACCAGGGCGCCCGAATGACAGAATAATAAATAGAACCAGTGAAAGAAGGTTGCTGAGGTGAAAATAACACTGAATCGTTTTACCTTGCTCACTTGGGCGCTCACGGCCCCACTTGCTCTATTTGCTGCTGCCAGCGGCGGAAGCCAATACTCTCCAACCTTTTCGCCGGGTTACCTGTTCGCGTGGTGGATATGTAACGGCCGGAAGAGGAATCAAATCGGAGGCTGGCTTCTATACTTCTATTGGCAACTATACGCTGGTCTCTTCCTGAGTGCAGTGTTTTTCGCAACTAATATCCAGAGCTACATTCCCGAAAACTTCACCAGCACGACCACTTTCGCCTTATTCTTGGCGAGCTCGTTGCCAAGCCTTCTGCTGCTCGTTATGAAGTGCGCTGTAGCAACTCTCTTGCTACAGGCGCGCACGTCGGATATGTTGAAGCTCCTCCGATGGATAATGGTGGCTGATGTATCAGCGGGCGTTCTGGCTACAGCCATTGATAGCGCGTATTTTCCGGACAATGTGGCGATCACGTCCCTGGCTCTCGTTGCGGACCTCATATGGCTAGTCTATTTATTCCGGTCAAGCCGCGTTCAGCACGTTTTTCTCTCTCATGACTGGGAAATGGCTGTCGAGTCGATTCATCCCCTTAAACTGAAGGGTGCTACTTAGCCTTGTCCAGATCTTCCTCTTTGCTAAGAAGAGGCAGCATCTCCTTCTTCCAGACATCGATTTGCTGGGATGATGGAAGAGTTTTAATTTGCTTAGCCAATTCAATTTGCTGCTTCAATATCATCGCCCGTCGTAGTCCTTGTTCTATTCCCGCAAGGCTCTTCGAAGTATCGTCGTGTTGCACCGGGAATTTCGTATCATAAAGAGCGAGTTCTGTCTTCAGCTGCCGCAACGTGGATTCCAGCTCTTGCACATCTGGCTCAATATCCTCATACATCTGGACGTACGACGCTATTGTGGAATCCGCTGCACTACGAGCCTTCGATACGCGTTCACCAATGTCGATCATGCGCTTGAAGTCAGCAGTAAGCTGTGCTGCCTCAGCTCTGTTTTGACCGATCGCACTCCCCACTATTGCGGCACCGGTGAATAAAACCATTGCAATCAAAAAACTTGTGACAATTATGCGCCGCTGACGCCGCTTGAGCATGGCGTCGTCTTCGCCCTCAGCCGCGACTATTCGACGCCAAGCCATTTGTGCGCTCCGGGCCAAAACTGCCGCGACAAGAAGAGCGATTACTGCCACTGCCGTATTGTCCCATTGGCCGCGAGTTGTTGCATCGGCCATCTCGAATACAGACACTGACGCGAGAAGAGACGACGACACCAACCACGCGGTGAATTGAGCGTACGGAGGATTGTCTGCGTGAGGTTTAGGCACAGTCTCTCGTTGCACGGACTCGCCAAGACTGGCCTCTTGAGTCGCATTGATCGCCACTACTTCCGGTTCCGCCGCCTTCGATGGCATCTCCGAGGCACCTCGAGCGTTGGACACGAGGATAAATCCGACGCTGCCATCCGGCAACGTCGCCTCCAACCACTCACATCCGTTGATCTCGGAAAGCTCCCCGATTTGGACTTCAGTTCCACCCGCAGGAGGTGCTGCAATCGCTGAACTCAGGTCGCGCCTCTCGAAAATTTGAAGAGAGTCGTCAAAAGTTTTAAATCTTTGCAGTTGGTGCCGCACGCTCTGCCAGCCAGACCGCGCTTCTGAGGCTTGGTCGGTGAGTTCCTCCACACCCCAAATGGCCTCTGTGGTTCGCCTAAACAGCCGCTCTGCACCCAGAAGATTACCCGATTGGCTCAATTGAGTCGCTTCTGCGAGATTCTGTTTCAGACACCGCTTTAGCAGCAGCAGATCGATCGCCCCATTACGCTGTCGAAACGCCTCCACCAAAAGAGGAAAAGCTTCTTGCGAAGAACCACTTTCCAAAAGTACTCGACCAACCCAGTGAGAATATAGCGGGTCACTCCTGGATTCCCGTGCGTGTTGAAACATGAGTAGAGCTTCGTCGCGTACTTTTAAGCCATACAGACATTTCCCAAGTTCAAAATAATCGGCCGCGTCACCCCTCTTATCAACGGCCGTCTTGAAATGGATATATGCATCTACCCTGCGCCCGAGCTTTTCCATCGCGATGCCAGCAAAGTAATGGTCGGCGCCATCGCCTCGCAGCTCAATCGCCTTCTCAAGATGACTGAGTGCTTCAGAAAAGTTCTCTGCATCCAGGAGCGCCGTGCCCAGCCAGTGATGGTCGGCACAATTTCCCCGGCTTTCTATGGCCTGCTCAAAATACGTGATTGCTTCTTCTTTCAAACCAGCTTGAAAAAGCGCACGTCCCAGCCAATGAATATCTTCAGGCTCACCACGAGCCGAGACCGCTTTTCGCAGGTGAGGGAGAGCATCGACTCCCCGTTTAAGTTCAGCTAAAGTCCGGCCGAGCCAATAACAGTCTTCTGCCCAACCACGCAGAGAGACAGCCTTAGATAATTCAGCAAGTGCTTTCTTTTTTGAGCCTGCCGCTGCAAGTGCGCGCCCAAGCCACGAGATATCCTCGGGTGAGCCCCGCCCCGAGACCGCCAACCTGAGAGAACGGACCGCTTTCCGCGGGCGTCCAAGTTCTGTGAGAGTCTTACCATACCAATAATGATCGACTGCATCCCCGCGCATCTCGACAGCTCTTGCAAAATGAACAAGAGCATCTTTTCGTAAGTCGACATTAACAAGGGCTGAGCCAAGCCAAAGAAGATTGTTTGCGGATCCATCCGTTTTTACGGCATTTGTGAATTGCTGGATTGCCGCTTCGGTCTGGCCCAACTCGAGAAGCGTCCTACCGAGCCACTGATAGTCAAGACCATCCCCTGACTCCGAAGCCGCTCGTTGAAAATATTCTCTGGCGACATCAAACTCGCGAAAACCGAATAGCCGGATGCCTTTTTGTCTGTCGTTTTCTCCGAGGAGAACATTTCGCGCTTTATTCAATTCTGTGCGGACTTCAGCGTCCGCCGACCAGCGCGAAGACATTTTCAGGAAAGCGCGGTTAAATTCAGTCCTATCCCAAAGAAAGCCAAGGCCTATGGCCTCCTCAAAGTGGCCTTCTTCGAGCAATTCTAAGATTTCGGAACGCGAATCATTGGCTGTCACACAGTTCCAATGTCCGTTATCTGATTGATGTAGCCATCGAATTCGGGCTGTTGAATCAACGCTATTCCCGGCTGGAGAAGAAGGAATACAAATTGGCGAATAGCGTTGGCCAACTCGGGTGCGCTGGACGGCCCACCATCGATCGCCTGAGTCAGCTGCGAGTGAAGCTGAGACGCCCCGACTCTAACAGTCGCGTTGTCGTGCCCCTTTGCTCTATTCAATACATTCATCGCAAGCGCCACCAGCTTTTCCAAATCAATAGCCGACCAAGACGCTTTGTCCGCTTGAAAAGTACTACGAAACCCTTCAATTGCTTCCGGCTTCCAGCCGTCTGAAGTACGCTCTTCAAGCTGTATTCTTCCCGATTTTAGAGCTGGGACATTCGCGCTGTCATAGCGCACTGTTCGCTCTGTTTTCTTGTCTTCGAGAATTACGCTGAATGTTTTTGACTCAGACACACGCAACGCACATTTAATCTCAGGAAGATTGCCGTCAGGCGTGACGCTTATACTGAAATCACCGACCGGTTCGAAATAATAAACATCGGTATCACGGGATTTCTCTTGATCAATCATTTTTGCCACAACTGTAAGACATACGTGCTTTGCATTCGGATCTGGAAATAGAATAGATTTTTCGCCGGCGATAGGATAGGAAGACTTGGTTTCAATCACAGAAGAATACCGTCCGCCGTCCAATTCCACTCCATAACCTTCGGGAATAACAGTGAGAACGGGTGTAGCGAGCTTGACAGCTTTTAGAGCCGCTCCTTGGGCAACACACTCGGTCGGGCTAACTTCGTTCCGCTTAAAGTCTTCACGCGTGACAAAACTGTCCAAATGCGAAACGAGGGCAACACGAGCACCTAGAGCCATTAACTCATCCCGGAGCAGTTGTCTAACACAAGGCATAAACGTAGGGCCGCCAACCAGTACGACGTGGTCAAGTTGGTGGGCTTCGATACCGGCGTGGCGCAGCGCTATCCTGATAGGAGTACGACACCGCTCCAACAGTTTAGCCAACACAACGCGAACTTCTTCGCGGCTGAGTCTAATGTCGGGGGCCCCGGGAATCGGGATATCGACGTCTGTCTCTAAAACGTCTGAAAGGCGAATTTTGGCATTTTCAACCGCCTCAGCCAAATAAGCTTTTAGCTCTGCGTCATCCGCGGACAAGTGATACTGTGATTTAACATAGGAGCACAATAATTCGTCCATATCCATTCCGCCCAGTGATTCATTCCCCGAAATACCGAGTTCGCCAGAGACAAAAGTATCGCCTTCCTGAACAATCTGCAAAACCGTAACGTCCAGGGTGCCACCACCCAAATCGAAAACAAGTACAGTTGCTTCACGCTCAACACCGAGGCCATAACGGATCGCCGCCGCGGTTGGCTCCGCGATGGTGTCAACTTCTGCGAATCCAGCCTGCTTGGCGGCCTCGATAATGGGCGCAGTGCGGATGGCCTTAAAATATGCCGGAACACTTATAACCGCTCTGTCAAAGGGGCCTCCGAGATTGGGATTAACTCTCGGATTCTCAGCGACTGTCTTTATCTCCCGAAGAATTGCTTCTAAAACGTGGGACGGAGAAAACCGCTCAGATCCTGCTCGAATCAAAATGGTATCGCCTGGACCTCTCTCAATGGGATAAGAGAAACGGCGCGTCTCTCCTCGCTCAACCGCTGCGTCATACGATAGGCCAATTAGACGTTTGGCGCCCCAAACCACAAAACCTGTTCGCCTCGCTCTTCGTGCTTGCTCACCTACGCAGAGCACGGCACCCGAAGGGCTGTATTGTACATACGACGGAAACTGCTTGCCTTGAGGTCCGATGCCACCATCTTTATTTTTAGCCATCAAAATGGTTTTGTTGTCAAAAGCTACTGCAGCACTGGAATTGGATGTGCCGAGATCGATGCCGAGAGCGCGTTTCATATGGAGGACTGGTCTCTTTCTTGCGTTACAGGCCGACGACTCACTTCAACTCTGGCAGGACGCAGAACCACGCTGCCTCCGGAAGGTGAGGTCATCATATAGCCTTTTCTCTCTATCTTAGTAACCGCGCCATAAGGCTCGCCCCGATCGGCGGAGGAGCTGTACTCTTGGGTAGCATTGTCGAAGGGTAGTCCGCATTGCACAGGAATTTCAGTGACCTGTGCGTGTTCGAGAATCCTGGTGACCCTTTTCAGGGCTCGCCCGAGAGCTAGGGAGGTATCTCCAGAAAGCGGTTTTTCGCGCGACATGATATCGAGAAAGTCAACCGTCGAGATGCAGTCGTTTATAAGGCTTGAGTACCGCTCTTCAGTTGACTCTGCGGCCTTGTCGGCGGCAATGACGTATTCGGTCGCAAACGCCTGAAACGTCTTTAGCTGCTCTTCCAAGGAGTGCAGCAGCTGAGATGCCTCGGCTATGGTTCTCAATGCTGAGCCACCCTGATCTCTTAGCTGTGGCATACTCGGCGGCCCCAGATTCAGAGGCTGACCGTGTTCCGTGGTTGTGTCGGCAGAAGGTCTGCGGAAACGGCGTGAAAGAAATAGTATGGCCACCGCAACTGTGACCAGAAAGATGGCCATTATCCACAGGAGCCACGCCCAATAAGGATTTCGAGACGGGACAGGTGTCGCTGGAGTCTGTTCACGCTGAATGCCCTTTGTTGCGGCGGCCTCCGTCAAACTGTCTATGATCTTGGGGAGGACCGCGGGCAAACTTTCTGCGTTCAAGGCTCGAAAATAACTCCCTCCGGTTGCAAGTGTCAATGTCTCAGGAATGCGAAAGTCAGCGTCCTTGCCAAGGACGGCGATGAAGATTTGTACGCCATTACGTTTTGCCTCCTCCATTAATCCGCTGAGTAGCCAACGGGTATTTTCCGCAGTTGTCGTCGGCCTTCCGGTAGCTATCCGCCCATCGGAAATAATGAGAATGATCTTCTTAGCGTCGCCGCGTCCGTTTTGATGGAGCTCGTAGATCGCGCGTTCGACTCCCGCTGGCAGATTGCTCAGTCGTCCTCGATAGCGGATGAGATGAAGCGCATCTGCGAGTGACGCGACAAGACCGGGACTCGATGTGCTTTTCAGGTCTTTCACCAACTCGGTACCCGAGCCAAACAGAACTACGCCAAAACGGGACCCAGGTGGGAGATTGCCAGCAAAGACGTTGAGGGCTTCTGGTGCGACACGGTTTAAATCAACTTTCCGCATACTGGTGCAGTTTTCCACCACGAAAACAACATCCAGTGCACTTTGATGAGAGCCTTGAGCGGAAGCCATTGGCGCGATAGAGACCATCAACAATATTGCTGAAAGAAACAGGTGTCTCATACTCCTCCGCGTGTACTCAGGCGGATTTCCTCAATTGCTGATCGGAGATGGTTCATTCGCAAGTCGATCGGTTGCTCGCCAAAATCCGATTCCCTGAGGGCAGCCATGGCGCCTCTTCGGCAGATCTCCGCGATATCAGCGCCAGACAATTCGTTGCTCAAGCTCGCAAGTTCAACGAGATCAATTTCCGGGATCGGGGGTTTCGCGGCGAGGTGAACCGCGAAAATCGCTTGACGGGCAGAAGGGTCAGGGAGAGAAATCCGGATGCGGTAGTCCAATCTACCCGGGCGCATTAGAGCGGAGTCGAGCAGGTCCGGCATATTAGTCGCACCGACCACAAAAATTCCGTCGCTACTTTGAATGCCGTCGAGTTCACAAAGCAACTGATTAACCATTGCATCGCTCTCGCCGGACCATTCGTGACCACGGCGACTGGGTGCAGCGGCGTCGATTTCGTCAAAAAAGATCAAGCAGGGACCTGCTTCGCGCGCTTTGGAGAATAGGGATCTTATCCTCTCTGCTGACTCCCCTTGCCACTTGCTCCGAAGCTCCGAACCTTTGATGGAGATAAAGCTCACCGCACATTCATTTGCCACAGCTTTGACGAGAAGAGTTTTGCCAGTTCCGGGGGGTCCGTACAGGAGAACGCCACGCGCTGGCTTGACTCCTGCATTGCAGAAGGCCTCAGCTTTGGTTAGAGGGTATACAAGATTTTCGATCAACAGACGCTTCACATCTTCAAGCCCGCCAATGTCACTCCATGAAACTTTAGGAATCTCGACGACGAACTCTTTAAGGGCTGAAGGCTGAACGTGCGGTAGTGCCGCAGTGAAATCTTTCATGCCGACTTTGATGGTTTCAATTCGGGTGGGATCAAGGTTTGAAAAATCTTGCTCGGAAAACGTTCGGCGCATCGCACTGTAAGCAGCTTCGCGACACAATGCGGCTAGATCAGCCCCTACAAATCCTACGCTGGCCTCAGCTAGATAGCTTAAGGAAACATCAGTATCAATGGGCATTCGCCGCGTATGGATACGGAGGATGCTCTCGCGTGACGTTGCATCAGGCACGCCAATATGAATTTCCTGACCAAAGCGGCCCTGGCGACGTAAAGCCGTATCAATAGCATTGGGTCTGTTCGTCGTACCCACGACGACGATACCCGGCTGTTTTGTGATTCCATCCATAAGTGTGAGGAGTGTTGCTACAACCCGTCTTTCGACCTCCCCGGTGCTCCCACTGGAAGAGTCGCGTTTCGGGGCTAACGCATCAAGCTCGTCAATGAGAATCAAAGCCGGAACGTTCTTCGCGGCCTCCTCAAAAATATGCCTCAGGCGTTTTTCACTCTCTCCATAAGCCATGCTGTAAACCTCTGGTCCATTGATGGAGTAAAAGTGTGCTCCGACTTCGTTAACCAGCGCGCGCATAATGAGAGTTTTACCGGTCCCTGCTGGTCCATATAAAATAACTCCTTTGGGGGGCATGATCCCCAATCGGTCGAATATACTTGGAAACTTCAGTGGATATTCGATTTGTTCCCGGATGCTCGCTATCTCCCGGCGTAGGCCGCCTATATCCTCATAGGCGATGGGAAACTCGTCGCCAACTTCGATACTTGAATCTGAGGTGAACTCAGTTTCCGGTCCGGCAAGAACAATCCCCCTGGGTTGTGTGTCGAGAACCTTAACGAGCCGCGGCTCACCCGCAAGCGCAAAGATGGCGGTCGTTTCGGATCGACTGACAGGCTTTCCGATCAAACGAGCAAGATCCCGCGTCAAAAATTCTGAGCGCACGCCCAATCGCACTTGCTTAGCGGGCGCGGGTGCAAAAAACTCCAGGGATACGGATTCTCCGTCACTGGCTTTCAATGTCATCTGCTTGAAGCGATCAATTCGGATGACCTCTTCTGTGGATTGTTGGACGTCTGCTACGATGCATCCGCAACTAAGGTCCCCTTTGCGGATACGAACAAACGCTGGCTCCCCGAAGCTCCGAAACTGCTCTCGAATCTGCTCAACGCGCTTGCTTTCAATAATGACGCGGTGCGTGCCGTCTAGTTCGGCGTGTCCGTAAATCCGGGAATTGAATGCTATCTGCTGGCTGTTGTCCATGTAGGTTCAATTCCTTTCGAATCCGGGTACCAACACTGCGATACGAACCGCATCACAATTATATGCAATGGGGCTCTCCTAATAGTATGGCTGGCAACGCTTTCAATGGTTTCCTTCTGGCTGAGAGTGGGCATACAGGTACTAGTGCACGCGTGGGTCATTTTAACTGGAAATTGTTAACCGCAGCTATCGATCCGAACGGGAAAAGAATACTCTGCCAAATTCGGCCCTATGACGGTGAACTCGGAAATAATCCAATCCGCGAATGACGCTCTCCGGACAATGGCCTGGCGACCAAAGGTGACTGTCGCTTCCGGCTGACTCACTGCGTCAGGACGACGACCCCTGGAAATGCTCTATCGAGGAGGCTACGGTTGGGCCGAAGCTTGAACGGAAGGCGCCGCTGGCGTTTGAATTGGAGCTGGAGTTGCCGCAAGTGGTTTGAGGTGTTTTACCCCGCGAGATTTAGGCTGGGGAGCAGTATCAGCTCGCACAACAGGAGCAGGACAAACGCCGAACACCGGGCAAAGCAGAGGTCGCCACGGCGACCACAAGAGAAATACGAAGATAAGCGTAAACACCAAAAGCGCTTTTCGAAATCCTGGTTGCGTGTCGCATTTATAATCGACATAGAGCAACATTGCGAGAAATGATCTCATTTCAGCACCCTGGCAAGCAGCACTCCCAAGCCAATTCCCAACACCAGAAGGCCGCTCGCGGCGATCACGCCCACAGCAACCCAACGGCGTACCGCGGATCGCCTGTAAGCATGGTTCAACTCCACAATTAATTCTCGCGCGTGCAATCGCCCAGCGTCAATATCCTTCTGAATCTCCTCACGCACGGCGATCCCAGCTTTCCGCGCTTCTTTTTCAACACTTCCCAATGCATCGTGTTGCGCCGAACGGAGGACCGCTTCTATGCCGGCGACCATTTCTTCTGTGCGGACCTCGATACTCCCAAACACCTGCTGCAACACCACTTCATTCATTGTCACCAAAAGCATCGCAGGATCATCCGGCATGACCAGCATTCCATGACGCGCTGCAACTTCCGCAGTTATGCGGCTGACGTTGAGCACAGCTTCCGTCTTCAGCGGACTCTTTACCATGAAGATTTTCCCGCCCACGGGCGGGCTCCTTCATTACACGAATGGAATTGCGTCCAACTGCTCGAAGAGGTCCCGCTGCACCACCCGCAACCGCTGCTTCGCCATGATGGTGAAGCCATTCCCATTCAGCGCTTCGTCAAAAGTCATCTTCTGGCAAATCATCTCTTCCACATCCCTGCCAAAGGTGTCCGCAGTGCGCCGCACGATCGCCACGGAGCCATGCACTTTGCCCGCATGCTTCTTGCACACAGCCATTTCCCGGAATGGCGATCCATCTTGCAACACTGCCCCAAAATACTCGTTCAGCCAGACAACTAGATTCTTCTCCCGCGTCGTTTCCGCGAGCTGCTCGAATCCGCCTAGCGTATCGTTCAACGATTGACCTCCGGTAATCACCGAATGGATGAACACGCGCTTGCCTTTCTCACGCAAATAATCGAGCGCCTGATTCTCCAGGATGTAGTGCCACAAGGGAATAAAAGTCGATGCGCC